>CAVGRN010000004.1:0-80386 GCA_963631545.1 Paludibacteraceae bacterium | reverse complement strand
CTTGAAGACTGTGTCGTAAATGGGATTTGCTATTGTTACCTTCATAATCTTATCGTTTTTAATGGTTGCCAACAAAACATGCGCAAATGTAATAAGCGGCAGACTGTTTTGCAATTTTATCGGTTGAAAATTTCTTGCTTCAACTTTTCCGTTTGGGGCTGAAATCAGAACCATTCTGCCCTAAAGAATTGGCTCTTTCATTTACATACTATCCTGGAATGCCCAAGGCATGAAAATTTTTTGCCAAATGCGCAGTTTCTCCGCATGTTTTATGTTTCCTCCGCTAACTGGCTGCGATTACACCCGCCCGAAAAATCCTTGTTGAAACTTCTTTTTTGCGAATCACCGCTTTTATTGTATTTTTGCGAGAATTGAATCGAGTTGAAGAATAGTGTTATGAGGAAAAAATATCTATTGCTCCTTTGCGGTCTCTTCTCTTTTTCTGTGCTTTGTGCGTTGAATCAGACGGACAGGAAGGGACGGAAGCAGGGCGAGTGGAAAAAAACGTATGAGAACGGTCAGGTAATGTATGAAGGTAAGTTTGTGGACGACAAGCCGACGGGCGTTTTCAAACGCTACTACGAGTCGGGTGCGTTGAAGTCTGTGCAGACCTACGAAACCCCAGAACGTTCGCAAATCGTTATCTATGAAGAGGATGGCAAAACCATCTCCGTCAAGGGAACATACTTGAACAAGAAAAAAGAGGCGGAGTGGACTTACTATGTCGAGGGGAAACTCTCCCTCCTTGAAGTCTACAACAATGGTCAGAAAAACGGCACATCGAAGGTCTACACCCAAGAGGGCGCGTTGATCGAGGAGATTCCCTACGTGCGCGACACCATCGACGGTATGCGCAAACGCTTTTTACAAGACGGCAAGCGTTACTCTGAATCCTCTTACAAGAAAGGTGTGGAGCACGGCAGTTACAAACTGTACGAAGGACACGACTTCCCCGTAGTGGAGGGCGTCTACAAAGATGGAAAGCGCGATGGCGACTGGATTTTGAAAGACGATAAAGGCGTGCAGACCGATGTGTTGAAGTATAAAGACGGCGTGCTGCTCAACGATAAAGAGTTGAAGAAGGAATATTCCGAATCGTTTGACAAAAACGAGGAGAACAAAGGAAAAATCCCCGAGCCTGACAAACAATTTTGACAGTAGAGAAAAATGAATCCTATTGAAAAAATCGGCGCGTATGCCTACTTGATGTACCGCGCTTTCGCCAAGCCCGACCGTTGGAACATCTTCCTGCGTCGCTATTCGGAGGAGTTGAAAAAACAGGGACTCGACTCGTTGGGTATCGTGCTTATCATCTCCGTCTTCATCGGTGCGGTGATTACCATCCAAATGATTAACAATATGGAGAACCCCGTGCTGCCCAACACGCTGATTGGTCTTGCCACGCGCGACACGCTGCTGCTCGAGTTCTCATCGTCCATCCTTTGCCTTATTCTTGCCGGGAAGGTGGGGTCGAACATCGCCTCGGAGATTGGCACTATGCGCATCACCGAGCAGATTGATGCGTTGGACATTATGGGCGTGAACTCTGCCAATTATTTGATTCTGCCGAAAATCACTGCTTTTGTGAGTGTCATTCCGTTTTTGGTGCTGACGAGTATGTTTGTGGGCATCATCGGTGGATATTGCGTTGGAGTCTTCACGGATATGATTACGGTGACAGACTATATCGCAGGCATCCAGTATGCTTTCATACCTTACTACGTGCCGTATTCCATCATTAAGAGTCTTGTTTTCGCCTTTATCATCGCCTCTGTTTCGTCGTTCTACGGCTACACCGTGCATGGCGGCGCGTTGGAGGTGGGCAAGGCCAGCACGGATGCCGTGGTGCATAGCAGTGTGCTGATTCTTTTGTTTAACATAATGCTTACAAAATTGCTCTTATGATTGAGGTGAAAAATGCGGTGAAATCGTTCGACGGAAAGCAGGTGCTGAAAGACATCACCACCACGTTCGAAACGGGGAAGACCAACCTGATTATCGGTCAGAGCGGTTCGGGTAAAACCGTGCTGATGAAGAGTGTCGTGGGCATCCACAGAATAGACTCCGGCGAGATTCTTTATGACGGGCGAAACATCACGTCAATGCACCGCAAAGAGATAAATATGCTGCGCCGTGAGATAGGTATGTTATTTCAAGGAGCGGCTTTGTTCGACTCGATGACGGTGCTGCAAAACGTGCTTTTCCCGTTGGAAATGTTCTCCAATATGACTAAGGACGAGATGTTGGAGCGTGCGAAGTTCTGCCTCCAACGTGTAGAATTGTCGCACGCCTTGGATCTCTTCCCATCCGAAATCAGCGGCGGTATGCAGAAGAGAGCAGCCATCGCGCGCGCCATCGTGCTGAACCCGAAGTATCTCTTCTGCGACGAACCGAATTCCGGCCTCGACCCGAAGACATCGTTGCTCATCGACCAGTTGATACAAGACATCACCCACGAGTTCAACATCACCACTGTGGTAAACACCCACGATATGAACTCGGTGATGGAGATCGGAGAGAACATCGCTTTCATCTACAAGGGAGAAAAAGCCTGGCAAGGCACGAAGGACGAAATCTTCAACACGGGTTGTGAGCAACTCGAGAAGTTCATCTTTGCATCCGACCTTTTCCAACAGGTGAAGAAGGCCCATTTTATGTTCCCCGAAATGAAAAAGGAGAAGAAAGGGTGAGGCTTGCATTGCAACCACTCTCCTTATTATAATACATCTGAGATATGGCAATATTCAATTTTTTCAAAGCCCCAAAGGTGCGCCAGTTCCACCACGAGTATATCTACTACGATCCAGCCAAGGAGGAGCAGGAGAAACGCTTGCAGCGCGTGCGCGAGGAGATTGCCAACGAAAAAGAGGGAAAGCCGCAGCGCATTGTGCGTAAGGGCTTCCTTTCGGAACAACGTAAAAACAACAAGTCGGACGCCCAGTCGCGCAACATCCGCCTGATGTTGCTCATCGTCGTGGTGGCTGCCTTGTTGATGTGGTATATGAAGTAACGAGAGGAGGGAGAGATGAGCGATGTCATTCATTTATTGCCCGATAATGTAGCCAACCAGATTGCCGCCGGCGAGGTGATTCAGCGGCCTGCGTCGGTATTGAAGGAGTTGGTGGAGAACTCCATGGATGCGGGTGCGTCGTGCGTCAAGGTCATTGTCAAGGATGCCGGACGCACGTTGCTTCAAGTGATTGATGACGGCAAGGGAATGAGCGACACGGACGCCCGGCTCTGCTTTGAACGGCACGCTACCTCCAAAATCTCATCGGCAGACGATCTCTTCTCGCTTCGCACTATGGGTTTCCGCGGTGAGGCACTGCCTTCCATCGCTTCCGTTTCTCAATTGGAATTGAATACGCGGCGCGATGAGGACGAGATGGGAACGTGCGTCGTCATCAACGGAGGAAGCGTGGAGAGCCAACTCCCGACGGCTTGCCCTAAGGGAACGAACATAGCAGTGCGCAACCTTTTCTACAATGTGCCTGCCCGCAGGAAATTTCTGAAATCCAACACCACGGAGTTCACCCACATTGAGCGGGAGTTCTTCCGCATCGTCCTTGTCAATCCGCAGACGGAGTTCGAACTTTATCATAATGATAAGTTAGTATACCAACTGAAACGCGGCTCGTTGCGCGAGCGTATTGTGGCAGTCTTTGGGAAATCTATCAACGCCCAGTTGCTCTCGGTGGAGGTGGACTCTACGATGGTGAAAATCGGCGGCTACGTCGGGAAACCTGAGTCGGCTAAGAAGCAGAACGAACGCCAGTATTTCTTCGTGAATGGGCGGTATATGCGGCATCCGTACTTCCACAAGGCGGTGTTGCAGGCGTTTGATCGGTTGGTGGCAGTTGGCACTTCGCCCGATTATTTCCTTTATTTTGAGGTAGATCCGTCAAAGATTGATGTGAACATTCATCCCACGAAAACCGAAATCAAGTTTGAGAATGACCAGCCGATATGGTCTATTTTGATGGCGGGTGTAAAAGAGGCGTTGGGAAAATTCAACGTGGTGCCGACGCTTGATTTTGAATATGGTGCGGCGGATGTTTTCACTGAAAACGGATTTTTCGACACAAAAAGAAACACGGGTCAGACCTCGTTCAGTTCTGGCCCTGATACATCCTATAACCCGTTTGCGACGGGGCGTGGCGGAGGCTCGTCCTATCGCCCCAAGGCAAGTGTGCAAGATTGGCAAAGCCTCTATGCCGGCTTCGAATCGGAGAAGAGAACTGACGAACCGTCCGAACCTTTCTCTTTCAATTTCAGTCTGTCTGACACGACGGAGAACCAGTCAGGTGTTGCTGCATCGGACGAGGATTCCCCGGCCACTCAATATCTCCAATTTAAGGGGAGGTATATCCTGACGGTGATGAAGTCGGGTATTGTCTGCATCGACCAGCACCGTGCGCATGCGAAGGTGCTTTTCGAGCGATACAGCAAGAATATGGAGATGCGCAAGGCGGCTTCGCAGCGACTGATGTTTCCCGTGATGATGGATGTGGTGGAGTCGGAAGCTATGCTGTTGGACGAGATTTCGGAGGAACTTTCGTTCCTTGGATTCGACATTTCCAATATGGGAAAGGGCTCGTATGCCATTAATGGCATCCCATCAGATTGTAAGGAGTCTGACGCCCAGAATTACCTCCGCGGATTGCTCGAAATGCATAAGACGGAGGGCTTGCGTCCCGAAACGAGGACGGAGAAGTTGGCACTCCGATTAGCGGAAGCCACCGCAGTGAAATACGGTCAGACACTGACAGAGGAGGAGATGATGCGGCTTGTGTCGCAGTTGTTCTCGCTTCCGTCGCCCGATTATACGATAGACGGACATAAAGTGCTGACACTCTTCACACAGGATGAGATAGAAAAGAAACTGAAATAGACCATCGCATGGGAAAAAATGAAAATGTAACCGAGGTTCGAATTGACAAGTGGATGTGGGCGGTGCGGCTCTTCAAAACACGCTCGCTTGCGGCGGACGCTTGCAAAAAGGGCAAGGTGATGATGGATGGCGTGGGTGTGAAACCCTCGCGCAACGTGAAAGTGGGGGATGTGGTGCAGGTGAAACGCTTGCCCATTGTCTACTCATTTAAGGTGCTTGCCCTGTCGGAAAATCGGATGGGTGCGAAACTCGTGCAAGATTTTATGGAGAACGTAACCCCTCCCGAGCAGATGGAATTGTTGGAAATGAGCCGTTTCAGTGCGTTCGGCACGCGCGACCGCGGCACGGGGCGTCCCACCAAGAAGGAACGCCGTGACTTGGATACCTATATGGATTTTGGCGATGAAGAGGATATGTTTGATTTTTCGGATGATGACGATGAGTAGATTCGTGCTGTGTATTCTCTCTATAATGTTCACGGGCGGTGTATGCGCAGAGCGTGAGGTGTATCGCATCAATGGTGTGGCGGATGTCTACTCGTGCGGTTTGCGGAGGGTGGTTGATACTTCAACGCGCAGGGTGGGCTTTGAGAATAAGAAATCGCAGTTGGTGCTGCCGGCAGACTATTGCGCGGCCGACCGTTTTGTGAAGAGGAAATGCGCCGTTATGCAAAACGCCGTGCTTGAGGCAGCCTCTGCCACTGATGGCGTGGAAGACTCCGTCTGGGTGGGCGGTCAGTGGGGTGTCATCGCGAAAGATGGACACATCATCAAGCCTTGCCGCTATGAGCGGCGGTGGAGCGAGGCGGAGGAGTGCTACCTGTACGTGTCGCCGCAAGATTCGTTTATCTTCACCTCAAAAGGAAAGATCAAAGAGCGGTAGTCGTAGATTCATCTTTTTGGAAAATCGTTAAAGTCGAAGTGTGAAATGTTGATAGCAAAGCAGAAGAAGGAGGAGAACATCGCAGAGTATGTTCTCTATATGTGGCAGGTGGAGGATATAATCCGTGCGTATGGCTTGGATATTGAAAAGATACAATCTACCATTGTCGACCAATACAACCAACCTGCGGAAGTGAAAGCTGAGATCCGCGCTTGGTATGACAACCTCATTGAAATGATGCGGCTCGAACACAAGGAAAAAGATGGGCATCTCCAAATCATTGTTAATACGGTGGACGACATCAATGAGTTGCACAACGAACTGATGCAAGACCCCAAAGAGATACAGTATAACGCTATGTTTTTCAAGATTTTGCCGTTCCTCATTGAGTTTCGGCAAAAATTGGGCGCAGGTGTCGAAATGCACGATGTGCAACTCGGCTTGCATGCGCTTTATGCCGTTCTTCTGCTCCGTTTGCAGAAAAAGCCGGTGTCGGACGGAACGACTGTCGCCATCCAGCATATCAGTCGGTGGTTGGGCGTTTTGTCCGAGAAATACAAGACTTGGGGAGAGGAAGACGACAAGGATTGACGGGCGTCTGCGCAACTTGCCGATTCTTTTTCTGCCCATACACATCGATTTGTAAAAAAATGTTTATAAATTAGACCCCAAATAGACTCGAATTTTAAGACGATATAAAATATAATTATGGCTGTAGAATTTAAGTATGCTCCGATGTTCCAATGTGGAAAGGACGACACGGAGTATTATTTGTTGACAAAAGACTATGTGTCAGTAGGTGATTTTGAAGGTCATCCTATCTTGAAAGTTCAGAAGGAGGGTCTCACCCTTTTGGCACAGCAAGCGTTTCACGATGTTGAGTTTATGCTCCGTCGTGCGCATAACGAGCAGGTGGCTGCCATCTTGAAAGACCCAGAGGCTTCTGAGAACGACAAGTACGTTGCACTTCAGTTCCTCCGCAATGCCGAGGTGGCTTGTAAGGGTATTTTGCCATTCTGCCAAGATACTGGTACTGCTATCATCCATGGAGAGAAAGGTCAGCAGGTGTGGACAGGCTTCGAGGATGAAGAGGCTCTCTCTCGTGGTGTGTTCAACACTTTTACGAACGACAATCTCCGCTACTCGCAGAACGCTCCGTTGAATATGTACGACGAGGTGAACACCAAGTGCAACCTCCCTGCGCAGATTGACATTGAGGCTGTTGAGGGCGATGAATACCGTTTCATTATGGTGGCTAAGGGTGGAGGATCTGCCAATAAGACCTATTTCTATCCAATGACCAAGGCTACTATCCAAAACGAAGGCACTTTGCTTCCATTCTTGGTTGAGAAGATGAAGAGTTTGGGTACAGCCGCTTGCCCACCATACCACATCGCATTCGTTATCGGTGGAACATCAGCTGAGAAGAACTTGCTCACTGTGAAATTGGCTTCTATCAAATATTACGACAATTTGCCAACTACGGGTGATGAGACGGGTCGTGCATTCCGCGACATCGATTTGGAGAACAAACTCTTGGAAGAGGCTCACAAGATCGGTTTGGGTGCACAGTTCGGTGGAAAGGCTTTGGCACACGATATCCGCGTGATCCGTTTGCCTCGCCATGGCGCATCTTGTCCTATCGGTATGGGTGTAAGTTGTTCGGCAGACCGTAACATCAAGGCTAAGATTAACAAAGACGGTATCTGGATTGAGAAGATGGATTCTAACCCATCAGAATTGATCCCTGCAGAATACGCTAAGGCAGGCGAGGGCAGCAACAGCATCGTCATCGACTTGGATAAAGGAATCGACTCAGTTCGCAAGGAGTTGTCTAAATACCCAGTCAGCACTCGTATCAATTTGAAGGGTACGATCATCGTGGCTCGTGATATTGCACATGCTAAGTTGAAGGCACGTTTGGACGCAGGCGAAGGCTTGCCAGAGTACTTCAAGAAATACCCTGTACTCTATGCTGGTCCGGCAAAGACCCCAGAAGGATACCCTTGCGGATCTATGGGACCAACCACTGCCAACCGTATGGATCCATACGTTGACGAGTTCCAAGCAAACGGCGCATCTCTCGTGATGATTGCCAAAGGAAACCGTTCGGACGTGGTAACCAACGCTTGCCAGAAACACGGAGGATTCTATTTGGGTACGATTGGTGGTGTGGCTGCCGTTCTCTCAAAGAGCAGTATTAAGAGTATTGAGTGTGTTGAATACCCAGAGTTAGGAATGGAAGCCGTTTGGAAGATTCAAGTGGAAGATTTCCCTGCATTCATCTTGGTAGACGACAAGGGTAACGACTTCTTCAAACAGTTGAAGCCTTGGACACCAGTGTTGTGCAAGAAATAATCTGAAGAAATTGGCGTGGTTCGTTGTGAACTACGCCAATTTCGATTATAAATATTTGAAAATTAAAATCTTAAAAAGCCCATGAAAAAGACTTTTCACATTAAAAGATTGTGTGTGGCACTGATGCTTCTCTGCTTCGGATTCGGCACATCGTTTGCTGCAGTGGCTACCGCTCCGTGTACGTCGGGTGCTACTGATGCTGCGCAAAAGTTGTACAGTTTCTTGCTCTCCAACTATGGCACAAAGACCATTTCTGGAGCAATGACTGGCGATAACAGTTCTGCAACCACGTTGGCAGATCAGCCAGATTTGGCTTACCTCTACCAAAATGATGGTGGAAAATATCCTGCAATGGTCGGTTTCGACTTTTTGATGACGACAGGAAAATCTCAGAATGATGGTTGGTTCTCAACCTTCAGCAACAACGTCATTACAATGGCAAAAGAGACTTGGAAGAAGGGTGGTATCCCATCATTCTGCTGGCACTGGCGCGACCCAAGTCATTCGGTTGAGGGTTATAGCGACACTATCGTCTCTAAAGGATATTGGGATTTCACAAAGGCGTTTACTGAGCCAAGTAATACAGAGTGGAACACCTCATCAGACGAGTATAAATACATGATCACGGATATCGACCATGTCGCTGATCAACTCCTCAAATTGCAGAAGAGCGGTGTGGCAGTGCTTTGGAGACCATTGCACGAGGCTGCAGGACGTTGGTTCTGGTGGAGTGCCACTTGTACTGCTGAGCAGTACATTGCCCTCTGGAAACTCGTTTACAATGAGATGGTCAACGTGAAAGGTGTGAAAAACTGTATTTGGGTTTGGAACATTGAGAGAAGCAAAGAGTTGTGCCAACAAACTAATGATTGGACATCTCCTGCAACCTTGACGGCCGATTGGTATCCAGGCGACGCATACGTTGACATCATCGGTGTCGATGTTTACAACAGAGGTTCAAATACTTCCGCATCAGATTATTACAAAAAAATCGTAGAATTGATGGGTACGAACAAGATGATCACTTTGTCTGAGACAGACTATATTCCAGACATCACCAATATGCAGAATGATGGTGCGATGTGGAGTTACTGGATGCCTTGGGATCAGTCTTGGTCATCTATGTATCAAAAAACTTCTGCTGATGTTTGGAAGACCAACATGGCTTCTGAGAATGTCATCACTTTGGATGAGATGGCAGATTGGGGTACATACGTTGAGGAGAAGGTAACAGACCCTTGCGATGCACAAACAGACCTTCGCAAAGAGGCTGAGTGCGCCGATTATAGCGGTGTTGTTGTAACCAATGACGCTTTGTCTGGAGGAAAAGGTATAAGCATTAAAGATAATAGCGGATACATCAACTTCACATTCAATGTGCCAGCAGCAGGAACATACAAGGTGCTTGTTGGAGATTTAGGCATTTACGGAGGAAAACAATATAATGTTGTCGTAGGATCTGCTTCTGCAACTATCTCGAATGCTGAATCTTCTGAAACAGTAGAGTATGATGGCGGTTCATACCGTATGTCTGCTGGCGAGGTAACAGTAAGTATTAAACCATCTTGGACATGGTTCGTAGTTGACTATGTGCGTTTGGAACTCGACACAGAGGCTGACGCTCCTGTAACACCATCTGCTTCGTTGGTAACACCTAATTCAACTGAATCTGCTCAGAAATTGTACAACTTCCTCGTTACAAATTGGGGTAAGAAAACCATCTCTGGTTTCATGACTGGAAGCATGGACGGCGCATCAACCGCTTCAGAGATTACTGCACACGAGGATGTTCAGGCTGTTTACACAAGAAGTGGAAAATATCCTGCATTGGTAGGTTTCGACTTTATGAACGCAACTGGTAAATCTTCAAGCGATAGTTGGTATCTCAACTACACAAAGGTGGCTATCTCTTTGGCGAAAAGTTTGTGGAAGAAGGGTGGAATCCCTGCCTTCACTTGGCACTGGCGTTCACCATCTTACACAACAGATGGTTTCTATGTAAAAAATGATGATGCGAACAACCAAACCGATTTCAACTTCACTGACGCAATGAATGCTGACGGAACTTGGAACACTACTTCTACTTACTACAAGAATATGATTGCCGACATCGACAAGGTGGCAGACTATTTCTTGGAGTTGCAAGAAGAGGGTATCGCAGCTATTTTCCGTCCTTTGCACGAGGCAAGCGGTGCTTGGTTCTGGTGGGGTACACAAGGTGGTGCAAACTACGTTAAACTCTACCAATTGGTTTACAATGAGATGGTCAATGTCAAAGGTGTGAAGAACCTCGTTTGGGTTTGGAATCCTGAGTATGCTACCGATTCAGATTGGAATCCAGGTGCAGAATACTACGATGTTGTTTCTATCGATATCTACAACAATGCGAAGGACTACCAGAGCAACTATGTGGCATTCAACAATTTGAAGAAGTTGACTTCTAACAACAAATTGATTGCCCTTTCAGAGAACGGACCAGTGCCTGATGTGGATGACTGCTATGACAATGATGCAACTTGGAGCTGGTGGATGCCTTGGTATCAATCATGGAGTGGAAACTTCGCCGACCAAACCGAGACTACCCAATGGAAGAAAGTGATGGAAGATGAGCGTATCATCACGTTGGAGGATATGGTTGCTTGGAGCGACTATGTAATGTCTGGTGTTGAGGAGACAAACGCTTCGAACACTGTTTCAATTTATCCGACGACTTTCGGCGAGGGTTTTAATGTGCGCATTGCCGACGATGCGATAATTACTGTCGGCAATGTGTTTGGACAGACAATCCTCAGCGAGGCGTTTGCCGCTGGCGAGAGTTATGTGAACCTGAGTAAGTGCAACGCAGGCATCTACATTGTAACCGTATGGTGCGATGGAGTGCCTTTCTCTGCGAAAGTGATTAAGAAATAGTTCATTTATAGCGATAAAAGGAAAGGACGGGGCTGATTGGGCTTCGTCCTTTTTGGTTGATGATTCGGGTTTGTTAATTGAATTTGAAACTTATTGAGGATAGAAACCTATGGGAAAATGAATGCCTGAAAATTTTTCTGACCTAAATCAATTTTTGCCATAGACTTTTCTGCGGAAAAGTCATTTGCATTTTCTAAATTTGCATTAACACGCAAATAAAAGCACAGTGGAAACGACTAACGACGGTGTGGTAATCATACCAACATATAATGAGAAAGAGAATATCGAAAACATCTGTAGAGCGGTATTCTCCCAACCTAAGAATTTTCATGTCTTAGTGATTGACGATGGCTCGCCCGACGGCACTGCCACTATCGTCAAACGCTTGCAGACGGAGTTCGCCGACCGCCTTCACCTGATTGAGCGTAGCGGAAAACTCGGTTTGGGCACCGCCTACATCGAGGGCTTCCGTTGGGGCTTGAAAAACGGCTACGACTACATCTTCGAGATGGATGCCGATTTCTCCCATAATCCTAACGACCTTTTGAAACTGCACAAAGCCTGTTCGGAAGAGGGGGCAGACGTGGCTATCGGGTCGCGCTATATAAGCGGTGTGAACGTGGTGAACTGGCCTATGGGGCGTGTGCTGATGTCATATTTCGCATCTATTTATGTGCGCATCATCACGGGTATGAAGATTGCCGACACAACGGCAGGCTTCAAATGCTACCGCCGTGAAGTGTTGGAAACCATAGAACTCGACAAAATCAAGTTCAAGGGCTACGCTTTCCAAATCGAGATGAAGTACACCGCATACAAATGCGGTTTCACCATCAAGGAAGTGCCGATTATCTTCGTGAACAGAGTACTCGGAAATTCCAAAATGAGTGGCGGAATCTTCGGCGAGGCGGTCTTTGGCGTCATTCGGCTGAAATTGGGGAGCCTCTTCCGTAAATATCCCCAAAAGAAAAAACAATGAAATCTCACAATCCGAAATAAATACAGTCATGAAAAACATACTGATTCATAAGGCTAAAATCGTCAACGAGGGGAACTCTTTCAAGGGTTCTGTGTTGATTGAGGGTGATAAGATATTGAAGGTGTTCCGCGACAATGTGCCTGACAATGTGCTGAGTAACAGTGAGGTGATTGACGCAGACGGAAAATGGCTGCTGCCAGGCGTAATCGACACGCATGTGCATTTCAGAGAGCCAGGTCTTACGCAGAAGGGCGATATGGAGAGTGAGTCAATGGCTGCTGTGGCTGGCGGCGTAACCAGTATTATGGATATGCCTAACACGCTTCCGCAGACTACCACGATGAAGGCTATCGACGACAAAATCGCTTTGGCGGAGAAAAAATGCCTCACCAACTACTCGTTCTACCTTGGCGCAACCAACGACAACATAGATGAGGTTGTCAACGTAGACAAAAACAAGGTGTGCGGAATCAAAGTGTTTGTCGGTGCATCTACTGGCAATATGGCGGTTACCGACCCTTCCGTCTTGGACAAGATCTTCAAAGATGCACCTATTCTGGTCGCAACCCACAATGAGGACGAGCAGACCATCCAAGAGAACCTGAAGAAAGTGAAGGAAGAGCTGGGCGACCAGTCAATTCCGATTTCCTACCACGAGATAATCCGCAATTCCGACGCTTGCTACAAGGCTACATCGCGTGTGATTGATCTGGCGAAGAAGCACGGCACCCGCTTGCATGTGTTGCACCTCACCACCGCAAAGGAGATGGCTCTGTTTAACAACAAGCCCATCGACGAGAAGAAAATCACCGCAGAAACTTGCGTTGGCTACCTCTGGTTTGACGACCGCGACTACGAGCGTCTTGGCGCAAAAATCAAATGTAACCCTTCCATCAAGAAGGAGAAGAGCCGTGAAAACCTCTTAAAGGCGGTTGAAGCTGGCATCATCGACACGGTGGCGACCGACCATGCCCCGCATTTGCTGAGCGACAAGGAGGGCGACTGCCTGCACGCTGCGTCTGGCTACCCTTCCATCCAACACTCACTCCAAATGATGTTGGAGTTGGCCAAAAAAGGCAACTTCACACGTGAGCAAGTGGTGGAGAAAATGTGCCACAACCCTGCAAAACTCTTCAATGTGGAGAAGAGGGGATTCATTCGCAAAGGTTATTTTGCGGATTTGGTGCTTGTTCAGCCTGATTGCCCGAATGTGGTTACGAAGGATTCCATCCTCTACAAGTGCGGTTGGTCTCCAATGGAGGGTGAAACGCTGAACTTTAAAATCGAAAAGACTTTCGTGAACGGAAATGTTGTGTATGACGATGGAAAAATTCAATCGGACAACAAAGGCCGTTTGCTGACATTCACGAGGTGATTTTAGAAAGCGACGAAGTCGGGCGTGCTCGGCTTTGTCCGTCGGCTTGTAGAAAAAGCGAAATGGGTTTGTCTGAAAGAAAATTCAATGCGTTAGTCAACGATACGGAATCTTTGTTTTAAAGACGCTGAACTTCGGTTTGTCGATTATTTTTTTGGAATTGTCGATTAAAATATGACTTGCGGTTCGTTCCTTTTATATTTGCACAAAAAGCATTAGGAATGGAATTTGCGAAGTATAAGAAAATCCTTTGGACGATCGCTTGTGGTTTGTCGATGACTGCCGCAACCGCTAATGCACAGGAGTATTGGGATTTACAGAAATGCCTTGATTATGCGATGGAGCATAATTTGGAAGTTCAATCTTCAAAGGTTGGACTTGATAAGGATCGCGTGAATACCAAAGAGGCGAGGGCGCAGCGTCAGCCAAGCCTTTCGTTCTCCACAAGCCATTCTCTTAGTAACAACCCTTGGTTGGAGATGGAGGGTCAGGACAAAACCGCTTACAATGGTAGGTATAGCATTGATGCCTCGTGGACGGTTTTTGACGGATTCAAGCGGAAATACAATATTCGCAAGCAGGAGTTGCAGGAACGCATTGATTCGGTTTCTATCGCCAGCGTAAAGGAGGATGTTGCTGCCAATGTGATTGCGTATTTCATCCAAACGCTCTACGCCACGGAGAACCTCCGGATGAAGGCGAATGCCCTTGAGGTGGCAGAGGCAGAGTATGACAGAAGTAACTCGCTGTTTGAAGCTGGCTCGATGTCGAAGAGTGATTTTTCACAAATCAAAGCGCAATTGACGAAAGAGAAATATGAGTTGATTGTCGCACAGAACGATTTGACGAAAGCAAAATTGGATTTGACGCTTTTGTTGAGGCTTGAAACAAGTGAAGAGATAGAGGTCGGGTTCCCTGAAATCTCTGATGAACAGATTTTGAGGACATTGGAAGATAAGTCTGCCGCATACGAGGTGGCGTTGGCTGTCCGTCCCGAGATTCGGTCGGCTAAGATGAACGAGGAGATGGCTGAGTTGGGCGTTAAGTCGGCGAAAGCAGGTTACTACCCGTCAATTGGTTTGTCTGCGAGTGTTGGAACATCGCACAGTACAGGTGCGGATCCCGCTTGGGGCGACCAGATGAAGCAGAATTTCGGTGAGAGTGTCGGGCTATCCTTAAAGTATTCTATTTTAGATAATCGAAGTAGAAAGTCGGAAAAGGAACGTGCGAAGTTGGAGTGTTACGAAAGTGCCATTCAGACGGAGTTGAAGGAGGAGAGTTTGAAGAAACTGATAGAGTCTGTCCATAATGATGCGACATCCGCTCAGTCGAGTTACGTCGCATCGCTCAGCAATGAGGAGTCTGCCCAGACGACTTACGATTTGGTGAAGGAAAAGTCAGACTTAGGTGCGGCAACGCCATTTGAGATGTTGAGCGAGCGCAATACACTTTTGAATGTGCAGAGCCAGACCATACAAGCGAAATATACTGCAATACTGAACATTTTGTTATTGAAGCTCTATCAAGGACTTCCTGTTGAAATGTAAAGATTGAATGTGAATATGCTCACAGCGATATAATACAGAAAACTTTTTCATAATAGTGTTTGTTTTCATAATTAAGTACATTCTGTACGGAGCAGTTCCAAGTTGTGAAACTTGGGACTGTTTTTTTATTAATGGGTCAAAAAAAGGATGCGTGTGACGCATCCTTTGTAATGGGAGGGAATCTGGTTAGAATCTGAAAGACACAATCACCATAATGCTGTTGTTGCGTGCTTTATAATCGTCGTAGTTGAGGCTTTTATTCTCTTGCAGTGTGTTGAAGAAACCGAGTTCGTATGCCACCATATAGGAGACACGGTCTACGGTAACGCCGGTTTGGATTTTCGCACCCACATCCACGCGTTTGAAACTGAAGTCGTCAGGCTCGTCGTTGAAAGTGCTGACGGTTTCGGCGCGACCTTCTATTTCATTGTGTAGTTTGGCTGCATCGCTCTTGTACTCATTGCGGCGGTCGCCCGTCAACCCTGCTCCAACGTAAGGACCCACCATAAATTTCCAAGAGACGTGGTTTTCAATAGGGAGACATAGTCCGTACATAACAGGTACCTGTAAGTAGAACATATTGACGGTCGCTTTGTCTTTGTCTGTGTAGAACTTCCACGGACCACCGTCCTTCACCCATTCGTGACCTTCGATTTTAGTTCCCTTGCGGTTGAAATTGGCGCCCACCTCGATGAACTGTTTCTCAGAAACGCGAATGTCCAAATCCGCTCCGAAGCAGAAGCTGAAGATACCCGTCTTATGGTAAGCATCGTAGGCATCTCCCCATTGGTTGGCATAGCCGAGGCCAAGGTCGAACCCGAATCTTACGGGACGGTCGTTTTGTGCGAAGGTCGCACCCGAAAAAAACAAACAGGCAATGAATGCCAGTAATTTAGAAAAGATGTTTTTGTTCATTTTTTTATTTTTATTGTTCACTTGTATTATCTACAAATTTAGTTTATTTCCCGTGCTATATGGCTAACTTCTCCTAAATCTTACTCTTTCATTTTCACGACGGTGATGCCAGCACCGCCAAATTCTACATGTTCGTCGGCGGCGGATGCCACCTCAGGAATTGTCCTTAGATAATCCCTGATTAGCGAACGAAGCACGCCGGTTCCCGTTCCGTGCAGTATGCGCACTTGGTCTACGTTGAGCATAATGGCATCGTCGATGAAGTAGGAAACGGCTTGTAGAGCCTCGTCGCCACGCATACCGCGCACATCGATTTCGCGTTTGAATTTCAGGTTCTTCTGGTGTATGTCTTTTGCCGTTTCGTTGGAGAGGAAACTCGTTTTTTTGGAGTTCTGCTCGCGTTTCAGTTGGTTCTGGCTCACCGTTTCCAAGTTCTCCAATTTGGCGCTTGTTTTGATGAATCCGAAGGCGATGGTAGCGTTTTCCCCTTTGATGTCCAAAATCGTTCCGCAGCTTGTTTGCCCTTTTATGCGTACGGTTTGACCAACCACCCACGTTTCCTTTTCGTCTTTTTTCTCTTTCTTTTCACTTTGGGGATGTCGCTGTTCCTTTCGCCTTTGGATGTTTTCGATTTTACGGTCGATGGCATGGCTCTCGTCCGTTTCTTTTTCTAAGGCGTTTTTCAGATTATTCAGCGAGTTGCGTGCCTCTTTCGTTTTTTCCTTGTCGGCTTGGCTCTCCTTGATTTTTCGGATAGTGTTTTCAATGGTGGCGTTCGCTTGTTCAAGAATGCGTTTCGACTCTTCTTTGGCTTCGCGGATGATTTGTTTCCGCTCGGCGGAGAGGGCTTGCAGCTGCGTTTCGTAACTGTCTGTCAGCTCCTCGATTTTTTTCTCTTTCTGCCGGATGCTTTGTCGTTTTCCCTCCCAGTAGCGTTTGTCTCGCACGATGTCTTGCAGGTACTTGTCCATATTCACATAGTCTTCCCCTACGTGCTCGATGGCTTCGGTGATGACACTTTCGGGCAGACCGATTTTCCGTGCGATTTCAATGGCGAACGAACTGCCTGGATTCCCGATTTGCAGTTGAAAGAGGGGTTTCATTTCGTGGCGGTCGTAGAGCATAGCGCCGTTGATGATGCCTTTAGTTTCTTTGGCGAAGTTCTTGAGGTTGGTGTAGTGGGTCGTAACCACGCCGAAACAACGCTTCTGGTTGAAGAGGTTGAGGAGTGCCTCGGCGATTGCCCCTCCGATTTTGGGTTCTGTACCGCTTCCGAACTCATCGATGAGGAGGATGGTCTGTTCGTTGCAGTGGCGGGCGAACTGCTTCATATTGGTGAGGTGCGAGCTGTAGGTGCTGAGGTCGTTTTCAATGGATTGCTCGTCGCCGATGTCAATCAATATGTTTTCGAAAATGCCCATAATGCTTGAAGGGTGCATTGGCACGAGCAGTCCGCACTGCATCATGTATTGCAGCAGTCCTACGGTTTTGAGGCAGACGGACTTACCTCCTGCGTTGGGTCCGGAGATCACCAATATGCGTTGCTCTTGGTTGAGCGATATGTTGAGAGGTTCCACTCGTTTGCCATTGGTTTTGTGGTTTAGGTAGAGGATGGGGTGGGTGGCGATGCTCCAATCGACTATGGTGGTGTTTTCAATTCTTGGCAGTGCGCTTTCCGTATCAATGGCGAGTAACGCTTTTGCTCGGATGAAATCGATCTGACCGAGGAAATTCATTGAGTCTAACAACTCGGGTATGCGTGGGCGGAGTTCGTTGCTGATGTTTGTGAGAATTTTGATGATTTCACGCCGTTCCTCCGCTTCCAGTTCGCGGATCTTGTTGTTGAGTTCAACTGCTGCTTCTGGTTCAATGAAGACGGTTTTCCCTGTGGCAGACTCGTCGTGGACGATGCCTTTGATTTTCCGTTTGAAGGTGGGCGGTACTGGAATGACGAGTCGCCCGTCGCGGATGGCTGGCTGGGTGTCTTGTTCTACGAACCCGTTGCTGCGGGCTTGTTGCAGCACGGCGGATATTGCTTTGGAGATATTACTCTGGGCGGAGAAGATGGCACGGCGTATGTTGTGCAGCTCGGGCGTCGCATCGTCTTTGATTCTTCCGAACTTGTCTAATATCTTGTCTATCATTCGGATGATGTCTGGGAAAGTGAAAATGTCTTTCGTCAGATCTTTCAAATAGAAGAATTGTTCTTCGTCTTTTTCGTTGAAGAAGAGTTGGATTTTCCCGATAGTGTCGAGTGTCCGCCTGAGGTCGAAGAGTTCTTGTTCTTCGATGAACATACCCTCGATGGTGATTTTCTGCAAAGGTTCTTTTAGGTTGTAGAATGCGTCTTGCGGAAAGTCTTCTGCGTCGGCAATGATATGGGTGAACTCTTTTGTTTGGTTGAGTTCGGTGATGATGGTATCGTAGTCTTTTTTGAAGGAAATGTCGTCGATCCACTCGTCGCCCAAAGTTGAGAGGGTGCGTGCGTGGAGTAGGGTGCGTATTTTGTCAAATCCTGTTTTCGCTTCAAAGTTGTCTGGATAAACCATTGTAACTGAATGTTTTTTTATTTTGAAAATCCGAAAATCCTTGGGTTATAATGAAGCGAGGCATACGGCGTTCTCATCCGTATGCCTCGCCTTTTGTGATTGGGTTCTTTCCCGTTACCTTATGAGCGTTACCGTGCCTCGTTTCTCGCCGCTCTTGTTGAGTCCCATAAACTTGCTCTCGTAGGTTGCCACATATCCGTAGACGCCTTCAGGGCAAGGAACTCCCTTCATATCGTTTCCGTCCCAAGCGGCATCCTTGTCGTTGGTTTCGAAGACGATGGTACCGATGCGGTTGTAGACGATGTAGTGGAATCCTGTCATCAACTCTACGCCGATGAAGTGGAACTCGTCGTTCGTGCCATCGTTGTTTGGCGTGAAGGCGTTAGGTGCCCAGAAGTCGCGCCATACGTAGATGTGTGTGGTGTCTTTGTAGACGCATCCTTTCTTGTCGGTGGCAGCCACGGTAACCATAAACGAGTCTTTCTCAAAGGTGTTAGGGTATTTATACCTTTGGTTCTGACCTATGACGGTATCTGTTACGTCAACCCCCTGTTCAAATCCGACTTCTTCGGTGCGTACCGTTGTCCACATCCACGAAGCGTTTTCAGGATATGCGCCGTCCAAACTGATGATTGGGTTCTTCTCTTCGATGACTCTTGGCGTTACAGAGTAGATGGTAGGGTTGAACTCCATAGGAGTGATGGTAACGGAGTCGGTGCTTGAACAGCCGAATGCGTCGCTACCCGTAACAGTGATGGTAGTCTTGTCGAAGAGCGTTGTGCTTACGGTGTCGACCATAATGCCGTCGATCTCCAAGTTCATTGGATCGCTTGTCCATATATAACTGTCTGCGCCAGTAGCGTAGAGCTTGATGGATGTTCCGATTTCAGGACATCCGGAGATGGAGTCGCTTATCAATTTCACTGTTGGAAGTGGGTTGACTTTGACGGTGATGGCCTTGGTTGCGCTACATCCGTTGTAGCCCGTACCGGTAACCACATAGCGCATGGAGTTTTTCAAGACTTGTGAGATGGTGCGTGTGGTTTCTCCCGTGCTCCACTCGTAGTCTACTGCGCCGGTTGCCGTCAGGATGGAAGTCTCGCCCTTACAGATAGCTGTTCTTCCTTCGATGGTGAGGTTTGGCACATCTTTGGTTGTAACGTCGATTGTGATGGTCGACGAGCAGAGTCCCAAGGTTCCTGTCAACTCCACCTGCTGGTCTTTTTGTGGAACGAAGGTTACCGAACCGCCGGTTTGGTTTCTTCCGTTCAGCTTCCACAGATAGGATTCTCCACCTTGTCCGAGGAGTGTGACGCTTTCTCCGAGGCAGACATCGGTATTACCGGTGTAGAACACATCTGGCTTGGTGATGGCTTTGATTTGTTTCTGGTTTTCACTTACGCAACCGTTTGCGTCCACACCTTTAACGAAGAGGAAGATCGCCTTGTCGATAGGAATGCGGATTTGCTTGTTGTTGAAGGTGATGTTGTCGTCGTAGTCGCGCGTGCCGTAACCCCAGTAGTAGGTTGTTGCGTCGCCCGAAGCCATAACGGTCAGTTCTTCGCCTGTACAAATCTCGTTCTCACTGATGATGTCGAACTCTGGCAGGCGGTGTACGGTTACCGAGATTCCAGCGGTGTCGCTACAACCATTCTCCGCCGTACCAGTTACGGTGTATCTTGAGGATACGCTAGGGTAGCTGGTGATAGACTCTGCATAGAGTCCGTTGTTCCACTTGTAGGTCTTCGCACCGGTGGCGGTGAGTGTCAGTGTATCTCCGCTACATACCTCCGACCGTCCGTCGATGGCAAGCAACGGCTTTTTCAACACTTTGATAGGAATAGCCTTTGTGCTTGTGCAACCATCCAATGTTCCGTCCACGAAGTAGGAGATCTCTCCGTCATACTCTGGCATATCGGTCATTTGGTTGGTGATGGAGCCTGTCGACCATTTGTAGGTGTTGGCACCGAATGCGGAGATGCTGAGAAGTTCTCTTTGGCAGACGCTGTCTGGTGCAACATACGTGATGGTTGGGTAAGGCTTGCTTGTTACGGTGAATGTCTGAACGGCGCGGCAGTTGTTGCTGTCTTTGGCTGCCACGGTGAAGTTCTTGTTCTCGTCGACGAGAACCATTACCGTGCTGTCTGTGCTCGACTCTAAGTTGGTGGTTGCGCCCTTCCAAGCCCAGGTGTAGTCGTACTTCGTTACTCCGTCGGTGCTTACGCCGGTGAGGGTGTCGGTTTCGTTCACGCACACAGCCCTGTCGCCTTTAATTGTGAAGCTTGGCAGAGGGTTGACTTTCAACTCGTGGTTTGCAATCGCCTCGCAACCGTTTTCACCTTTCGCTGTCAGCGTGTAGGTTGTGGTGCTTAGCGGTGACACTTTCACGGATTGCGTTTGTGCGCCGGTACTCCAGACGTAAGACACGCCGCCGTTTCCGGTAAGCACAGTGGAGTCGTTCACACAAAGTTCCATATCACCCGCAATGGTGATGTCTGGCAACTCTAACACATCCACCTCGATTTCTTTGAACGAAGTACAGCCGTTGGATGTTCCCTTCACAACGTATGTGGTCTTGGTTTCAGGTTTTGCGTTCAGCGTATTGCCTTTCACGAGGGTGTCCGCAGGGTTACCCTTCTCCCACCAAGCGTACTCGTTGGCATTGTACGCTGTCATAGAAGCGATGCTTCCGTAGCAGATGCTTTCAGGTGCGGTGTAGGTGATTTTCGGAATTTCGTTCTTGCGCACTTGGATAGAGGCGGTGTTCGCACATCCGTGTTTGTCTTTTCCGACAACCGTGTAGGTCTTTGTTGCGTTGATGACTGGGCGGATTGTATCCGTTGTTTCGCCTGTGGTAGTCCAGGTGTAGGACGTCGCTCCGTTGGCGATCAACTCTGCATTGCTTCCGTCGCAAACGGCGTCTGTGCCTGTTATGTTTACGTTAGGCAATGGGTTGACGGTGATGGTTATTGTGTCTCTTGCCTCGCACTGTTTAGCGTCGCGACCAATCAGGATGTAGTCGGTTGTAGTGGTTGGCTTGACCGTGATGCCTTGCAGGCTCGAGCCGTTGCTCCAAATGTAGCTCAATCCAGAAGGACCGCTCAGGTAGGTACTTCCGCCGAAGCAGATAGAGTCTTTGGTGCGTGAGATTTGCACCGTTGGCAGCGTCAACTTCGTGATGGTGTGCTTCTGCTCTGTTGTACAGCCGTTTGTCGTACCGCGGACAACGTAGGTTGTGGTTTGCCTTACGGTGTCGTTGATGCTGTTCGACGTGCTGTTGTCTTTCTCCCAGACGTATGTTGCAGCACCCGTTGCGGTGAGGGTTGCCACATTTCCGTCGCACACTTCGTCAGGAGCGGAGATGCTTACCACTGGGTATGCTTTCGTTCTGACGGTCTTCGTTTGTATTGACTTACAAGCGTTTGCATCCGTCGCTTCTACTCGGAATACGGTTGTGGTGTCAATCTTCTTGATAAGGGTGTCTGCCAGCATATTGGAGTTGGACAGCCATTTGTAGGTTGCAGCCTCTGCGTTCTTCACGAAGAGGGTGTCTTCGTCGCCTTTGCAGACAAGGTCTTTCCCTTCGATGCTAAAGACTGGCAGCGTGTTCACTTTCAGTGTGAATTCGGCAGTGTCGTGGCACGATGTGATGGCGTCTGTTCCGGTTACGATGTACTTCGTGGTCGTCATAGGGTACACTTCGGTGTATGAAGCGGCATCGTTATTGCTCCACTTGAAGGTCGTCTTGTTAGGGAGGTTGTTGTCTTTTGCCGTCAAACGGAGAGTGTCGTTTTGGCAAATCTCTGTTCTGTTGCCAAGGCTTTCAATGGTGATGTTTGGCAGTTCATTGACTTTCACCCTAATAGAGTCGGATGTGGTACAGCCGTTCAATGTTCCTTCGACATAGAATGTCGTGTCGGAGGTTGGTGTTACGATGAAGCTTCTTGCGGTTGTGCCTTCGCCGTTTTTCCAGAGGTAGGTGCTTGCACCTTGTACGGAGATCATGGTGTTGTCGCCGCGGCAAACGTTCTGTGGTGCGGCGGTTGCCTTCACTTCTGGGTACTTCTTAGCGGTTACGCTCTTCTCGGCGTCGTTGGTACATCCGTTCGTGTCGGTAACGTTCACGTGGAATGTTTGGTTGGTGCGGATGGCTGCGACGATAGAGTCGGCGGTGAATTGGCTATATCCCGTCCAATCGTACTTTTCAATCTTGAAATCGTCGCTGCTGACGGCTTTCAATGTGAAGCTGTCGTTTTCACAGATTTCGGAAATTCCTTCGATACTGATGACTGGCAATCCGTTCACCTTGATTGTTGTGTCAACGGTATTCTTACATCCGTTCTTTCCCGTTCCTGTTACCTTGTACAACTGGTTGTTGGTTGGTGCGACGGTAATGGCGTCGGTTGTCTCCTTGGTGCTCCAAGTGTAGCCGCCAGCCAAGCCGCCTTTACCGGTGAGGGTCGCCTTGTTTTGACCTCTACAGATTTCGTTTGTTCCCTTGTCGGTCTTTACGTCAATGCTGATGACTGGCAAGTCAAGTTTGTGGATTTTCACGAAATCTGAAGTTGAGCAACCGTTGGCATAGCCGGTTACGGTGAAGATTGTATCACTGGTGATGACATCCGTCCTGTAGCTCTTGGTCGAACCGTCGACATCCCAGACATATGTGCTTGCATTCTTGATGGAGATGGAAGCGCGGTCGCCGTAGCAGACGCTGTCTGGGTAGGAGAGAACCAGCGTTGGATGGTCTACTTTGGTGATGTCGTGCGAAACCATATAGCGGCAGCCTTTTTGGTCAATAGCCACAGCGTAGAATGTGGTGTCTTTCACGATTTCGGCGTTGAGACTCTCACTTTCCGTAGCGTTGTAGCGTTTGAGCAGTGCGGAAGCCTTGGTGGTGTCTTTGTCGTTATACCATACATATTCCACAGCGGAAGCGGAGTTGGCTTTCAGGTTGACGTTGTCGTTCTTACAGATGGCGTTGTCTCCGTCGATTTTGAGGTCGGTAGGGAGAGGATTGACAATCACCTCGGCAGTGGCAGTCGCCTTACAACTGTACTCGTCTGTTCCGACAACGGAGTAGGTTCTCGTAGAGATTGGAATTTCCACGATGGTGCTTTGGGTCGAGCCGTTGTGCTTCCACTTGTAGGTCAATTCGCCTGTGCGATTGAGTGCGGTGTTCTTACCTGCGGAGAGTTTAATGCTGTCGTTGAGGCAGATTTCGCCGCCGTCCACCTTGAATATTGGCAACTGAAGTGTGTCGATATCAATGGTGAGCGGAGTAGAACATCCGTTGGTGGTTGCGGTTACGGTGAACGATTTTGGTTCCGTGAGTGTCTCGCTGATAGAGTTGCTTGTGGTTCCATCCTCCCATTCGTAACTTTCTGCTCCACTCACATAGATAGTGATGGCAGAACCCACGCAGACGCTGTCGCGGCCGGTGCTGGTGCGGTGGTTAGGAGTAGGGAACTCTTTTGCGCGGATGGTTATGTCGGCGGAGTCGACACACTGGTTGTTGTCTGTAACAACTACCCAGTATTGTTTGCTGTCTTCGTCGATTGTGGCGGTGTATTCCTTCAAGGTTTCGCCGGCGATGATTGTTCCGTCGGCATTGTGCCACTCATATTGCTGTGCCGTAGGTGCGACCGCTTCCAACACGCCTGTCGTGTTGCGGCAAACCTCCTCAGGAGCGGTAATGGAAACATTTGGCAATGCGTTGACTACAACCTTGGTTTCTGCGTTGTTTTTACATCCGTGGATGTCTTTCGCAGATACCGAGTAGGTGTTTTCGCCGATTTTGTTTGGCGTAGGGGTGATGTTGTCGTCTGTTTCACCCGTGTTCCATTTGTATGAGCCTGGCACTCCACCGTCGGCGATGAGATTGACATTTTGGCCTAAGCAGATAGGGGCTGCTTGCTGGATGGTGATGGTTGGCAAGTCCCAAACCTTGATGACGGTGTCGATGGTAGAAGGACAGTCGCTCGTGATTCCCGTTACGGAAATCTCTGTGCGCGATGTTACGTTCTCCAACTTGTAGTAGTTGACGGTGGAAACGGTATTTCCTTCGATTGTCCAGTTATAGCCGTTGTTCGCACCCGAAACGTAGAGTGTCCGCGATTCGCCGTAGCAAACCGTGTCGCTCTCCATTCTGAGGGAGAGGGTAGGGAACTCTTTCACCTTGACGGTGGATTCTTTCTTTTGCTTACAACCCAGTTCGTCTTTTGCCCAGACAACGAATGTGGTGTCTTGACCTACGCTGTGGACGAATGTGTTCTTCACGTCATACGTTCCGTCTTTGTCGTCTTCCCAGATGTAGGAAAGTGTTCTCGCATCGGACGATTGAGCGGTGAGTGTTGCCTCCCAGCCGCGGCAGACAGGCGTGGTGCGCTCTATCGTGAAGGTTGGAAGTGGGTTGATGCTTACCTCGGTGGTGGTGGTGTTCACACACTTGTGAGCGTCTGTCACCTGCACCTTGTAGGTGGTGTTAGATGTCAGCTCAGGGGTTTCGAATGTTTCGCCATCTGTGCTTGCGGAGAGCCAGCGGAATGTCGCTGGGGTGGCTGCATCGGTGCTTGTTGCGGTCAGCTGGGCTTTCTCGCCGTAGCAGATAGCCACAGGGTCGGCAACCACAGTCGGCAGATTCCATATATCCACATCGAATGTCTTGACGGTGCTACAACTCGTGTTTTCAATTGAGGTGGCAGTTACGCTGAACTGGCTCTTTTGGTCGATTGCCTTTTGAATGTAGCGGTCTGTTTCGTTGGTGTTCCACTCGAATGTGGCGTCGATGTCCGTTTTCACTTCAATGTAGGCGATAGTTCCTTTACATACAACGTCGGTGTCCTTTACAACCGTGATGGTTGGGTAAGGATTGGCGGTGATGGAGTAGGTGCGAGTTACGTCGCAGTCGCTTCGCCCTGGCACTTTTCCGTAGACGGTCAGTGTGGTGTCTTGACTGATGGTGATTGCCAACTTGTCTGTTCCGTTTGTCTTGCCGATGGTTTCGTCTTTGACGTTTTTCCAAACGTATTCAAGTTCGCCGTTTGTTGCGTAAACTTCCGCTTGGGTGTTCATACAAACTGCCACGTCGCCAGTAACGTCAAATGTTGGGCGATCTTCCAATTTTATGGTGATGACATCGCTGTTTTCGCATCCGTGTTCGTCTTTGCCCCAGAGAGTGAATTGTTCGCCATCGGTGGTGATGTAAGCCGAATATACGGTGTCGTTGGTTTGATACTGGCTGTTGCCCCACTTGTAGTCCCAGCCGCGGGTTGGCTTGTCTGCGTGCAACTCAATGTCGTTGTCTCGGCAGATTGTCATTTGTGGTGCGCCGGTAATCTTGATTTCTGGCAGTTTGCGGACAACGGTGTTGACTGTCGAGTCTTTGTAGCAGCCATCCATCGTACCTCTTACAGTGTAGTAGAGTGCCGTTTCTGTCAGAGCAGGGGTGTTGAATCCGCTGTTGTTGGACACTGTTTGGGCATCCTCTGCCCACACGTTGCCTTCCTTCCATACGTAGCGTACATTGGTATTTGTTCCGCTGATGTAGGCGGTTTTGCCTAAGCAGACGGTGTCTACCGCAATGCTGAGCGTTGGCTCAGGCTTGGTGTTGACTGCAATTTCGGTGCTGTCTACGCAACCGTCAAGTGTCTTGGCGTATACCTTGATGTTGTTGACGCTTGGGTGTTCGCCCATCGTGTATTCGTGGGACAGCAGTCCGGTGAATACGAGGTTGCCGTTGTCGTCTTTCTTGCCATCCCAGTTGTAAACGTATGTGTCTTTGGTGGTAGACACCTCCACGTTTTGCTTTTCGCACTCTTTGCTTTCGTAGTCGAGGCTGATAGAAGGAAGCGTGTTGACTGTAACGGTGGCCGTGTCGGATGCCTTACAATTGTTGGCATCTGTAACGGTTACGATATACTCGCTTGTAATCTGAGGCTGCTCCACAAGTTCGTTTCCTGTAATGGTGGATAACTCCTTGCGGGTGGTGTTGTTATACCAGCGGTAGGTCCCTTGATCTGCCAGTGTGGTTAACTTCGCTGTGCCTTTGTAGCAGATGGTTGTATCCTTAATGAGGACATTTGGCAACGCCAACATTGTTACGTTGATAGTCTCGTGGCTTGTGCATCCGCGTTTGGTGGCGTAGACTACGAACGAGGTGTCTTGCGTGATGGTTGGAGTGATGGAGTTGGTCGTTCCGTTAGGAATTTCATCACCCTTCACGGTCTTCCATTGGTAGGTGTCGCCGTTTCCGCCGACAATCAGAGTGGTCATCTCGCCAGCGCAGACACTAGCGTCGCTCTTGACGATGTTGATTGCTGGATTCTCTTTCGCTTTGATGGTTACACTGAATGTGGAATCGCAACTCAAGGCGCTCTTGTCTGTTGCTGTGATGTAGACTACGGTGTCTTTTGTTACCGTGAGTTGGAGTTGGTCTTTGTCGGTTCCGCTTACAGTTCCTATCTCAACACCGTCTTTGTTTTTCCAGACATACGTGTAGGTGGTGCCTGCTTCCACTGCCTTGGCGGTGAGTTTTACGATTGAGTCGACGCACTGCTCACGTTCGCCCTCGATGGTGAACAATGGAAGCGGACTGATTTCGATTTTAATTGATGCGGTGTTCTCGCATCCGTTCGCATCCGTTCCGGTAACGGTGTGGGTTTCGCCGTTGGCAGATGGCTTGAAGATGTATGGATTTTTCGTCAATGCCGTACGCTCGTCCCAAACGTAAGATACTCCGTTGGAGGCTGTGAGCTCTACGTTGCCTTTGTTGCAAGCCTTTGCCACAAGGTCTCCATTGTTGATTTGAATATTTGGCAGGTCGTACGTGCCGATTTCTACTGTGGCCTCAGCCTCACACTGCTCTTTCGTGGCTTTTACCGTGAATGAAGTGTTGCGGGTGATAGCCTCGGTGGTGTATGTCGTTCCGATTCGGGTTCCGTCTTCTTGCCATACATACGAGGTTGGGTAGGCTGATGATGTTTCGTTGTCCGAAACGGAAAGCACGGTCGTAGAGTTGTAGCATACCTTATCCGCAGCACTGATGACTGGTTCAGGGTTAGGCTTCTTCACGATGTTGAACGACACTGCCTCGGAAACGCATCCTTTGGCGTTCTTCGCAACCACTTTGTAAGTCGCGTCGGCATTGACGGTTGGCGTCGTGAACTTGTTACTTTCGGTGAATGTTGAGGATGCGTCGTCCGCATTCCACTTGTAAGAGAGGGTGTTGTCGCTTGCCTCAATTACGGTAGTTGCACCGTCGCACACTCTTGTAGCGGCTGGTACGGTGAACGTAGGCAGTGTGTTCACTTTAACAACGATTGTGTCGCTGCTTGAACACTCATTCACCGTTCCCTTCACAACGAATTTTTGCATATCCGAAGGGGTTGGTGTGATGGTTGCGTCGGTGTTGCCGACGGAGATGTTTTCCCATTGATAGGTTGCGCCTGTTGGCACGGAATTGGCGGTCAGCTTGATTTGGTCATTTTTACAAACTTCCGTCTGCTTGTCGCCATCTTCGTTGCGGACGATTGTCATACTTCCGTCTGCCATGTCAAAGGCTGCAATGGTGATGGTTGGCAAGTCTTTCTTGTCTACCGAGAATGTTTTTGTTGTGGAACATCCGTCTTTCTCACCCTTAACGGTAAACTGGGTGTTTGCGTTGATGGTTGGCGAGATGCTTGGAGAACTTGATGTGGTTTCCTTGCCGTTTTCCGTCCAACTCCATTCGTATGAGTTGGCACCAGATACGATGATGTTCGTCGTCGCGCCTACGCAGACAGGATCTGTTCCGCTGACGGTCAGTTGCGGATTGTCCTTCTTCGTTATCGTAACGGTTCTTTCTGCCTGACAATCTTTGTCGTTGACGGCAACCGCCTTCACTTCGGTGTCGCTCGTGATTACGATTGAACACTCTTTCTCATTGCTGATTACTTTGCCGCCCACGCTCCATTCTACGGACTTCAAATTCAAACCTCCGCTGATGCTGAGATTTGCGGTCTGACCGTCGCAGATTGGGTCTGCTCCGTCAATGTCGAAGCTTGGATTGGCTTTGCTATAGAGCGTGAAGTCTTTTGAACGGCTTGTACAAGATTTTGTCGTGTTAGGAATCGTGTAGGAGCCATCCACATAGTATTTTGCGCTTTCGTTCGTTGGTGCGTCTACATTGATTTGTGGTAGGGTTTCTCCGTTGCTCCAAACGAATGCGTCTGCTTTGATGCTGAACGAAGTGGTGTCCGTTGCTTCAAGGGTTACCGTTCCGTCCTCGCAAACGAATGCATCACCGATGATCTTCAATCCTGGCACTGGGTAGATGTTAACTTTAGGCTCTACCTTGGTGGTGCACTGCAAAGCGGTTTTGCCCACGAGGTAGTCTTTGATACCGGTTATCTCGTAAGTAATGTCGCCGGTTGCGCTTGGCTTGGTAGACCAGCTTGAGGTTGAAGTTGCTTTTGTGTTGTTGTCTGGCCAGAAATACTTGTCGGCTGTGTTCGTGCTTTTCGCAGCGAAGCTGATACGGTCGCTCGAACAGATGATTTTCTCGTAGTCGAAGTCAACCGTTGGGTTTTCCTTCACTTCTACGGTTACATCTGTTGTGTAAGCGCAAGTAGTTCCGTTCACTGTGCTTTCGGTTTTTACGGTATATGTCTTGCCGACTTGCAGGTTATTGTCAGTGAATGTTGCAGATGTTGACTTGCTTCCACTGTTCCAGTAGTAGAAGTCAGGTGTTGCTGCCCCGTCCTTGGTGATGGCCTGGATCTCCACATCGCCGCCTTGGCACACGCCAGCCGCTGCTTTCAAATTAACCACTGGCAGTTTGTTCACGTTCACGGTGAATGTGTCGCTGCGGTAGCAGTTCTTAGCGTTCGTTACTTTTACGAAGTACTCCGTTTTCTGCGTTGGAGCGACGTTGATTTGTGCGGTTGATGCGTTGGTGCTCCAAAGGTAGGTGTACTCGCTGTTGTCTGTGGCTTTCAAATCCATTTGGTCGCCATCGCAGATGTATGCCGAGCCTTTGTTCTCTCCGTTGATGGTCAACTCTGGAAGTGCGTTGACGATGATGGCGAGCGAAGAATCGGTTGAGCAGCCGTTTTGAGTACCAATGACGTGGTATTTCGTACCAGCCACTTTGAACTTGTTGAAGTTCGTGTTGAGGGTGTCTTGTTTTCCTTCCTCATACCATTTGTAGTTGGTGGCAGTTGCTCCTGCGCCCGACACGCGGATGGTGGTGCTGTCGCCCTCGCAAATCTCGCGTTCGCCGGAGAAGTAGAGGGTAGGGTTGTCTTTCTTGCTGACAGTCCAACTGCCGGAGCCAGGACATCCGTATTCATCTTTTCCGTTAACAGTGAAGGTTGTGTTCGCTGTGATTGTTGGTTGGATGGTGGCCAATGTTTCGTTGGTATTCCACTCGTATACTTTTGCGCCGGTGGCAGTGAGGGTGGCCTGACTTCCGAGGCATACGCTCTTGTCTCCTGTGATGGTGATTGTAGGGTTGTTTTTCGCCCTCACGGTTATCGTGTCCCTGCCGACGCACTGGTTGGCGTCTGTAACCTCGACGATGAAGTCATATTTGACTTTCGTGTTGTTGAGGGCTTGTGTGGTGATTGACTCCTTGTTTTTGTTGGCATCGTCCACATAGTTGCTAATCCATTGGAAGTTGTATGTCGGCGTTCCGTTGGTAGCCGTTGCGGTCAGCTCGGCTTGCGATTTTTCGCAGATGATGCTGTCGCCCATTGGGTCGTTTACAAAGTCGATCGCCACGGTTGGAAGCTCGAAGAACGAAGTGGAAACCGTCTCTTTGTTGGTACATCCATCTTTCGTTACATAAATGGTGTAAGTGTGGACTTTGTCCACTTTTACGTTGATGGTGCTGTTGGTGCTGAGCGTGGTGCTTTCGCCTTCCTCTTTCCATTGATAGGTGGAAGATGCCAAGTCAGACTTTGCAGCGATAGAAAGGGTGGCGTTTTGACACACCGTATTGTTGCCGTCGATGGTGATGACAGGGTTCGGTTTCGAGTTGATTGTCGTGTTCTTCGTCCGCTGACATTTCAATGCCGATTTGTCTGTCGCCGTAACGTAGAATATGTTTTCCCCGTTGACAATGTTTACCGTTGCAGAACCATCTACATCGCTTGTGATAGACTTGCTGTTAGCGTCCGCCCAAGCGTAGGTATAATCGCCGGTGGTGTTGATTCTGAGTGTGAAGGTTGAGTCTTCGCATACTTTGGCTGTGCTGGCGATTTCAAAGTCTGGCAGCGATTGTGGTGCGACGGTGTGCCATGCAGTGTCTTGACAACCATTTGCGTCTTTTCCGACTACATAGTAGGTCGTCTCGGTCAATGGCTTGACGGTGATATCTGCATTAGTGCTTCTGTTATACCAAGTGTAGGAAAGACCTCCGCCGGCGGTGAGCGTCGCGTCGCCGTTCAAGCACACCTCGCTCGTTGCTTTCTTCTCTCCGTTGATGGTGATTGCAGGAAGTGCGTTTACAGTGATTGTCAAACTCTTTTCGATGACGCATCCGTCTGCGGAAACGATTCTGAACTTGTATTCGTTGTCGCCGGTATTCGTAGGTTGGATATCCCAACTTGTTGCGGGTGCTGTTTCATCGTATGTTCCGTCGCTCTTCAGCAGATAATTTTTACCGTTGGAGTTTCCTGTGAGGGTGATTTTGGTTGTTTCGCCCTTACAGATGGTCGTTTTTCCGACGAAATTGATGTTTGGCAGACTGCGTAGTTTCACGTTGACAACTCGGTCGGTTGAGCAGGAGTTGCCGTCGGTTGTGTTGGAAACGGAAACGACAAATGCGGTTTCGTCCTGGATGAGCGTTGTGAATTCCTTGCTTGTTCCAAGTACGTTGCCGGTCTTCGTGCCAGATGTTTTGTCATAAGCGTACCACTCGATTTTATCGTGGTTGCTGGTAACAGCCAATGTGTGGTTGGTGTTAGGACAGGCCACGGTATCGTTGTCGATAGTGATGGTCGGCAACGGTGTTACGTTGATGGTTTGCTTTTGTGCGCTTTGGCAGTTCTTATTGTCTATCGCAGTAACCGTATAGGTTCGCTCGCCAGTTTGTTTTGGCTGAATGGTTACGGTCTCGCCGAAATTCTTTACCAAACTGCTGTTGTCGCGGTTTGCGCTCCAAGTGTAGTTGACGATGGTGTTGCCTGCGTTAGCGTCGGCGGTGGCAGAGGCAGTCAACTCTTTTGAGTCGTTGATGCAGAGTACGTTGCCGGCAGGGTTAAGTGCCATATCGGTGAATACTGGGAGTGTGTACACTTTCGCCGTGTAGGTTTCTTCCTTGGTGCAATGACCTAAAGTCGCAGTGATGGTGAATTCTTTCTCCTCGTTCAAACTTGTCTCGGTGTGGTATGACCCTCCCGATTGGCTGCCGCCGTTCCAAGTCCAGTTGTAGGTGATACCGCTTTGGTTGCTTGTGAGGCTGATTTTTGATGAGTTGCCTGCGCAGACAGGTTCGCCCGTTGGCGTGAATTTTGGATTCTCAGCCTTAGTAGCGGTGTATGATGCGGTGTTGGTACACTCCAGCTGCGTGCCTGACAGGTTGTAGGTGCGGTGTGCGGTTGCGGTGAATGTTTTGTCCTCGCTGATGGTTGGCTTTATGGTGTTGCCATTTTCGCCGGTCGACGTCCAGTTGTTGCCCTTTTCGTCTGTCCAAGTGTATATGTCGCCATTCTCGCCCTTGGTTACCAATGTGAGGATGGAGCCGTCGCAGACGGTCTTGTCGTCCGTCCAAGTGATGCCTTGTCGTTCAATCTCCACTTTCGGCAATTGGTGGGTTTGAACCTCCTTAGATGCGGTGTTGACACAACCCTTGTCGTTGGTTGCCGTTACGGTGTAGGTGCCGGCTTGGTTCACTTTCAGGCTGTTGGTGGTTTCTGTGCTACCTGTCCATTGGTAGGCGGTGATGATATCCCCGTCCTTGTCCGTGCAGGTGAGGGTGGTTTCTCCGCCCTGACAGAAGTCCAAACCGGTGATTTCTGGATTCGGAATCTTGTTCACTGTTACGTCCACGCCCATTGTGGTTTTACAGCCTTCGGTTGTGGTGGCAGACACGCTCAGTGTCTTCACGCCTGATTCGGTTGTGGAAGGTGTGTAGGTGTAGTCGGTGTAGCCTTCGTTTCCGCCTTCCCATTGGATGGTTGCGCTTGTTGATTTTGCAGACAAGCGGATGCCTGCAGCTTGGCATACTTCAAAGCCCGTGGTTTTGCCTGTGGCATCTTCAACCGTAATGGTAGGGTTGTTGATTACTTGCACGCTGTAAGTCCCTTGGGTTGCCTTGCAGCCGTTCACGTCTTCGCCGTCGACGGTGATGGTGAGGTCGGCGGTGCAGTTAGATATGGTCAGTGTATTGTCTTTCTTAGAGGTGATAAGCCCTGTTGATGCGGTTGTAACCGTCCAGTCAAGGTCTGCTCCGTCAGCAGCTCCAGTGGCTGTGAGCGTTACCTCACCGCCCTCGCAGACGATGTTTTGACCGCTGATGGTGAGTTTGTTAGGCGTGTTGACCGCTACTGTTTGTTCGGTGGTCGACTCGCAGCCGTTGGTGTTGGTTGCGGTTACTCGGTAGGTGGTTTGGGTGCTTGCCGTTTGTGTAAGCGGAGAACCCGTAAACTCGCCGCCGTTCCATTTCCACTTGAATGTGGTTTGGGCGTCGTCGTTGTCTTTTGCGTTGATGGTTACATTGTTGCCTGCGCATACCGCAAATCTGCCACCATTGGTCAACGCATTGTTGTCGCCGTCTTCCAAAGTGATGACTGGCAGAGAATTGACTTTGATAGTGGTCTTTTCTTTGTCGGATTTACATCCGTTCAGTACGGCATAATATTCGTATTCCGTGTCGGTGTTCAGGGCAGTGGAAGTCGTCCAGTAGCTGTTGCTTTGTGTTCCGTCAGGCCATACATAGTATGTGGCGTTGCTTTGCGCGCGATTCACGGTGAGTGTTCCTCTCTTGCCGGCGCAGACAGGATTAGCAGTTACTGCCAATGTTGGGTTGTCTTTCTTGGTGATGGTTCTTGAAGCGGAGTTCGAGCAACCATCTGCCTTTGCGGTCAGCACATACGTTACATCGCTTGTGATGGTTTTCTGCAAAGATTTTCCAGTTTCGCCAGCAATATTGGTTGTGTCGCCATCTTTCAGCGTCGCCCATTGGTAAGAGATGTAGTCGTTGTTTGCGGAGAGGGTTACTGTCTGTCCGTCGCAAACGGCGTCATCGCCTTCGTTTGTGATGGCAACATTAGGAAGGGCAATTGCCGATACGTCTTTCGACTCTCTCTTGTAGCAGTTGGTCTTTCCGTCTGTAACCGTAACGCTGTAGGTTTGCTTTTGCATAGTGTTAGCGGTTACAACGATGTTGTCGTCTGTGCTATTTGTATTCCACAAATAGGTTGGGTTGTTGATGGTGTTTTGGGCTTTGATGGTGAGTTTTGCCGTGTCGTTGAGGCAGATGTTTTCCCTGCCGGCAATCACGAAATCTGGCAAAGCGTTCACGTTTACCGTGAATGTTGTTTCGGCAGAGCAGACACCAGAGGTTGCTGTAACCGTGTATTCCTTGTCGCTGGTGAGCGTTTCTGTGTAGGTGTTTCCTACATAGTTGTTTTCGCTAACCCAAGTATAGGTTTCTGCGCCGGAGAGGCGAATTGTACCCTCTGCGCCGTTGTTGCATCGCATCTTGTCGCCCAATACCTCGATCACAGGTTTGTCGGTCTTTGTGATGTCTTTGTAGACTTCGTTCACGCAGCCTTTGGTGTTGGTGGCAGTGAGGTAGATGCGGAACGTTGATGCGGTTGCTTCAGTGATGGTGAATTCTGGTTGGGCTAAGCTCTGTTTTGCGCCGCCGTTTTCAGATTTTTCCCAGCTGAACTTGTCTCCGCCCTCGGAGTTGCGCACGTTGGGTTCGAACGTGATGGTGTTGCCCACACATGCTGCGCCGTCTTGCACAATCTCAATGTTTGGCAGTGCGTTAACAGTAACTTCCGATGTGAGGGTCTTTGAACATAAGGTGTTCGGATTTGTCGCCGTGGCAGTGTATGTGGTGCTTGCGCTTGGGGTAACATCTACTGCTACGCCTTTTCCTACTTCGTTGCCTTTGGCATCTTTCCAAACGATATCATAGCCGCCGTTGTTGCTGCTTGTCAGTTTTGCTTCTTTGCCAGCGCATATTTCGGCTTTGTCCGTAATGTTGAATTCTGGCAGCGAATTTACTTTCGCCTCAAATGTTTCGCTGTATGTGCAGCCTTCTTTTGAAGTTGCCGTTACGGTGTAGATTCTTGCTTCGGCGATGGTTTGGGTGAGCGATGTCGCGTTTTCCAACGTGCCGACGACGGTGTTAGGGGAAGACTTGTCTGCCCATTTCCATTGATATTGAGTGTTGGTGGTCTTCAAATCCGTCAACTTAATCGTATTGGTGGCGTTGGCGCACTTGACGGTGTAGTCGAACTTGAAGGTTGGTTTCGTGTTCACCTTCACTGTGTGGGTGGCAGTGGCTTGGCAACCGTTTGCATCTTTCCATACTGCTTTGTACTGCGTGGTTTGTGCAGGACTTTCATCGGTCAGCTCGTTGGCTGTGGAGGCAACGCTTGTTGTGGTTGCCCAGTCGTCTGCGCTCTTCGTCCACACATACCCGCTTGTTGCGTCGGTGGCTGTGAGTGTGATGTTATTGCCTTCGCAGATGCTTGAACTTCCGTCCACCTCGTCATTGATTTTGATGGTAGGGTTGGCCAGTACGGTGAGGGTGTATTTCTCGGTGCTTTTACAACTTCCTTCTGTTGAGATGGCGGTTGCGGTGTAGGTGATGTCGCCCGTGTAGGTTGGGGTGCTGTTGAGCGTTGTTACCTCTCCGTTATTCCAAGTGATGGCAGAAGGTGTAGCCGACTCAGCAGTCAGTTTGATGGAGCTGTTCAAGCATATCTTGCTTGAATTGGCTGAGGTTGGCGTTCCCGCATTCGTTTGGTCGAACGTGATGACAGGCTTTTTGAACACGCGGATTCTCACGGTGGTGTCTTTTGAACATCCGTTTTTATATGCGGTGATTTTATATTCGGCGTAATCTTTGCCTCCTTCTGTGGTTGTGGCTTTTACAGCGGTGAGTGTGCGTGTGGAACCTTTGGTTTCCTGCACTCCGTCAATTGTCCAAGTTACGGATGTTGCGCCTTTAATTTCCACTGGCAGGTCTTCACCCTCGCAGACGGTCAGGTCGCTCCAACTGATGTTGAGTTTTTCCTTCACTTCGACAGTGTGGCTGATGGGTTGACTGGTACATCCGCCTTCTATTCCCTCTACGGTGAAGGTGGTTGTGGCAGTGAGGTTGCGTTGCATATCGCCGTCGGTCTTTCCGTTAATGGTTGTGCCTCCCATCGTCCACTTGTATTCAGATGCTCCCGTGGCGTTGATAGTCGCATTATCGTTGTAGCAGATAGACTTGTCTCCGCTGAGTGTTACAGTTGGCAGTCCGCTCACTTTTACTTTCACGGTTTTCGTGTTCGGGCAAGAGAGTGTTGCGGAGTATGTTTTGTTTGCCGTAACGGTGAACTCGTGGGTTCCGATAGAGGCCGGCTGTACTTCGGCGGTGCCGTTGCCCTTGTCGGTCAGTCCGTTGCCCTTCCACTGGTAAGTGTAGGTTTCGGTGGTGTTTGCAGCGGTCAGATTGTCCTTGTTGCCGAAGCAGAGTTCAACTGGGTTAGGGTCTGCGCCCGATTTGTCTGATGTTATGGTGAACTCTGGCAGTGCTTTTACCTCTGCTGTTACTTGTGTGCCAGCTGTTGTACAGCCGTCTTTGGTTCCGGTTACAGTGTAGACTCTTGTTTGGGTCAGTGCCTCGGAGTAGGATGTTCCGGTTTCGCTCTTCGTTGTTGCACCATCCGTCCAGGTCCAAGTGTAGTAGTCGGCGTCTCCCGATACTTTCACTGTTGAAACTGTGCCAGCGCAACTCTCAACATTCTGGGTGTTTACGGTTGGGTAATCTTTCGTTCTGATGGTATAGGCGGCAGAGCCTTGGCAACCTTTTGCAGTTACTCCGATTACAGTTGTGTTAACTTCTGCCGTTACGTTGCTAATTTCAATGGCTGATTTTTCCGTTTCTGTTTGGGTTCCGTATGTCCAGTTATATTGCGTGCTACCAGACTCCAATCCGGTGGCATTCAAGGTTACGTTGCTTCCCGTGCATACAGTTTTGCTACCTGCGGTTTCTCCCTCAATGTAGATGATAGGGTTGTTTTCAATGGCGATTTTGAACGTGTCTGCCCCGGTACACAGGTTTCCGTCCGTTACGGTTACGATGACGTCGGTTGGGTTGCTGGTAGGGGTGATGATGTTTTTGTTCGAGCCGTTGTCATTGATGTTCCAAGCGTATTGGTTAGCCGTGGTCGAGTTGGCTGTCAGGCTAAGGCTTCCACCTTGGCAGACATAGTCTTTCGCATTGTCGCTGACGATTTCAACTAATGGGTTGGCGTTTACGGTAACCGTCAGATCCTTTTCGGTGGTGCAACCGTTGTAGGTGATGCTCGCTTTGAATGTATGGTTGCCTGTCTCCGTCAGCTTCACTTTGCGGACGTCGGTCATTTTAGTGCCTTTCACGTTTCCGAACAAGTCGTCTTGCCAAAGTATGTCGGCATTTTTAGAGGATGCCGCAGAAAGTTCTATGGTGTTGTTTTGGCAAGCCTTGCTTACACCCGAGATGGTGAGGTCTGGCGCATCGTTCACTTCCACAACGTGGATTTCGACTTCCGAAACGCAACCATAGTTGTCCGTACCCTTCACCTTATAGGTGGAGGTTTGGTTCAAGTCTTTTATTTGGATTTTGTTGGCGTTGATAGCGGTGATGTTGTCGGCATTCACCTGCAAATCGTTGTTTTGATTGTTCGTCCAAACCCAAGCGGAGGCATCCATATCTGCCAAGGTCTTGTTGGTTGGTTGGGCGGTGATGGTGATGTCATTGTTGCCGGCGCAGTTTGTTGTTGGCTCGTGCGAAACGATAACCTTTGGCTTGGCAATCCATTGTACTTCCTTAGGTTGAGCAGAGAATGTGCAGCCTTCCGGCGTTGTCATATTGAGCGTGAAGGTGGTAGTGCTACCAATGCTCATATCTGCTGCGGTTACGCTTGTTCCGCCCTGTGGCGACCATTGGAACTTGAAGTTGCTGAGGTCTGTTAGTTCTGCACCGTTCGCATTGTAAACTTTTGCGTTAAGTGTGATTTTTCCGTCCTCGCAGACGAAGTCGTTACCCACGATCTCCACTGTGTAGTCTGGGTAGAGCGATATGGTTTTTGTTTCCGACCCTGTACAACCATAGTTGGTGGTTGCCGTGGCTTTGTAGGTTGCGTAGCCAGGAGTGGACGGAATGGATTCTATGTTGATGTAACTTGTTTTCGTGCTTTGGTCCACATCGTCTTTTGCCCAGTTCCAGGAGTCGATGATGGCTGTTGTCTCGGTGTTGCTGGCACTGAGGCTGGTGGAGCTGTTTTTGCAGACTTTGTCCTCACCGCTGATTGTGACAATTGGGTTAGGACGTACGGTGATGGCAATCTCTGCGGATGCGCTACAAGTAACGCTTTCAGCGGTGTTGATTGTCCCCGTGTGAGTCTTAGAGCCTTTCACAATGTATTTTGCAGATGCATCAATGGTAGGTTGTATTTCTTGGCACTCGCCGTTTGCGCAGGTTGCGTCGCCGGTGTAGGCTGTGCTTTGGTCGCCAACGAACCACTTGTAGTTGTCAGCGTTTTGTGCGGTGAGGGTAACAGGATTTCCTTCGCAGATGTCTTTTGTGGTAGGCTCGTCGATCTTCACATCTGGGGCGGAGACTGTTTCGAGTTGGTACTCAACGGAGTTGGTACAACTGTATTTGTCGGTGGCAGTTACGGTGAGCGATTTCAAAGCGGTGGTTGCTACCACGTCATTGATTACCGCACCTTCTTTGCCGTTGTTCCAGAAGAATTTTTCGTTGTCTGTGATTGCGTTACCGTCGGCATCTTTTGCAGACGCAGTCAAATTCACGTTGTCGCCAATACAATAGATATGGTTTCCTGTGATGGCTACCGTTGGTTTTTCTTTTATCTTGAATGAAACTTCTTCTTGTGTGTAGCAACCATTTTCCTCGCCAATCAGATAGATGGTGTATGAGGTTGCTGTTGCCGATACTTTGCTGTCTTGGTAGCGTGTGCCAACTGCCACCGGTGCATCGGTTGGATGGTCTTTGTCTGCTTGTTCGGCAGCATACCATTTGTAGGTGGCTGCGCCACTTGCACTAACGTCTACGCTGGTGCCTTGGCATATTTCTTTGGCATCAGTTGTGATAGTTGGCTCTGGGTAAACAAGTACGGCACGACTCACATAGCCAGGACACCCTGCTTCGTTGGTGGCAGTTACGCTGAAGCTTGTTGTTTCGGACAATGTGGCTCTCAGTCTTGTATCGCCCTCTCCGTCATTTGTCGTGTTGGTTACTTTGCTCTTGTCGTATGTCCAGGTTGAGGATGCGATTTTCTCGCCTTCCGCGCTGACGGTCAGCTCAACTTCTTTGTTGGCACAGATGTAGGTTGGGTTGGCTGTGAGGGTGAGGTTCGGAGCATTGTGCACCTTTACGGTGAACTCTGCGTGTCCGCTACATCCTCCATCCGTTGTTGTCGCCTCTATGGTGTACTTTTGGTCGGTGAGAGGAGCGAATGTGACTTTTGCGCCCGTCTTTCCTGTTCCCGTCCAATTCCAGGAGCTGATTTTGCTTGCATCTCCGTTGACGAGTTGAGCGGTGAGTGTCGCCGTGTTTCCTTTACAGATGTCATCGTCTCCCGTGATCTGAATTTCAGGCTGCTCGTTGATGGTTACAGTTTTCTCGCCTTGACCCCAGCAACCGTCTTTCGAACCGTGGACGATGTAGGTTACTGTTCCATTTTTGCTCGAACCATCCAAAGAGAGGCTTCTGTCAGGCGTGTCGATCATGGCGTCCACATCGCTCACTTTTTGGGTGTCTGCGTTTTTGTTGCCGTAGTATCTCTCCCAATAGTAGGTGCCTTGCTCTGCGCCTTTTGGTGAGAGGGTGAGGGAAGAACCGTCGCACACCTCATTATATCCAACGGCCTCCACGATAGGGACTGCCTTTACGTTGACGGCGGTGCTGAACGTGTTCTTACATCCGTTTTTATCCTCGCCGACGGCGTAGATGGTGGTGTCTTGTGTGATGACGATGGCTAATTTATTGAACTCTTTCGTGTTGGCTGAGTGCCATATAGTGTCTTGCTTTCCGCTTTTCTTTGTGAGCGAGTACCACTTGAAACTGCTCATGCCGTTAGCGTCTGCCACGATGGTGTCTATCTCGTTAGGACAGATTCTCGCATAGAGTGGTGTTACGTTGAATACGGGTTTGTCGTTGACCGTCACGTTGCGTGTGGACGTGCTGCTGCACGAGCCGTTGTTGACGGTTACGGTGTAGGCTGCAGAGGTTTGCGGTGTCCCTTCTAAGTTTGCCGTGGTGGTGTTTTTTGCATCACTCCACTTGTAGGTGTAGGTTCTGCCCGTTTCGTTTGGCTTGCCGGTGTAGACTGCGGTGTCTTGTGCGGTGATTGAGAATGGGTATCCCTTACAGATAATGGAGTCGCCGTCAATCTTCACTTCCGGCTTTTTGTTGATGGTGATGTTTACCGTCTCGTCCGAAGTACACGTTACGTCTGTATAATAGAGGTATGCCTTCAGTTTGTAAACGTCGGAGGTCGGCACTTCGTTGATGGAACTTTGTGTCGGCACTTTCTTCATTTCTCCGCCGTTCCACTGGCAGGAGTCGGCGTTGTAGACGTTGATGACTACGTTCTCGCCCTCGCAGACAGGACTCACTGCAGGGATGGTTACCTTAGGGTTGTCGCGCACGATGATCTGCTTGTCTGTCAGGTTGCTGCATCCTAATGAGCTGGTTCCCCTTAGACGGTATGTGTTGTAGCCGGCTTGGTTGTATTTGATTTCAACAGATTCTTCGCCGTCCTTGCCGAGCGATGTTTCGTTTGTTCCGTCAACGCTAAACCATTTGTAGTTGGCGGTTTCTGCGTTGGTTAAGCCAGAGGCGGTGAGCGTTGCGGTCTGTCCTACGCAGTATGCGGCATCGCCCAAAACTTCCAATTTAGGGAGTGGCTTGACGTATACGTAGATGCTGTCCAACCTCGAACATCCGTTCTTCGTGGCTGTAACGGTATATTTGGTGGTGTCGGACGGACCTAACATTACGGTCATTCCTCTGGCGGTGTTACTCCAGGTGAAGTCGTTGTCCGCCAGTCCTAAGGATGATTTCTCTTTGACGGTCACACCTTTTGATTCTCCATTACAGATGGAAACGAACTTTCTGTCCTTTTCCGTATCGGTTTCGTATTGTGTGAAGTCGAAATTTGGTATCTCTTTGGTGGAAACTTCAAAATTTTTGGTGTAAGAACATCCTTGCGTACCTACTTTCACGTTTCCTTCCAAGAGGTCTTCCTCGCGGTAGATGGTGACGCGGTAGTTGCCCACAACATTGTCGTCTTTTGTGTCGACCTTGAATGAGGAGCTGTTGCTGCCCTCTGTGGAGTCTTGTACCACAGTGGCAGTGCTGCAGTTGGCAGTTGCGCATTTCTCCCACACATAGCGGTTGTTCATGGCAGAGTAGTTGGTTACTTGCAGCACAGACTCTTCGCCCTTACAGATGTTGAGTGTTCCGCCCAAGTCCATGGTTGGCTGGGGCATTACTTTAAAGTCTTTGGTAAGCGACTTGATACAGCCCTTTTGAGTGGTAACGGTGAGGGTCATTTTGTATTTGCCTTGGTTGGCTGCCGTCCACGGGAATGTCGCTGTGAAAGGATCGTTGGTGGTGTATGAACCGAACTCTTGCTTGTTTTCTCCGTTTATGTCTTCGCATGACCAATAGTAGGAAATGATTTCGTCAGGGTTGATGAGCGACCCGTTTTGGAGAATTTGGGTGATGCTCGACTGGTCTGTGAATTTCACGAGGTTGTAGCAGGCGGTGTTGGCGAGGAAGTCTACCACGACAGGCTCCTTGGCTATACGCGTCTTGATGGAGATTTCCGCACACTCGTCGTTGCTGCCTTTGATGGTGCAGATGTAGTCTACATCTTGGATCTCCGCTCTGTTGACGTAGGCGTAGTAGTTGGTGTAAGGATTGCCTTTTTCGTCTCTTAGCGAAACATTGTCAGAAGTTTTCCAAGTGTAGTTGCCCTCTCCGAAGCCCTCTGGCACGGTGATTTTCACTCTGTCTTTGTCGGGATCACTGCTTTCGCAGTTCTCCACGTTTATCTCCAATGCTTGTGTCTCGCCGGTGAGGTAGGCGTGGGCGGTGTGTCCGCCTGCCATGATGCGTTTGGTGGCATTATATTGCCTACGACAGTAACCACAGTTAACTTTTTTGACTCCGTTTCCGTAGTCTATAACATCCCCGTACGGGTAGCAGGAGTTACATTGATTACATACATACAACTCCAGCAAACAATCGTGGATGTACGCTTCGATGGTGATGGTTTCACCTATGTGACCCCGAAGGTCGTAGATATTTGTCGTCCAAGGTTTGTAGGTTACGTTGTTTCCGTCGCTATTGTGGCATCTCCCATCAATCGTAGTCAGCGTATTGTCGTTGCTGCTGGCATCACCGCAATAGGAACCACAAGGTAGCACCCTTTCTTCTCCCTTACTGTTGACCGCTGTCACATTGAGGCACATTCCAGGGTGCTCATCTCCGTAGTGGGCGGAGGCATCATTCACTGGCTCAAGCATCACACTGGCAAAGTTCAGCTTTAACAATGTGCTTTTCTCTGTAACGGTGAATGTATAGGATAGTTTCTCTGCCATGGCACGGTACTCCCAGGTTCCTGGTTCGTTGTAGCCATAGATTATTTCGTATTTATTGGGTTCTCCTATGGTTGCGGATTTTGTGTTGGCATCGGGTGTGTTATACAGGGGTTTGCAACCATTTTTATCAAGCATTGGAATGTCCACCGAACGATAATTGTTGACTTTGAAGTTGCCGTGTATATTTTCGTTGTGTCCACTCCTACTCGTGTAGTTATACTTATCGCCGTCTCCATTTTTCTTGGTCCAGCCGGTGCCGTTGTATCCTCCGAGGTTTATCTCTTTTGTCGTTGCATCTATCAGAGACCTTGTGTGGGGTTGGTCGCAGTAAACGTTTTCGCTATTGTTGTCGTGAAAGTTTGCTGGTCCGAAGTATGCGTACCACCGTGTCCAATTGGTGAAATTTCCCATGGAGAAGTCCAAATTGGGCGTGTCCTCGTTCTTCGCAGAGATAGGAAGTGCGAGGAATAGCGAGAATATAGTTATGATAATGCCGCCAAGTTTCGTCTTAGGAATGTATACTTGCTTCATATTCTAATGAGTTTCAGTAAGTTGCGCTTTTAGCAAAATTCAGATATTTTACCTATAAAAATACTTTTATTACAACACTCTGCCTAATTGTTGGGGCTGTTCGTTTCCTTTTTTTAGATTTTTTCTTTTTTCTTTTGTTTTATTGCTTTTTATTGATTTTGAATGACAGGAGAATTTCGTGTGTGTTGCTTGGTAGTGTGCTTCTGTTTCCCATTCCCCATTCGTAGAGGTAGCCAAGGCGCATCGCCTTCCACTCGAAGCCAGCCATCGCCGACAGATAGGAGGGGTTGCACCCGTTCACCCAGTCGGGCCGCCACGAGAGTCCTCCCCAGATGAAACGGTCTAAAAAGAGTAGCACGCCGCAATCGGTCAGGTGTGTCTTATTGCGGTTCATATAGGCAAGGCTTGCCATTAGGTCGAGCCGCTCGCTCAGGTTGAAGGTGCGGATGACGTAGCCGTAGAAATGCCTGTCCGACGAGTAGGAGGTGGATGCTTTGTTCTGCAAATGCGTGCAAGACACGCCAAAGGTCCACGCCATAGAGTTGAGTTCGAAACCGAGGTTGAAGTCGGGCGTAACCTCCGTTTGTTTGCCCTCGGGAAGGTCTAACTCTTTCCGTTCTGTCTCGTCGGTAAGTTTATTGACGGAGGGGTCATACCGCCCCACAAACACACCGGCGGAGAGTCCCATTGACAGCACCCACCTACTGCGTATGTCCACTTGGTAGGCGTATTCCGCTTTCGCCTCGGTAGTGCTATGCCCCACGCCCAACACATCGTGCGAGAGTGTGAACCCCACAGCGGATTGTATCCTCCCGAAATAGTTGGTTGCGTTGAGTAGCAACGTGCGCGGGGCATTGTCCACACCAATCCATTGTAGGCGGCCGAGAAGGAAGATGTCTACATCGCCTGTATTGCCGATTCCGGCGGGGTTGATGTTTCCACGCGAGAACTGCTGCTGTGTGAAGAGCAGGTCTTGTTGCGCCGAGAGTGTCGTGGTGGCGACAAGCAGGCAGAGGCTTAGGAGCAGTCGTTTCGTCGTCATAGGTCAGGGTTTTATGACGTGGATTTCGCAACGGCGGTTCAGTTGGTGTTCGCGTTCGTTTTTAGCGTGAGCGACGGCAGGACGCAGTTCGCTTCGTCCGACGGTTTCCAATCGGGATGCCTCTACGCCGCGCTGTGCGAGCGAACGTGCGAGTTGCCGTGCGCGCCGTTCCGAGAGTTGCTGGTTGTATGCCACGGTGCCGCGTTCGTCGGTGTGTCCCTCGATGAGGAATCGTTTTCCTTTGTGGTAGTTGATGAAGGCGATGAGGGTGTCCATCTCCGCCTCGTAGTTTCGGATGTATTGGTCTTTATCGAATTGGAAGTGGACGATGCAGACTTCTGGCAGGATTGGTTGTGCGCCGTTCTCGTTTTGAGTACTATCTGTGGATGTGGCATCTCCCTCGTGTGGGGTGACCGCCGTGGAATCGGGCGTTCCACCTTTGTCGGCGGTGTCCGCTGTTGCTATGTTGGGTTGGGGTGTCGGGTTGTCGTTCTCAGTGTCTTGTTTTAGAAGAGAGTCTGTTATTGCTTCGTTGGTTTTGTCTTCTTTGGTTTTATTTTCTGAGGTATCTTTTGCCGCATCGTCAACAATTGGGTATCGCCAACTTCTATAAAAAAGAGAAGAGCCACGCTCGGTGATGCGCTGCTTGCGGGCGGCGCTGGCACATAGCGTGAGGAGTAGCAGAAGGGCGAGTAGCGACGTTGCGTGCTTCATTTGCGGTATGGGTTTATTCAATTTGTTTTTTCTTCCAAGAGTGTATTTTGAAATTCTTGTCGAAGAGGAGGTAGATGCCGGCGGCGTAGTCTGTCGATTTTTCTGCGACGTCGTAGTAGGCTTGGAACTCGAACCCGAAGATGTGGTTCAAACAGTAGCTGGCTTTTGCGGTTGCCATTTTGCGGTAGCGCGTTTGGAATGTCTCGTCAAAGTAACTTCTCGACTGGAAGAGGTAACTGCCTCGCCCGGAGATGAATTTGTCGCCGTACCAGAATCCGATGTTGGCTTGCCAGTGGTGCTTCGGGTGGTTGTTCTGCACAGACACTTGTGGGTAAACGCCCCATCCTTTTTGATATTTGGTGTGTATGTGCTGCTCGTCCGACCGGTTGGAGAAGATGAAGAATGGCACTTCCACCTTGGTGCGTGTGCGTGCGGTTTCGCATCGGAAAGATAGTCCGGTGGCGATGTTGGCGAGTGTCTCAAGGCAGGTGTCTTTCACGGCGTCGAACTGGCCGCCGCGGTGGTTCATCATTAGATGGAGGGGAATCTCAAATGCTGTGGTGGTGTCGGCGAATGGTGTGATTTTGAAATTGTTGACCCACCCGAAGGTGAATTTCTCTTGAAAGTCTGACCCGGGAATGATGAAGTCTTCCCAGTTGCACCAAAGTTCTGATTGCCAGTGTTTTGTTTGTGCGAAGGCTTGCATTCCGTTCTCTTGGTTGGACTTGTAGTAGCGGTCGAACCCGAGCATTGGTTCGTAGAGTCCGTGGCATAGGTTGCCGTAGAGTGTTCCGCCCACGATTCTAATCCATGGGGCAGGCGAGTACTCTAAGCGGACGATGGGCAGTATCTCGCGGATGTGGGTGTGGTCGCCTGCATATGCCATAAGGTGCACACCGATGGTGGCAGTCAGCGCGCGGTTGTGCCGGTAGGATAGGGTGGGGTTGAGGTTGAAGCCCAGGGCGGTGTAGCCTTTGGTGTAGGGTAGGAAATATTCTGCATCGCGGGCGAAGGTGGTAACGTCTGGCGATATGTAGAGTGTGCGCTGCCGTTCGGGTAGCGTGTTTTTTTGTGTTTCTGTGAGGAATCCGGCGAAGTTGGTTTCGCTGAAACACCGGGCGAGTGCTGCGGTGGTGTCTGCCGACACGGTTTCTTTCGCTTGGAGGGGAAGCGTGGAGAATAATAGTAGTAGTGCGGAAAGAATGTTGAGTGGCGTGTGTTTCATGATGAAAATGGAAAAAGAAACGGCGGGGACGCTGGGCGGAATGAACCGTCTCTGTCCCTGCCGTTTTTTAGTATTAATATGCTCTTGCGAAGAGTGCGCGGCACTTCGACGGTTTGCCCGTCATCATATCTTTGCCCTCTTGCTTGTCATCTCCCACGTATGAGCTGAATGGGATGCAGCGGATGGTGGCCTTGGTCTCTTCCTTGATTTTCGCCTCTGTCTCGGCAGTGCCATCCCAGTGGGCGAGGATGAAGCCGCCTTTCTCGATCTCCACCTTGAACTCGTCGTAGGTTTCCACCTTGCGGATCATCGAGTTGCGGTAGTTGAGTGCTTTTTGGAAGACGTTCTTCTGAATTTCGTCGAGGAGGTTCTTGATGTGTGCCTCGATGCCTTCCATACTGATGGTTGCCTTCTCGAGGGTGTCGCGGCGTGCCACTTCCACGGTTCCGTTCTCGAAGTCGCGCGGACCGATGGTGAGTCTTACAGGTACGCCCTTCAATTCGTATTCGTGGAATTTCCAACCTGGGGTTTTGCTGTCGTCCGAGTCGTATTTCACGGAAATGCCTAAGGCTTTCAGTTTGCTGATGATGTCGTCGATTTTGGCGTTCATCTCTTCTGTCATCTTCTTCACGGCGATTGGCACGATGACCACTTGGATAGGTGCCACGTTAGGAGGCAGCACGAGTCCGTTGTCGTCGGAGTGTGTCATAATGAGTGCGCCCATTAGTCGGGTGGATGCGCCCCACGAGGTAGCCCACACATAGTCTAACTTGCCGTCGCGGGTTTGGAATTGAACGTCGAATGCTTTGGCGAAGTTCTGCCCCAGGAAGTGCGATGTGCCGGATTGCAACGCTTTGCCGTCTTGCATAAGTGCCTCGATGGTGTAGGTGTCTACCGCTCCGGCGAAACGCTCTGTTTCTGATTTCACGCCTTTGATGACTGGTATGGCGAGGAAATTCTCTGCGAAGTCGGCATAGACGTTCAACATTTTTTGTGCCTCTGCCTCTGCCTCTTGGTAGGTTTCGTGAGCGGTGTGTCCCTCTTGCCACAGGAACTCTGCCGTGCGGAGGAAGAGGCGGGTGCGCATCTCCCAACGGACGACGTTTGCCCACTGGTTGCAGAGGATGGGAAGGTCGCGGTAGGACTGTATCCAATTTTTATAGGTGTTCCAAATGATGGTTTCGGAGGTTGGGCGTACAATCAGTTCTTCTTCCAACTTGGCATCTGGGTCTACCACCACGCCGCTTCCGTCGGGGTTGGTTTTCAGACGGTAGTGGGTTACGACGGCGCACTCTTTGGCGAAGCCTTCCACGTGGTCTGCCTCTTTGCTCAAGAACGATTTCGGAATGAAAAGCGGGAAATAGGCGTTGTAATGTCCTGTTTCCTTGAACATTTTGTCTAACTCACGCTGCATTTTCTCCCAGATCGCATATCCGTAGGGTTTGATGACCATGCAGCCTCTCACGGCGGAGTTTTCCGCCAAATCGGCTTTTATCACTAAGTCGTTGTACCACTGCGAGTAGTCTTCGCTCCGTGGTGTTAGTTCTTTTGCCATATTTTTATTGTATAATTTTTTCGTCGGACAAAAGTACGATAAAGAAATGAAACGGCGCACCGTCTGGGCTTTATCGTTTTGCTTTTGTCGGCTTGTGGGTTATTTTGCTTCTTGTTTGTTCGCCTTTTCGTTTGTCTTTGCCTCGTTCCAGAGATTGTCCATCTCCTCGAAGGTGAGGTCTTTGATTTCCCGGTTCATTTCCTTGGCTCTTGCTTCAATGTGGTTGAAGCGGCGTATGAACTTGCGGTTGCACTTCTCCAAGGCGTTTTCAGGGTTGATTTTGTAGAGGCGTGCGGCGTTGATCATACTGAACATCAGGTCGCCAAACTCCTCCTCTGCGTGTTCAGCGTCGGCCTGGGCGATTTCCACTTTCAACTCCTCGAACTCTTCTCGTACCTTGTCCCACACTTCCTCTTTCTCTTGCCAGTCGAAACCCACGTTTCGTGCCTTGTCCTGGATGCGGTAGGATTTGATGAGGGCTGGCAGTGCGTCTGGCACACCAGAGAGTACGCTCTTGTTCCCGTCTTTCTCTTTTTGTTTGATTTGCTCCCAGGTCTGCTCCACTTCGCCGGCGGTTTTGGCTGCGCCCTCGCCAAACACGTGTGGGTGGCGGAAGATGAGTTTGTCGCAAAGTGCGTTGCAGACGTCGGCAATGTCGAACGAATCGGTTTCCGAGGCGATTTTTGAGTAGAAGACAACGTGCAGCAGCACGTCTCCCAACTCTTTCTTGATGTCCTTCATATCTTTTTTGATGATGGCATCGCAAAGTTCGTAAACCTCCTCGATGGTGTTGGGGCGGAGCGACTCGAATGTCTGCTTCTTGTCCCACGGGCATTTCACGCGCAATTCATCCATAATGTCCAACAGGCGTTGGAATGCTGCCGTTTTTTCTTCTGTGGTATGCATATCTTGCTTCTAAAATCCTTGTTTATTGCCACTTGTAACTGTTGCGTCGGCCGATGTTGCCGATTGTGAGCATATAGCCTGAGATGATGGGTTGCAGCACGTCGAATATCGGAATCATCAGGAAGAATGGTTTCTCCGTCAGCAGTTTCGCACTCCGGCGGATGACGACTGCCTGCGTGATGAATCGGAACAGGAAGATGACTGCGGTGGCTGCCGTCAGCATCCATTCTCGCTCGACGATGGAGAATACGAGCATTGCGAGAAATGCGGTGACGAAGAGAATACGCGAGATGTTCTCCGTCAGTATGCTTGCCAGAATGTCTTTTTTATAATGGCGTGCGGCTTTGAGCTTTTCTTCCTTTTGATAGAAATAGGATTTTTTTGTCTCTTCGCGGTGGCACGTTGTGAGGGCGGGTACGGAGAACTCCACTCTCGTGTTTTTCCGTTGGGCGATTTCCTGGATGAAGAGGTTGTCATCGCCCGAAGTGAGATCCAAGTGCTTGTGGAATCCTTTTTCTTGGAAGAAGAGTTCTTTTTTGTAACTGATGTTCTGCGCCATGCCTTTGTAGGGGCGACCGCGCAAGGCGAACCCCATATAGCGCATAGCGTTGGTGATGGAGTCGTAGCGTATCATCTTCCCGAGGAAGGAACTTCCTGTGGTGGTTTTGCTATAGCCCAACACGATGTCCGTCTCTGGCGTGTAGTTGCTCATTATGGAGGTGAGCCACTGCTTGCTATTGGGTTCGCAATCGGCGTCGAGCAGCACCAAATGGTCGTAGCGTGCGGCTTTGATGCCTACGGTGATGCACATTTTCTTCCGGCTGGTGTATTTGGCGTCCATTGGCAGGAAGGTGTGGTAGAGATTATCGTACTGCTTGCTGAGGCGGTCGAGCAACTCGCTGCTTTGGTCGGTCGAGCCGTCGTTCACCACCACTACTTGAAAATTCGGGTAGTCTTGCTCCAATATAGAGGGGAGGTACTTCTCCAAGTTCTCTGCCTCGTTTTGTGCGCAGATAATCACGGAAACGGGCGGTTTCTCGTTGGCGAACTTGATTTTACCTTTCCTACGTTTTTTGTCGTAGTGGGGCAGTTTGTTGAAGTATCTGAAGTAAAAATGCATTTGGATGACCAGAAGGAGCAGTAAAACGCCTTCCGCCATCCAGTGCGTTTGCGGTACTTCCTGCAACAGTGCGTAGAGTTGTTCTTCCATAGTGCGAGGTTTTTAGATTTCGGTTGATAAATATCCCTTTGGCAGGTCGCGCAGGTTGTAGTTGGATGCCATAATCTCGCCGTATGCGCCGGCTGAGCGGAGTGCGAGGAGGTCGCCTCGCTTGGTGGCGTTCAGCTCCATATCTTTTACGAAGACGTCGGACGACTCGCAGATGGGACCCACCACATCGTATTTCTCCGCTGCCAAGTCGGAACTGATGTTTTCTACCTTGTGGTATGCTTGGTAGAGGGCGGGGCGGATGAGGTCGCTCATACCCGCATCGACGATGGCGAATTGTTTGGTCGTGCCTTTCTTGACGTATGTAACCCGTGTGATGAGGCTGCCGCACTGTGCCACGATAGAGCGTCCTGGCTCGCAGTGGAGCGTTTGCCCTTGGCGGAGTTTCAGGTGGTTGGCAAGTATCTCGAAGTAGCCTTTAAAGTTGGGAATTGGGTTGGCGTTGGGGTCGTCATAGTCTATGCCTAAGCCGCCGCCCACATTGATGTTCTCAATGGCGATGCCCCAAGCCTCAAACTGCTCTTGCAGTGCGTTGATGCGTTCGCAGAGTGCCTGGATGCAGCCAAGGTCTGTGATTTGCGAACCAATGTGGAAGTGCAACCCGATGAGCTTCAGGTTGGAGGATTGCTGTACGAGCGTGGCAACCTTTTGTAGGTCTTCCATATTGAAGCCGAACTTGTTCTCTGCCAATCCCGTGGTGATGTAGTGGTGCGTGTGCGCGTCTACGTTGGGGTTCACGCGGAGTTCAATCCGTGCGGTTTTGCCTTTCTCTTTGGCTATCGCATTGATGGCTTCGAGTTCGGGAATGGACTCTGCGTTGAAGCAGAAAATGTCGTTGTCCAACGCCGCGCGGATTTCCTTGTCGGTTTTCCCGACGCCGGCGAATACGATTTTACTGGCAGGAAATCCGGCGCGGATGGAGGCCAGTACTTCGTTGCCGCTCACGCAGTCTGCACCGAGACCGTTTGCCGCTATCTGCTTCAGCACTTTTGGGTTGGCGTTCGCTTTTACGGCGTAGTGTATTTGTGCGCCAGCCGTCGTTGCGTATTGCTTGACGGTGTCTATCGTTTTTTGCAGTACATCTACATCGTAGTAGTAGAATGGGGTTTCTATCTTGCTGAATTTCTCAATGGGGAATTTGCCTTTGGCTTCCATATCGTTTTATGTCTGGATTTTTTATTGGAATAACTTGTTGTTGAGTGCTTTGAGTGCCTCCTCCTTGTATTTAGTTTGGATGAGGAACGAGAGGTTGTGCGCGCTGCCTCCGTAGGAGATCATTCGGATTGGGGTCTTATCCAATGCGGAAAGGATTTCGGCTTGGAAGCCCACGTTGTCTTCTGGCAGATGGCCGATGACACTGACGATGGTCATGTTCTCCTGGTAGGAAACGGTGCCGAAGCTGCGCAGGTCGTTGACGATGTCGTCGATGTTGCGTGCGTTGTCGATGGTGAGTGATACGCCCACTTCGGAGGTGGTGATCATATCGATGGCGGTTTTGTAGCTCTCGAAAACCTCGAACACGCGGCGCAGGAATCCGTGTGCGAAGAGCATACGTCCCGATTTTATCAGAATGGATGTGATGCCATCCTTGGATGCCACTGCTTCGATTTTCCCTTGGTTGAAGTGGGTGGAGATGATTGTCCCCTTGCCGTCTTTCTGGCCGATGCTCATCAAGCGTACTGGTACGTTGGCGAGTTTCGCCGGCAGAATGCTCGTTGGGTGGATGATGCGTGTGAGGAAGTAGGAGAGTTCTGCTGCCTCGTCGAAACTGAGTGCCTCGACGGGTTTCGCATCTTTCACGATGTTCGGGTTGTTGTTGTACACCCCGACGGAGTCGCTCCAAAACTCGATGGACGAGGCGTGCAATGCTGCGCCGATGAGTGCTGCCGTGTAGTCGTTGCCGCCCATCTCCAAACGATCCACTTCGTTGTATGCGTTTTTGCAGATAGACCCCTCGGTGGTGAAGGTGTCGGTGTTTGCTTCCTTAGATAATAGGTCGGCAAGGTCTGCCTTGATGGATGCCTCGTCGGGGTCGCCGTTCTTGTCTGTTTTCATAAATGACAGGGCTGGGATGTTGACCGCTTTCACACCGATGTTTCCCAAATATTGGGTCATCAAGTAGGACGAGAGTTGGCCGCCTAACGCCACGATGCGTTTCTCTTCGAAAAGGGTGAAGATGCCGTCGGAGTAGTCGCGTATCTCGTTGAACTTGTCCGATACGTGCTGTTGGATTTCTTTGGATTTTTCGTTTCCAAAGAGTTCGAGTATCATTTTTTGATATTTCTGTTCCAACATACTGACGAGCTCTTTCGCTCCGTCGGGGTTTTTCCGATAGAGGTAGTCTGCAATGTCGGACAATTCTTGGGTCGTGCCGTCAATGGCGGAGAGAACCACCACTTTCTTCTCTTTCTCTCTCTTTATGATGTCTGCCACCTCTTTGAACCGCTCTGCGGACGAGAGGGTGGAACTTCCGAATTTCAGTATCTTCATCTTCAATCTTTTTTATATTTCAATTTTCAGTGCCTCGTTCATTTTTCTCACTTTCTCTTTTGCCTCTTCTATGGTTTTGCCGCGTGCCAGCAACACTGCCATTCGTCTGTGCTCATGCACTTCTGGTTTGCCGAAGATGCGTATCTGTGTGTCGGGCAGTGCGAGTGCCTCTTCGAGGTTGGAGAACGAGACGTGGTCGCTGTCGCCATGCACCACCACGGCTTTTGACGCCGACGGGCCGTGGAAGGTGATGTTCGGGATGGGCAGTCCGAGGATGGCTCTAACGTGGAGTGCGAACTCCGAAAGGTCTTGCGAGATCATCGTTACCATACCGGTGTCGTGTGGGCGTGGTGAAACTTCGCTGAAAATCACATTGTCGCCTTTCACGAACAACTCCACACCGAAGATGCCTCGCCCGCCAAGTGCGTCGGTGATTTTCCGTGCCACGTCTTGCGCCTGTGCCAATGCTTTGTCTGCCATAGGCTGTGGCTGCCAGGATTCTTGGTAATCGCCGTCTTTCTGCCAATGCCCGATGGGTTGGAGAAAGCTGGTTCCGTCTTTATGGCGCACTGTCAGCAGGGTTATTTCATAGTCGAAATCCACAAAGCCTTCCACAATCACTTTGCCTGCACCGGCTCTGCCGCCCTCTTGGGCTGTGTGCCAAGCGGTGTCAATGTCTGCCTCGCTCTTCACCACGCTTTGCCCGTGGCCGGACGAGCTCATAATGGGTTTCACTACGCATGGCAGCCCGATGGCTTTTACCGCCTCGGTGTACTCCTCGTAGGTTGCAGCGAACTTGTAGGGCGAGGTGGGCAGGTGCAGTTGCTCGGCTGCCAACCGACGGATGCCCTCGCGGTTCATTGTCAGGAAAGTGGCGTTGGCGGTCGGAATCACGGTGTAACCCTCTTTTTCTAACTCTACTAATGTGGGGGTGGCAATGGATTCTATTTCGGGAATGATGAAGTCCGGCTTCTCCTCCTCAATGATTTGGCGCAGTTTCTCGCCGTCCAGCATTGAGAGTACGTGCGACTTGTGTGCCACTTGCATCGCGGGGGCGTTGGCGTACTTGTCTAAGGCGACGACCTCGATGCCGAGGCGTTGCAACTCTATGGCGACTTCCTTGCCTAACTCGCCTGCGCCGCAGAGCAACGCTTTCTTGCCTTCTCTTTTGAATACAGTCCCGAATTTCGACATAACTTGTTGTTTTTTATTCTGTTACTGACTTTTTGACATTGGGTTGCCCTGCAATCCCGTTGCCGTTTCAAAGTTAATGTTTTGTTTTCTTATAAGAAAGGAAACTTTGGGTTGCATCGCTTACTCGTCGGATAGGGTTACGAGCAGTTCTCTGTATGAGTTGAAAATCTTCGATTTGGAAACGTAGCCCACATAATGTTCGTTGTCGTCGATGACGGGCAGATTCCACGCTTTGGTCTTCTCGAATTGGTACATCACTTTCTCCATTGAGTCGTTCACCGATACGTATGCGGGCGGCGAAACCATCAACTGCGATACCTTGAACCGTTTATATAGTTCGGGGCGGAACATAATGTTTCGTATCTCATCGAGGCTGATAAGTCCGACCATTCTGTTTTTGCGGTCTAATACGGGGAAGATGTTTCGGTTGGATTTGGAGACGAGCTTGATGACATCGCCTAAGTCCATATTTGGGCGCAGCGTTTGTAGGTCTGTCTCAATCACGTTTTCTGTCTTCAGCAGCGTGAGGATGTTCTTGTCGGTGTGGTGGGTGAGCAGTTCGCCCTTCTTCGCCAACCGCATAGCGTACAAGCTGTGTGGCTCGAAGAAGAGGATGGTGATGTAGGCGATGGTGGAGGTTACCATCAGTCCTAAGAACATACCGTAGCCACCCGTCAGTTCGGCGATGAGGAACGCCCCCGTCAGCGGTGCGTGCATTACGCCTGCCATTACGCCTGCCATTCCTGCCAGTGCGAAATGTTTCTCCGTCAGCGAAGCCAAGTGGAAATGGTTGAGCAGCAACGCCATAAAGAATCCTGTGATGCAACCCACGAAGAGGCTTGGCGCAAAGATACCACCTGTGCCGCCGCTTCCGTTGGTGGCTGCCGAGGCGAATATCTTGAAGAAGACAATCATAAAGAGGAAGAGCGACATCATAGCGAAGTTGCTGCGGAAATTGTAGAACACGCTGTTTTGCGTCAGTGCCTGTGCATCGCCGTTGAGCAGGTAGGTGATGGTGTCATATCCCTCGCCATAGAGCGGTGGAATGTAGAAAATCAGGACACTCAGCATCACACCTCCCACAATCAGTTTGTGAGTCGGTTTCTTTATCTCACCGAAGAAAGTCTCCAATTTGTTCATGCCGCGGGTGAAGTATAGCGACACGAATCCGCAAAGGATGCCCAATATCACATAGAATGGAATGGTTTCCATCTTCAGCGGATGATTCATCGTGAAGCTGAAAAGATAATCCGTCCCCGAAAGGAAATTCGTAAAGACGGCGGCTGTGGCTGCGGAAATCAGCAGCGGCACGATGGACGACATCGTAAGGTCTAACATCAACACCTCCAACGTGAACACCACGCCGGCAATGGGGGCTTTGAAGATGCCTGCCACGGCACCCGCCGCACCGCAACCCACCAACAGCATAAGGTTCTTCTGCTCCATGCGGAAGAGCTTGCCAAGGTTGGAGCCGATGGCGGACCCCGTCAGCACGATTGGTGCCTCTGCTCCGACCGAACCTCCGAACCCGATGGTGATGGAACTCGCAATGATGGACGACCACATATTGTGCCGCTTGATGCGTGCCTTCTTTTGCGAGATGGCGAACATAATTTTCGTCACTCCGTGGCTGATGTCGTCCTTCAAAAATCGCCTGACGTAGAGGCTGGAAAGGAATACACCCAAGATTGGCGTGGCAAGGTATAGGTAGTTCAGGTTGCCCTCGGCGAAGTGGCTGGTGATGAGCTCGTGGAAAAATTCAATCAGATATTTCAAAATGTGTGCGGCAATGGCGCAGAACACCCCGACGATGAAACTGAGCATCAGCACAAAGTGCTTCTCGTTGATGTTCCGCTCGCGCCAGCGCAACAACCTGATAAAGTAGTCCTCAAAAATGACTTTTAATTTTGCCATTTATTTTCTATTCAAAATAATCTCGCTCCTTTTAGGAAACATCCAACGCGAATTTACAACAAAAATTGAGTGTTACTCGTCATTTTTCCTTTTTTAACCTAAATCGGTTGTCGGAATCTGAGCGGCAACGGCTTTTTTTTGTAACTTTACAAGTTGCATTCGCTTTTGTCGTGATCCGAGGGCGTCTGCCACTTCGAAAAGAAAAAATAAAAACAATATATAATGGTAAATAGATGGAATTACACGCCACTGACGGAGGAGCAGGAGGGTCAGGTGACGAAGTTGTCCGAAGAGCTGGGCTTCAGCCCGGTGCTGTGCCAATTGCTTGTGCGCAGGGGCATAACAGACTTCGGCAAAACAAAAAGCTTCTTCCGCCCGCAGCTGTCCGAATTGCATGACCCGTTCCTGATGAACGATATGCAGAAGGCGGTGGACAGACTCAACCAGGCGTTGCGAGACAAACGACAGAAAATCCTGATTTACGGCGACTATGATGTCGACGGCATCACCGCCGTTGCCCTTGTCTACAAGTTTTTGACGAATAATTACGCAAATGTGGGCTTCTACATCCCCGACCGCTATACCGAGGGCTACGGAATTTCTCGCCAGGGGGTGGATTATGCGGTGGAGAACGGCTATGCGTTGGTCATCGTTTTGGACTATGGAATCAAGGCGGTGGACGAGGTGGCGTATGCCAAAGAGCGGGGTGTAGACTTCATCATCTGCGACCACCACACGCCCGACGCCAACGCTCCGTTGCCCGACGCCGTGGCTGTGCTCGACCCCAAGCGGGCAGACTCAACTTACCCCGATTCCAACTTGTCTGCTTGTGGCGTGGGGTACAAGTTTATGCAGGCTTTCGCCATTAGCAATGGTATTGAACTTAAGACTTTGAGGCCGTTGCTCGATTTGTTGGCGGTGAGCATCGCATCGGACATCGTGCCAATCAACGGTGAAAACCGCATCCTCGCCTATTATGGGTTGCAGCAACTCAACTCCAATCCAAGCCTCGGTATGAAGAGCATCATCGATGTGTGCGGACTGACGGGAAAGGAAATCACTATCAGCGACATCGTTTTCAAAATAGGCCCTCGGCTCAATGCTTCGGGCAGGTTGCAATCGGCTTGCGAGGCCGTGGAACTCCTCATCTCAAAAGACCTCTCGAAGGCGCAGGAGAAGAGCCGCTACATCGACCAGTGCAACAACGAGCGCAAGGAGTTGGACAAAAGCACCACCGACGAGGCGTACCGCAAGATTGAGGCTTGTGATGATTTTGATGCAAAATCTTCTATCGTGATTTACGATCCGTCGTGGCATAAGGGCGTGATTGGCATCGTGGCTTCGCGCCTTACGGAGAAATTCTATAAGCCTACCATTGTCTTGACGAAGTCGAACGGCTACGCCACCGGCTCGGGACGCTCGGTGCAGGGTTTCGACATATACAAGGCGTTGGAATCGTGCCGCGACCTGTTGGAGAATTTCGGCGGACACACCTACGCCGTCGGTCTGACGCTGAAAGAGGAGAACCTCGACCAATTCAATGAGCGGTTTGAGAAGTATGTCTCTGAAAACATCACGATGGAGCAGAGTAATCCGCAGATTGACGTGGATGCCTACATTGATTTCAAAGAAATCACCCCGAAGTTTTTCCGCTTGCTGAAAGAGTTCAGTCCGTTCGGTCCGGAAAATCCAAAGCCGGTTTTCGTTACCCGCCGCACATTCGATTATGGTACGAGTCGCACGGTGGGGCGCGAGCAGGAACATCTGAAATTGGAGTTAATCGACTCTAAATCAGAATGTATAATGAATGGCATCGCCTTTTGCCAGTCGGAATACAACGACTACATCAAGGCTCTCAACCCTGTGGATATTTGTTATACGATTGAAGAGAATAACTTCAACGGAAATACTTCCATACAGTTGCTAATCAAGGATATAAGGAAGAGTGAATGATGAAGCATAGCGTGGTGTCGCCCGACTCTTTCGGTTGGGCGACACCATTTTTCCTGAGGATTAAAAGAAGACCTATAGCCTATGGAAAATAGTGGAAAATATTTATCTGTTTTGCAAAAATACTGGGGGTATTCCGCTTTCCGTCCCTTGCAGGAGGAGTTGGTGGATGCCGTGTACCGTGGCGAGGATGTCTTGGGACTAATGCCCACGGGCGGAGGTAAGAGCATCACATTTCAGGTGCCGGCTCTTTGTATGGAGGGCATCTGCCTTGTCGTTACACCGCTCATCGCCTTGATGAAGGATCAGGTGGACAATCTGAAAGATAGGGGTATCCGCGCCGCCGCCGTCTACTCGGGTATGCAGAGGGACGACATTATGCGGACATTGGACAACTGCGTCCTCGGTGGTTACAAGTTCCTCTACATATCGCCAGAGCGGTTGGGTACGGAACTTTTCCTTGATAAGGTGCGGCGTATGCAGGTGTCGCTGATTGTGGTGGACGAGTCGCACTGCATCTCGCAGTGGGGCTATGACTTTCGCCCGTCATACTTGAAAATCGCTGAAATACGAAAAATCGTGCCGCCCGACGTCCCTGTTATGGCACTCACTGCCACTGCCACGCCCGATGTGGTGGAGGATATCCAGGATAGACTTGCTTTCAAAAAGCATTTCGTGCTGAAGAAGAGTTTCCTTCGGAAGAACGTGGCATACGTTGTGCGCAAAACGGATGATAAACTTGGGCAGATGATAAAGATATTGAACTCTGTCCCAGGCACGTCCATCGTTTATGTGCGTAGCCGGCAGCGGACTAAGGACGTGGCGGATTTACTGAAAAAGGAGGGTTTTTCCGCAGAACACTTTCACGCTGGATTGTCTCAAGAAACGAAGAACGAGCGTCAGGAGGCGTGGAAAAACGGGTCGTGCCGTGTGATTGTCGCCACCAACGCTTTCGGTATGGGTATCGACAAGCCGGACGTGCGCAGCGTCATCCATATTGATTTGCCAGACACCTTGGAGGCTTATTTCCAGGAAGCCGGTCGGGCTGGACGCGACGAGAAAAAATCATACGCAGTGCTGCTCTACGATAAATCGGACATTTCTAAACTGAAGAAGAGAGTTGCGGATAATTTTCCAGACCGAGACTTCATTGTGCAGGTGTATGCCGAGTTGTGCTGCTTCTACAATATTGGAGTGGAGGAGGGCGCAGGCTTTTTCAAGGATTTCAACTTGTATAAGTTCTGTTCGGCGTATAAACTGCCTGTGTTGCAGACGCATAGCGCACTGAAACTGTTGCAGCAGGCGGGTTATATAGAATTGACGGAGGAGCTGGATATGAAGTCGCGTGTGATGTTCCTTGTTACGAAGGAGGAGTTGTACCACCAACCGTTGGACCAGCGGGCGGACACTGTGGTGGAGATGCTGCTGCGCACCTGTACGGGCATCTTTGCCGATTATGCGGAGGTGGACGAGGATTTATTGTCGCACCGACTGAACCTCACGAGGGATGAACTCTACCAAACCCTGAAGGATTTGGCACGTTTGGGTGTCTTAGGTTACATTCCCGGGAAGAAAGCACCGTTCGTCTATTTCCTAAGACGGAGGGTGGACGATAAGTATGTGGCGATAGGGAAGGATGTGTACGAGAAACGCTTGGAACGTTTCAAGGATCGAATAGAAAAGGTGATTGCCTACGTCTCGGACGATTCGCACTGTAGAAGCCGAATGTTGCTGCAATATTTCGGGGAGTATAAATCCGAGAACTGCGGTATGTGCGATTATTGCCAGGCGAAGAATGAAAGTGGCTTGAAGAACAGTGAGTTTGACAAGATACGCGAAAGTATCCTGTCGGCGGTGTCCGCCGCACCGCAAAACCTAAGTACGTTGCCAGATACTATGCCGTTCCCTCGTCAGCATGTGGCAGAGGTGCTTCGTTCTATGCACGAGGAGAACGAGATTCGTGTGGACGAGGAAGGATGGGTACATTTCTGTGGGCGGAAGCGTTAAAAGCACGCTTCCACCTGGTATTGAGATGCTAATTTCTTTAGGTTGATGATGGCGTACCGCATACGCCCGAGTGCCGTGTTGATGCTTATGTTCTCCGCTTCGGCTATCTCTTTGAAACTCATACCTCGGAAAAACCTCAGTTGGATGATGGTTTGTTGGTTTTCGGGCAGTTTGTAGACTAATTCTTGCAGTTCGTTCAGCGTGTTTTCCTTTGCCCAATACTCTTCTGTGCCGTTGTCGCAGAGGCGGCAGTCGTTCAGCAAGTCCGTGCCATACTCTTCGTTGGAGATGGTGTTCTCGTTTTGCACTTTTCTGAAACTATCGATGATGAGGTTGTGGGCGATCCGTAGAATCCACGAAGCGAATTTCCCTTGCTCGGTGTACTTCCGTTGTTTGATGGTAACAACCGCCTTCACGAACGTATCTTGAAAAATATCGTTCGCCTGATCAACGTCCTTAGTGGCTGCGAAGATGTAACTGAACACTTTGTTCTTGTATCTGCGGAGCAGCTCGTCGAAAGCATCGTTGCTGCCGTCCGCATACATCTTCACCAACTCCTCGTCGGTCTTATTTATGATTTCCATAACTTCTCTGTTTATAGTGAAGTAGGAGTGTTTCGATAGGCTTCTTTTTTAGGTTCTACGAATGTTCTTGGGCAAAAGTATTTATTTTCTTGGAATAACCCAACTTTAAAAGAACTTGTATTGGTCGATATTCTTAAAACCTCTTAAAAATTCGTCGGCAGTGATTCTTTTTTTGCTTGGCAGTTGCAGTGATTTGATGCGGATGTACCCGTCTGCTATTGCGACGTCAAGGTTTCTCTTGTCGGCGCGGATGGTGCCTACCGGTAGGTTGTGGTTGTCGGCGATTTTTTCTGTCTCGTAGATTTTCACGGGCGTTTCATTGCCTTCCTCGTCTTTCAAGACCGCCCAGGCAGCGGGGTAGGGCGAAAGTCCGCGCACAAAGTTGTGCAAATCTGCACAGGTTCTGTTCCAGTCTATTTTGCAGGTGTCTTTGAATATTTTTGGTGCGTTCTTCAGCTCGTCTTCCGATGTGTAGAACTCTTTCTGCTCGGTGCATTTCAGATTGTCTTCAAGTATGAGGTCTACGGTTTGCGTGACGAGGTCTGCGCCCACGTCCATCAGTCTGTCGTGGACAGACCCCACGCATTCGTCCTCGCCGATGGCTATTTTCTTTTGCAAGGCGATAGCGCCGGTGTCGATGTCGTGTGTCAGGAAGAAGGTGGTAACGCCAGTTTCCGTTTCTCCGTTGATGACCGCCCAGTTGATGGGTGCTGCCCCGCGGTATTGCGGAAGGAGAGAGGCGTGTAGGTTGAAAGTGCCGAGCCGCGGCATGTTCCACACCACTTCGGGCAACATACGAAACGCCACCACGATTTGCAAATCTGCGTTCCACGCTTTCAGTTGGGCGAGGAAATCCTCGTCTTTCAGCTTCACGGGTTGCAGCAGTGGGATGTTTTGCGAAATGGCATAGCTTTTCACTGGCGAAGGTTGGATTTTGTGTCCTCTGCCCGCTTCTTTGTCTGGCATAGTGATGCAGCCCACGATATTGTATCCGTTCTCCACCAATCTTTTCAGGGGTTCTACTGCGAAGTCGGGAGTCCCCATATAAACGATTCTCAGTGATTGCTTGTCCATTTCGTAAATTTTTTAGGATTATTTTCGGGTGCCTGTTCCCCACATCAGTTTTTCTCTCAGCGTGTTGAAGAAGTCGTGTCCCTCCTGCCGGATGATTTTTGAGGTGAAGTTGGCTTTTTTGATTTTCAGCGGAATTTGTTCGTTGAACACGTTGTTCCGTCCGTCTAATGCGATGAGGTATTGTTTGTTGCGGCTCTCCACTTTGAGGTCGATTTCCCAGTCGTCAGGGATGATGATGGGGCGCACGTTGAGGCTGTGCGGTGCGACGGGAGTGATGATGAAGTTGCTGGCTTGCGGCACGAGGATGGGGCCGCCGACGCTCATAGAGTAGGCGGTGGAGCCAGTTGCGGTGGCGATGAGCAGTCCGTCTGCCTGGTAGGAGTTGATGAAAGTGCCGTTCCCCCAAGCGTGGATGGTAATCATAGAAGAGCAGTCGCGTTTGAGGATGGCGATTTCGTTCATTGCGTAGTTGAAATCGGTGTACTCGCGGTCTTCCGTGTAGAGGCGCAGCAGGGCGTGTTCTTCGATTTTGCACCGTCCGTCTAAGGCGTTGTTGAGGCTTTGGCTGATCTCCGACCCGGGTACGTCTGCTAAGAATCCCAATCTGCCGGCGTTGATGCCCATAATGGGGATCTCCTTCCTTCCGATTTTCGCCGTGGTGCGTATGAATGTGCCGTCGCCGCCGATGCTGATGGCGAGGTCTGCGTCGAAGTTGTTGTCTTCCACAATGGTGTGCTTGAAAGACAAGTCCATGCCTTTCTCCACAAGAAACCTGCAGAACGCTGGCTCGAGTATGATCTCGGCGTCCCTGTCCATAAGGATGTCTACAACCTCTTGCGTGTATTGCACCACCTCGTCTCTACGCTTGTTCCCGAAAATGATAACTTTCATCGTCCTATAACTTGTTTTTTGAAAAAAAAAGGACATCTACTAAGGTAGACATCCTTAATTATTGCCAATAGACAGAGAATTACTTCTTTCTGTTTCCGTAGCGGCTCATAAACTTGTCCACACGTCCGGCAGTGTCTACCATCTTAGACTTTCCTGTGAAGAATGGGTGTGAAGAGCTTGAGATTTCAAGTTTCACGAGTGGCAAAGTCTCGCCGTCGATCTCAATCGTATCCTTCGTGTTGATGGTTGAACGTGAGATGAACGTATCGCCGTTGGACAAATCCTTGAACGCAACTGGACGATAATTCTCTGGTTGAATATCCTTTTTCATTTTTATTATAAAATTTTTTAGTTACACGTTTTGTTTTGGCTTGGTAACCTTATGCAAATGGCGGTGCAAATTTACAAAAAAATCGGACATTAAAAACATTGTGGGTTATTTTTGTTTTGCTGTCGGCATATTTTCTTTTTTGGCTTCCATTTTTTGGCTTTTCAAATTTAAAATTATACTTTCGTTTTTGCAATTGGGCTGATAGATACTGTTTCTCTCCTATTGCGTTATTATATTAAGGTGTGTATGAGAAAATTCATAATAAGTTTCACGATATCAATTTTGATGTGTATGGTTGCAGAAGCGGCAGGTAATACGAAGTCCGCTCAGTCCAAGGATGTGTTGGTTGAGTTGAGTACCGACTATGGTAAGATGAAGATTTTGTTGTATGGGGAAACGCCCCAACACCAAGCCAATTTCTTGAAATTGGTGGAGAAGGGATTTTTCAACGATCTGCTTTTCCACAGGGTTATCAAGGATTTTATGATACAGGGAGGCGACCCCGAGTCGAAGGGTGCTGCTGCCAACAAACAGTTGGGTGCGGGCGGCGTTGGCTACACCATTCCGGCAGAGTTTGTCTACCCTAAATATTTTCATAAGAAAGGTGCATTGGCTGCGGCGCGTCAGAGCGACCAGGTGAACCCCGAGAAGCGTTCGTCGGGTTGCCAATTCTACATCGTTCAAGGCAAGAAGATGAATGATGCGGAGATTAAGCAGATGGAACTCAACTTGTTGGGTAAGGCTAAGCAAAAACGGTTCTACGAGATTGTGAAGGAACGTAGTGCCGAGATCAACCAATTGCGCAAGGACAGAAACCAGGAGGGCTTGCAGAACCTGCAACTTGAAATCACCGCTCAGTTGGAGAAGGAATTTGAGGGGCGTGAAGCAGACTATGCCATGCCTGCCGAAATGAAGGAAGCCTACAAGACCGTGGGCGGAACACCTTTCTTGGATGGTGAGTACACCGTATTTGGCGAGGTCGTTGAGGGGTTGGATGTCATCGACGCTATCGCTGCTGTTGAGACTAACCCTGGCGACCGTCCGAAGAAGGATGTGAAGATGAAAATCAAATTAGTTAAGTAACTCATAAAAGTTTTTTGTATGAAAAAATATTTGATGTATGCCCTGTTCTTCGTGGCTTTGCTGCCATTGGGAAGTTGCGGCGACAAAGATGACGACGAAGAAGGAAATGAAACGACTGTTGTTACAGACAGTAAGATGACGTGGGCGCAGTTGGTGAAGAATTACCCTTCGTTCGCAGCGTTCCCATCTTTCGATGGTGAGGTGGAAAACCAAAAGTACATGTCGCTTGGCGGTATGGAAACGGTAACCTTTATGGATTTCGACTCTAAGGAAATCACTGCAAAAAATTACTATGCAAAGTTGATTGCTTCAGGCTTCGAAAAATCTGAAGACGTTGATATTTATAGGAAAACGGTTGATGGCGACACTTACACGGTGTCTGGCTCATTCTCAGGCACTACGCTTGCGCTTTCGTTCAGCGTAGACGAAGATTGAAGTAAATCTGAAAAATTGAGGGAGGACGTTTTGAATGTCCTCCCTTTGTTTTGTTTGTCGCAACGGGTGTGTTCATTATCGGGGGCTTGTGGTGGTCGAATCGGCGGACGCTGTGAGGAATTCTGTTGCAAATGTTGCGTTTTTCCTCGAAAAAAGTCGGTCTAATGGCTGAATTGCCTTAATTTTGCCGCATTAGTGTGAAATAACTGTATTGAAAGAAAAAATACAATGGCAGTAGCTATTTTCCCGGGGAGTTTCGACCCGTTCACTATCGGACATTACTCCGTGGTGCGTCGTTCCCTGACTTTCTTAGACGAGGTGATTATCTCCATTGGTGTCAATGAAGCGAAAAAAACGCGCTATTCCGTGGAGCAGAGAATGCATATCATCAAAAAGGCTTTTTGCGACGAGCCGAGGGTGCAGGTGCGCAGTTACGACTGTCTGACCGTCGATTTTGCTAAAGAGGTGGGGGCGAACATCATCCTGAGGGGCATCCGCTCCATTCAAGATTTTGAGTACGAACGAACCATTGCCGACGCCAACCGCCGCATCTCGGGCATCGACACACTGCTGCTTTTCACTGAGCCGCAGCACTCCTATATCAGTTCCACTGTGGTGCGCGACGTCTTGCGCTATGGACACCAAAAGGAGATTTCAGGTTTCCTTCCACCGCACGTTTCGGAAGAGGATCTTGCACTCTGATTGCCTATCTAATTATCTCTTGAAATGATTTCTGTAAACAACCTAACCATACGTTTCGGTAGCGAGCCGCTCTTCAGCGATGTTTCGTATGTTGTGAACCCGCGAGACCGTATCGCCCTCGTCGGCAAGAACGGAGCGGGGAAAAGCACTATGCTGAAGGTCTTTGCCGGTTTGCAACCGCCCACCTCGGGTTCGGTGTCTGTGCCTAAGGATGTTACCATCGGCTACCTGCCGCAGCACATGATCCATAATGATGGCACAACCGTCCGGGAAGAGGCGGAGAAGGCTTTCTCCCACATCTTCGAGTTGCAGGACGAGATCAACCAACTATCCAACCAACTTGCCACACGCGAGGATTATGATTCTCCCGAATATGCGAAAATCATTGACCAACTGACGCACGCCAACGAACGGCTCGATATGATGGGGGCAAACGATTTCCAGGGAAACGTAGAGAAAACGCTGCTCGGACTGGGTTTCCTCCGTTCTGACTTTGAACGGCAAACGAGCGAGTTCAGCGGTGGCTGGCGTATGCGCGTCGAGTTGGCGAAGATTTTGTTGCGCCGACCAGACGTGCTGCTCTTAGACGAGCCAACCAACCACTTGGACATCGAGTCCATCCAGTGGTTAGAGGATTTTCTCAAGACCTCGGGCAGTGCGGTGATCCTCGTGTCTCACGACCGCGCCTTTATCGACAACGTAACCAACCGCACGATTGAAATCTCTTGCGGGAAAATCTACGACTATAAGGTTTCCTACTCCAAATACGTGGAGTTGCGCAAGGAACGCCGCGAACAACAACTCCGCGCCTACGAGAATCAGCAGAAGCAGATTCAAGACACGGAGGATTTCATAGAGCGGTTCCGCTATAAGGCGACAAAATCCAACCAGGTGCAGTCGCGCATCAAGCAGTTGGAGAAGATGGACATCATCGAGGTGGACGAGGAGGATAATTCCGCGCTTCGTCTGAAATTTCCACCAGCACCGCACTCCGGCACAATCACCGTTGAGGCGAAAAACCTCACCAAGGCGTATGGCGACAAGGTGATTTTGGACAATATCGACATCACTATCAAGCGAGGTGACAAAGTGGCTTTCGTCGGCAAGAACGGCGAGGGGAAAACCACGCTCGTGAAGTGCATTATGGATCAGGTGGATTATTCGGGCAGCCTCAAACTCGGACATTTGGTGAAAATCGGCTATTTTGCTCAGAATCAGGCTTCTTTGTTAGACGAGGACGTTACGGTTTTCGATACGATAGACAAGGTGGCAGTGGGCGACATACGGACGAAGATACGCGACATCCTCGGTGCTTTTATGTTCGGTGGCGAGGCATCGGACAAGAAAGTGAAAGTGCTTTCGGGTGGCGAACGCACACGTTTGGCGATGATTCGCCTATTGCTTGAACCTGTCAACTTTTTGGTATTGGACGAGCCGACAAACCATTTGGATATGCGATCGAAAGATGTGCTGAAGGACGCAATCAAGGCGTTTAATGGCACGGTGGTTGTAGTGTCGCACGACCGTGAGTTCCTTGACGGGTTGGTGGATAAGGTCTACGAATTTGCCGACCACAAGGTGAAAGAGCATATCGGCGGAATCTACGATTTTCTGCAAGCCAAGAAAATGGACTCGTTGCGCGAGTTAGACCGTAAGGCCGAAACGGCGAAAGTCGCCACCGCAGCAGAGGAGCCGTCGTCCAACAAAATGTCTTACGAGGCGAAGAAAGAGCAGCAGAAGAAGATACGCAAGGCGGAGAAAGCCGTGCAGGACGCTGAAACTGCTGTCAACCAATTGGAAAACGACATCAAGGCGCTTGAAGAAAAAATGTCGCTGCCAGAAAACGCATCAGACACTTCCCTCTTCCAAGATTACGGCAAGAAAAAACACGAATTGGAGCAGAAAATGTATGAGTGGGAACTCCTTTCCGAGGAATTGGAGAATTTGTCAAAACAATAACTGACACTTATGTTAGAAGAAGTAATCCGTAGCAGGCACTCCGTCAGAAAATACATCAGTAAGGCTATTACCGCAGATGTGGTTGCAACGCTGCAAGCCAAAGTCGATGCATGCAATGCTGAGGGCGATCTGCACATACAATTGGTGTTGAACGAGAAGAAAGCCTTCACTGGCTTGCTCTCTTATGGCTCTTTTTCGGGGGTTGAAAATTACTTCGTGATGGTCGGCAAAAAGACGGACGACTTAGACGAACGCATCGGCTACTATGGCGAGCAACTCGTGCTTTTGTCTCAGTCTTTGGGTCTGAACACTTGTTGGGTGGGCCTGTCCTACCGTAAGACGGATGCGTATGTCGTTGGCGAAGGTGAGAAATTAGTCTGCGTGATTGCGCTGGGCTACGGTCAGACGCAGGGAGTGGCGCACAAAATCAAGAGCGTTGAGCAGGTGAGCAATTGCGATACCTCCACACCGGGATGGTTTCGTAAGGGAGTGGAAATGGCACTGCTTGCACCGACGGCCGTCAATCAGCAGAAATTCTTTTTTGAATATTTGGGACGAGACGGTGGAGGCCAGGAGCGAGTGGCTGCAAGGCGCAAATTCTCGTTGGTGGGCTATACGGCGGTAGACCTTGGCATTGCCAAATTCCATTTTGAGGAAGGAGCCGATGGTCAGCCGTTCGTCTGGATAAAATAAATACCAAATCCAATCGTTCTTGAAACAACGATTGGATTTTTTTTACCTAAATACTATTATGCTATGACACTTGTAAAGATTCAGAATGGGGGGTTCGAGGCGTTGGTGCTTTTGGAGGCTGGCGGGCGGATTGTTTCCTACCATCGCATCGGGCAGCCCAACCTGTTGGAGAGCGACCCAGCATTGTGGAACGAGCGGGAGGAGGACAGGCTGATTCCGACCCCCGAGATGTCGGATTTCCGTGGATATAACGGGCACGAGGTGTGGCTCGGACCGCAGAGCCAGTGGTGGAAACAGCAGACACTCAACAAGGAAAAATTCAACTCCGACCTTTTCTGGCCGCCCGATCCTTTCATCAGTTTCGGGGAATACAATGTGGAAGAATATGCATTGAATAGGTTGATAATCAAGGGGAAACCATCGCCCATCAGTGGCGTTTCCTTTGTGAAGCAAATAAGATTGGAGGATGATGGCAGCCTCTTCTTTGGCGTTGAGGCGGAGAATGTCCGCGACACGGCGGTGGCGTGGGATCTTTGGCTCATCACTCGGGTGCAGGGTATGAATGAGAACTATGTGCCGATTGCCTCGCCGTCGGATTTCCGTTTGGGAGAGCCTTCGCACCCCTGGCAAGGTAGTCCGTCCTACCGCATTGCCGACGGCTATTTCTCGTTCACACCGTGGAACTTCGATCGTCAGTTCCAAGAGTGTACCGGCAAGGCTTATCTGAATACATTAACCCCCGTCATCTATGCGAAATGTGGCAGCGAGTGGCTGAAATTGGAGTTTGAACACCATGATGCGGCAACCATCCATCCCGAACAAGCCGAAATTGAATTGTACAATTTTGTCTGCGCCGACCCTAAGAGGTGTCTGCTCGAACTTGAGTATCACGCCCCGTATAAGACACTTCGTCCAGGTGAAAAAATGTCCACTTGGAGTAGGTGGAGCGTGGGCGAAGCACCGTCCGATATTTGCGGCTCTTTGCTGAAATGACTATCTTTGTGGGGATGAAATTCGCATACTACGGTGGATAAGAAAGAAGCAAAAAATAAGGATATAGTAGATGAGGCATCTCGGCCGGGAATGATTGAAGTTTTTGGCGCAAGGGTGCATAATTTGAAAAACATCGATGTTTCGATACCTCGTGATAAGTTGGTCGTAATCACTGGGTTGAGTGGAAGCGGCAAGTCTTCGCTCGCCTTCGACACGATCTATGCGGAGGGGCAACGTCGCTACATTGAAACATTCTCTGCCTACGCGCGGAATTTCCTCGGTAATATGGAACGCCCCGATGTGGACAAAATCACGGGACTTAGTCCGGTTATTTCCATAGAACAGAAAACCACCAACAAAAACCCACGTTCCACTGTCGGGACGACTACGGAGATTTACGATTTCTTCCGCTTGCTTTTCGCGCGGGCGGGCGAGGCGTATTCGTATGTTACGGGCGAGAAAATGGTGAAATACACCGAAGACCAAATCATCTCGCTTGTGGAGGAGGAATACAAGGAGGAACCCATCTTCATCCTTGCTCCGGTGGTGAACTCCCGAAAGGGACATTACAAGGAACTATTCGAGCAAATCCGCAGAAAGGGCTATCTGAATGTGCGTGTGGACGGCGAGATGAAAGAGATTGTCCACGGTATGAGGGTGGATCGGTATAGAAACCACACCATCGAAGTGGTGATAGATAAATTGGTTGTTTCTGAAAAAAACAGCCAGCGCGTGAAGGAGTCTGTGCGCAATGCTTTGAAGCAGGGCAAGGGTTCGATCGTCATTTTGAAGAAAAAAGATGATTCGGTTCGGCATTTCAGTCGGCACCTGATGTGTCCGACGTCGGGAATCTCCTACGCCGAGCCGGCTCCGCATAATTTTTCGTTCAACTCGCCTCACGGCAGTTGCCCCAAGTGCAAGGGAATAGGGGTGGTGAACGAGATTGACATAGACAAAATCATACCAGACCGTTCTGTCAGTATTTATAATGGTGGCGTCGTGCCATTGGGGAAATACAAGAAATCGCTGTTCTTCTGGCAGTTGGAGGCTGTGGCAGAGCGTTACGATTTTTCGCTGAAAGACCCCATAAGCACCTTGTCGGACGAGGCGTTGGATGTGGTGCTGAACGGCACGGACGAACGCATCTGCGTGAAAAACGAGTCGCTTGGCTCGTCGAATATGACGTGCGTGTTCGAAGGCGTGGTGCATTACATTGAGATGCAGCGCGATGCAGATGCATCGGCCACGGCGCAGAAGTGGGCGGGTCAGTTCAGCAAACAGGTGGTTTGCCCAGTGTGCGGTGGCGCACGGCTGAACCGCGAGGCACTTAGTTACCGCATTGCCGGAAAGAATATAGCAGAACTCTCGCAGATGGACATCGCCGACCTTGCCGCTTGGGTGGAGACTGCTCCGCAGCAACTGAACGAAAAGCAACGTGCTGTGGCAGAACTGATTGTGAAAGAAATAAAAAGCCGTTTGGGATTTATGTTAGACGTCGGGTTGGATTACCTTTCGCTCAATCGTGCGTCTGTTTCCCTTTCAGGTGGTGAAAACCAGCGTATTAGGCTTGCCACCCAAATCGGGTCGCAATTGGTCAATGTGCTTTATATTTTGGATGAACCGAGCATCGGTTTGCACCAGCGCGACAATGTGCGGCTCATCGATTCGCTGAAGAAGTTGCGAGACCTCGGCAACTCCGTCATCGTGGTGGAGCATGACCGGGATATGATGCTCGAGGCGGATTATGTGGTGGACATCGGTCCGAAGGCGGGGCGCAAGGGCGGACAAGTGGTCTTTTCTGGCACTCCAGCCGAAATGCTGAAAACGCACACTATGACCGCCGATTATCTGAATGGGGAACTATCCATCCCGTATTCGTCGCAACGCCGCAAAGGCTCTGGCAACGCTATCGTGGTGCGTGGTGCGAGGGGCAACAACCTCAAGGGCATTGATGTGGAGTTCCCGTTGAATAGATTGGTTTGCGTGACGGGCGTGTCGGGAAGTGGTAAGTCCACTTTGGTGAACGAGACGCTTCGCCCCATCCTCAGCCAGCACTTCTACAATTCGCTGCAAGACCCTTTGGCGTATGACAGTGTCGAGGGTCTGGAGTTTGTTGATAAGGTGATCAACGTAGACCAGTCGCCTATCGGAAAGACCCCACGTTCCAACCCATCCACTTATACGGGGTTGTTTGCAGACATCCGTGAGCTGTTCGTTTCGCTCCCCGAGTCGAAGATGCGGGGCTACAAGGCCGGGCGTTTCTCGTTCAACGTGAAGGGCGGACGGTGCGAAACGTGTGGTGGAAATGGCTATCGCACCATTGAAATGAACTTTCTGCCCGATGTGTTGGTGCCCTGCGAGATGTGCCAGGGTAAACGCTACAACCGAGAAACCTTGGAGGTGCATTTCAAGGGAAAATCCATTGCCGACGTCTTAGACTTGACAGTCAATATGGCAGTGGAGTTTTTCGAGAATGTGCCAAGCATCTATCATAAAGTCAAGACTTTACAGGAAATCGGACTGGGGTATATCAAGTTGGGGCAGCCATCGACGACACTTTCGGGTGGCGAGTGTCAGCGCATCAAACTTGCCACAGAACTGATGAAGAAGGAAACGGGCAACACCGTTTATATCTTGGATGAACCGACCACGGGACTGCACTTCGAGGACATCAGAATACTGCTTGATGTGCTGAACCGCTTGGTAGACCGGGGCAACTCCGTCATCGTCATTGAACATAATTTGGATGTTGTAAAGGCTGCGGATTATGTGATAGATATTGGTCCCGATGGCGGACGCAATGGTGGGCAGGTAGTGGCTTGCGGAACACCCGAGGACGTGGCAGCCTGCCCTGAGAGTTACACTGGCAAGTTCCTTGCTATGGAGTTAAAGCGTTAAATGATAATAAATTAAAAGAAATACAATGGCATTAATTAAATCAATTTCTGGTATCAGAGGAACGATCGGCGGCAATGTCGGCGACAACCTCACTCCATTAGATATTGTAAAGTTCACGGCCGCTTTTGCCACTTGGCTGAAAGCGCACAGTGGAAGCGATAATAAGAAAATCGTTGTGGGACGCGACGCACGAATCTCTGGTCCGATGGTAGAATCATTGGTTGAGGCTACCCTCGTCGGAGTGGGAATTGACGTAGTGAACATTGGTATGGCAACGACCCCAACCACCGAGATCGCCGTTAAGAAAGAGAAAGCCATCGGCGGAATCATCATCACAGCGAGCCACAACCCTAAGCAGTGGAACGCCCTCAAACTGCTCAACAGCGACGGAGAGTTCTTGAGCGACAAGGACGGCAAAGAGGTGTTGGCTTTGGCTGAAAAAGATAAATTCACCTTTGCGGAAGTCGACGACTTAGGTTCAGTAACCCACGAAGACTACACCCAAGCACACATCAAAGATGTTATCAATTTGGATTTGGTGAACAAGAAAGCCATTAAGAAGGAAAACTTCACGGTGGCGATCGACTGCGTGAACTCTGTCGGCGGATTGATTTTGCCAAAGTTGCTCGAGGAATTGGGCGTTGACAAAGTCATCAAACTCAACTGCGAGGCAACCGGACAATTCGCACACAACCCAGAGCCATTGCCAGCCAACCTCACCCAAATTTCCGATGAGATGAAGAAAGGCATTGCCGATGTCGGTTTCGTGGTAGACCCAGACGTAGACCGTTTGGCGATTATCTGCGAAGACGGCTCCATGTTTGGCGAGGAGTATACGTTGGTGTCTGTGGCAGACTATATTTTGAGTCACACCCCGGGCAACACCGTTTCCAACCTCAGTTCCACGCGTGCGTTGCGCGATGTAACCAGCACGCACGGAGGTACTTACAATGCGGCAGCCGTCGGCGAAGTGAACGTGGTTACCAAGATGAAGGAATCCAATGCTGTGATTGGCGGCGAAGGCAACGGCGGCGTCATCTACCCAGAAGCCCACTACGGTCGCGACGCTCTCGTGGGTATCGCCCTCTTCCTGTCGCTTTTGGCAGAAAAGAAGATGAAAGTGTCGGAGTTGCGCAAGACCTATCCGAACTACTTCATCTCGAAGAACAAAATCCAGTTGACACCCGACATCAAGGTTGACAACATCTTGAAGCAAATGAAAGAGAAATACGCCAATGAGCAAGTGAACGACATCGACGGTGTGAAGATCGACTTTGCCGACTCATGGGTACACCTCCGTAAGTCGAACACCGAACCCATCATCCGCATCTACTCCGAAGCCCACACCGAAGCAGAGGCAGAAGCCTTAGCACAGAAGATTATGGGGGAGATTGAGGAAATTTGCAGGAAAAAGTAAGATAATCAAAACAGGAATATAGTCTTGGAATAAACTCCGAGACTATATTTTTGTCATATCAACGAAATATAGTAAAAAGAATGTCAGAGAACACAAGACAAAGCAATTTTGAATTATTGCGAATCGTAGCAATGCTGATGATTGTTGCTCACCATTTGTCATACCATGGTTGCTATGTGGTAAGCGAAATTGTTGCTTCCGGCAACTTGACTGCAATAGACTTAAACAACGTAATATTAAAGTTCTTATTTCCTGGCGGACAAATAGGTGTTGCCCTTTTCATGATGATTTCGGGCTATTTTGTTTGTCGCAAAGAGAGCATCTCCATTCGAAAAGTTGCCCACCAAGTCGTCTTCTATGCCTTTACACTTACAGTCCTTTTTTTCATAGTTTTTTCGTATCTTAAGTTCACCCATAATACGGAGATCTTAGGCATTATATCTTTAGGGCAACCAATAGAATTAGCGAAAGATCTTGTTGCCACAATTTTTCGACCAGTAACAGGAGGTGCATGGTGGTTTGCAACGACCTACGTTCTCATTATGTTGGTTTCGCCACTCATCAATCAATTCTTAAATGGCATCAACAAACGAGGATTCATTCTTCTGTTGGCAACTTTTTACATTTTGTATTATGCGCAAGTTATTATGTTCGGAAGAGAATATGTAGAAGTCATAAGATTACTATTTTTCTACCTACTGGGGGCTTTCATCAGACTTCATTGCAGCAGTCAAGTCAAGACGACGAACGCCATTTTCTACCTTCTTTCCGGCATAATGCTTTGGTTAGCGATTGTCGGGAAGAGAAATATCTTTGGTTTTCTGCCAGCCACATCATTAGCATTCATTCAAGGCACTAAGTTCTTTGAACTTTGCATTTGCGTTCCTTTAGCCTCGGTATGCTTTTTCAGATTTTTCCAATCGCTCCATTTCTGCAATCCTACGGTTAACAAATTAGCGACTGCCACATTCGGTGTATATCTGATACACGATTGCGATCTTATCCGCTATCTCATTTGGTGCGCAATCTTGCATGTCGCCGACGTCCAGATACTTTCGCATTTCTTTCCACTCTATGTGTTTTTAGACATTATCACCGTCTATGGAGCCTGCACCGTCATTGACCTTTTATGCAAAAAATACGTTGCGCCTCATTTTGAAGCGTGGTGTTGTAAGATGGAAGAAAGGATAAAAGCGTGGTGTTGCGGGTAATCCTAACCCCACGGAGCCTTTCGCTTTTGTGAAAGGCTCCGTTTGATTGTGGTAGCGGTGAGTTTTCTCTCCCCTTTACTCGATTGTGAATCTCGTGCGGCTACTCCATCGGCATAGTCATTTTTGTTTCCGCCGATGAGGTCGTCCTACTCCTCGATGCTCTTCACTCGTTTGATGCCCCATTTCCTTAGGTTGGTGGCAGAGGTGGAGATAAACAGGTTGACTTTAGGAAATCCTAAGTAGGATTTGTTCCGTATCTTGATGATGTAGGTTATGTCGTCAAAATCGTACTTCCAAAAGGCTTCATTGCTCTTTTTGGGGATTTTGAAAAACTCTCCTTCGGTTTCTGTCCGTAGGTACAGGTATTTTCTTGTGATGGCGTGTAGAATGTTGTACAACTCGGGGTCGATGGTGTATTCGTAATCCTTGAATTTGTTTACGCAGACACCTTTGTTTTCGGCTTCCGTGATGTCTCTTTCGTGTCGGTGTTCCTCATCGAGGGTGCAGCGGCGTAGCGTCATTTGGTTCTGCCACGTGTAGCTCTTCGCTTTCCACTTCATCTCCGCTTGCTTCTTCGGATCCAACATTTTTAGGCGCAGTTCCATTACGCCGATCTTATTTAGATTGCTCAGCTTTGTGTAATAGTATGCGTGATGGTCCAATTTTATGGGTTTGTTTTTGACGGAGTCTAAGTAAATATGCGGCTTTGTGAAATAAAATTGGAAATTGTTGCCTCCAAGGGCAGAAATGGCGACTTCATAACGCTCGTATTGGGCGTTAAGTCCATCTTGCCGGTTTATGTGCCAACTGTACAAAAAGAACAGACCTGGGGTGTTTGTGTGAAAAATTTGGAAAAATGTGGAAGTGTTCGTATTAGTCCCTTTTTCCCAACATCCCTCGATGTCTAAGTCGGTGAGGCTGTCGTAGTAATTCTCTATTGCCTGGAAGTTCCTTTCGGGTTCGGACAGTATTAGTTGTGTTGACAAAACCTCATTGATGTAGAATATTAGCTTGAGGCGCGTCTTCTCCGATTCATCCAACGACAATGCCTCGTCAATCAAAGGACTCCTTTCGATAACCTGGCGTTTCTGTGCCGATTCCTCTGGCGATGGACCTTCGTCGTCTTCCTCTTCCCCCCCTTCTTTTCCATTTTCCTCTTCGGATTCTTTTACTGGAGTTTCATTGTCATCAGTTTCCCCTTTTTCTGCTACCTCCGTTTGGAGGTCTTTGTCGCTTAGGGCGATGTTTATTAATTCAATGGCGTCGTCAAACTCCTTTACAATGTTGGGCTTCTCCGTGGTTCTGTCTTTCCCGAAGATTTTGAGCAGGAACAAAATCAAGATGGTAAGGGTGAGCGTGTCCATTTCTTCCATTTCATCAAGGATGTTGTCGTCGCGTTTCTTCGTTCTCACCCGTTGCCACGAGTCTGGGTATATCTTTTTCCGGATGAGTTCTACGGCGATGTCCTTTTTGCCGTCGCGGCGTTCAAAGTTATGGATGAAGATTTTTGAGGCTGTTTCCACGGACTCCATTAGCTCGTCGAAGTCGAGCGAGGTCTGGTCTTTCACGACCCAGGCTACGTCGAGGTAGGCGCGCCGTTGGTCTTGTGGTGTCCTGAACACTCTCTTGATGACGTTGTTGCTGAACTCCTTGCCCCAGAATCCCTCCAACTCCGCCGTGGTGTTGAATACGAGTCGGTTTTTGAAAACCCAGTTGATCCTGTCGTAGTATATGGAGTTTTTTGCCTCTATTCTCTTTCCCAGGATTTTTTTCTCGCTGTTACTTTCTTTCATATTCATACCGCCTTATTTCTTCAAGTCTTTTTTGATGTTTTCTATTTCCTTCTGCAACTGGTTGGCCAGTTCGTAGTCTTCGTTTTGTATGGCTTGTTTCAGCTCGTTGCTTTTGATTTTCAGCTTCACTTCGTCGGTGTCGATGGCTGCGAGGCGCACGCCAACCAATGAGGCATTCCCCTTCAGGTAGTCGCAGAAAAATTCTTGACCTTTGTACATCACTTCTTGGGTGGCGTATATGGGCGCGTTGTTCAGAATGGCGAGTACTATGCCGTCTGTCGCCTTCACATTCAGACACTCTGACTCTGAACCCTCTTTTCCGCAAATGCTCAATTTCGCTTTGTAGATTCCGTCGTTCATTTCATCAATGCACACTTCGCTGATTTTGCAATTTTTTCGATTGATGTAACTTGAAAGAACCTCGTAGAGTGAGGGTGTGGGCGGACGTTGGCCGAAAAGATAAGCGGTGATGAGTGCCACCTCCTGCTTGCCTGTCTCGATTCCGAATTTCCTCGTGTCCCCGGTGTCGGTCAATAAAATCATAAATTTATCTTCCGAACTTTTGACGGTGAACATACTCTGCACGCTCACTTGCACTTTGTCCATTTCTATCATTATTTTCTGCGAAGATAGTTTTTTCTGCTGATATTGTTGTGGTTTTTTGTTTCGTTTTCTGATTTATTTGTATTCTTATTGTATGCTGAGCGGATTGTGTTACAAATTGCAGAACGAAACATTTTTTCTTGCGCTGATTCTGTCTGCCGTGGTTGTATATGTTGTTTGTTATCGCTACCTTTGAGTCAGTAGCAATCTTAATTTGTCAGCCTATGCGTCATTTTTTCTCCGTTCTCTTTTTGTTTCTTTGGGCGCACATTGCCATGTCTGCCACAGTTGCCGTCGATGGCATCTATTACGAATTGTCTGAGGCAGACGGAACCGCCGCCGTTACTTTCCGCCCCTACGAGGGGGTGAGTTCGGATGGGTGGATGTATTACTCGGCAGACCAGCTTTATGTGGGTGATGTCGTTGTGCCAGATTCTGTTTGCTACGGTGGCGTTTGCTTCCGTGTCGTTCGGTTGGCAGACAATGCGTTTGCCGGCAGTAGGCAAATGTCTACGCTCTCGCTGCCTGCTTCGGTTGTTAGCGTGGGTAGCGGCTTGTTTTCGCTCTGCACGGGGTTGGAAACGATTTCGGTGGCAGAGGGCAATCCTGTTTTCACCGACATTGACGGTGTGATGTATAAAAAATCCCCTTTGGAGATTTTTTTCGTCCCGCGTGCCATTTCGGGTAACCTGACGTTGCCCGACGGCTTGACGGAGATCCCCAGCAGTGCTTTCCAGAACTGCGTGTTTCTCGACGGAATAACTATCCCCAACAGTGTTACGGCGATTCGCGACGGTGCGTTCGATGGCTGCTCCTCCCTTGCGGAGGTGAATTTCGGCACAGGCTTGACGACCATTGGACGGAATGCCTTTTCTAAATGCAAGTACTTGCAAATCATTGATTTCTCGTCTACATCGCTCACTTCTATCGGTGCGATGGCGTTCGACGGCTGTACGGATTTGTCGCTTGTCTACTTGGGCAATCGGCTGCAAACCATCGGCATCAGTGCGTTCTATGATTGCGCGCTTTTCGCCCTCGCCCTGCCCGCCTCGCTCACAAGCATTGGCGACAAGGCGTTCTATGGTTGCACGAACCTCTCCACCATTCAGAATAACAGTGCGTTGACGCTCGCTTTGGGCGATGCATCCAACGGCTATGTGGCGTATTACGCCTCGGAGATAATCGTACCAACGGAGGTTCCACTTGTTGGCCAGGATGGCGTTAAAATCTCGCTTCTAAGGGGAGGTGCGATTGTCGTCTGCGGTGCGGAAGGACGGCGTTTTTCGGTTATGGATTTGAGTGGAAGACTTGTGAGCCAAGGAGTTTGTGGTTCTGCGGAGCATATCTTATCACTCGGTGCGTATGGCGTTTTCACGCTTCAAGTGGGAGCGTCTTGTAGTAAGATTTTTGTGAGATAAGGTGTATCGGATGGTTTTTTAATGGATTTGCAGTGCCGCGCAAACGTAAAAATGCTAACTTTGTGGTTAAATAAGCAAAAAAAAATAATTTCATGAAGACTGATATCATCTTGTCGGGAGTCGGTGGACAGGGAATCCTGTCGATCGCTGCGGTCATCGGTGAGGCCGCAATTAAGAACAACTTGTATATGAAACAGGCAGAAGTGCACGGAATGAGCCAGCGCGGCGGCGACGTGCAGTCGAACCTCCGTATCTCGGACAGCCCCATCGCGTCCGACCTCATCGGGAAGGGTTCTGCCGACCTCATCATCTCTTTGGAACCTATGGAGGCTCTGCGTTACCTTCCTTACTTGAAGGCAGACGGGTGCGTGGTTACCAACAGCACTCCGCTCATCAATATACCAGACTATCCGGATGTGGAAGAGGTCTTGGCTGAGGTGCGCAAGGTGAAAAACAACGTGGTGATTGATGTGGATTCCATTGCGAAGGATCTCGGCTCACCTCGTGTCTCCAACATCGTGATGTTGGGTGCGTCTTTGCCGTTCTTGGGCATACCATCGGCTATGGTGGAGGAGGGTATCCGTTCCATCTTCGGACGCAAGGGTGAAGAAATCGTGGCGATGAACCTCAAGGCTCTGGCCGCTGGCGAGAAGGCTGCCGTGTGCCGATAACAATCCGCTCCGTATGTTGCAACGTGTTCAGACGCTCTATTTGTTGGCGACTTTCGTACTGTCGCTTCTGATGTTCTTTCTGCCAATCGCCAATTTCCAAGTCGGCGGTGCGGAGTACCTTTACACTGTCACCGGACTGGGACACGAGAATATTGCCGGTGCGCAGGGCTTCGTCCGCGACTCGTGGTCGGTTGCGCTCATCATCTTGCAGGTGCTGATTCTCATTGTCAATGTGATTGGCATTTTCCTTTACAAGAATAGGATTTTCCAAATCCGGTTCAACCTCTTCAACATACTTCTGTATGTGGGGTTCTATCCTTTGTTCTTCCTCTATGCGTGGGCTTCGTCGGAGCATGTCGCAATGGATTTGTCCACTTCGGTGGAGCTACATTACTGCATACCAATGGCTTTCCCTATTGTCAACGGACTGCTCACGTATCTTGCCGTTCGTGCCATTGGTCGCGACGAGGCTTTGGTGCGCTCGCTCGACAGAATCCGTTGAGGTATGACGTTGGAGGGCGAAAAAGTTTCATTGCGCGCTGTTGAGCCAACGGACGAGGAACTGCTCTTCCGCTGGGAGAACGACGCTTCGCTCTGGGTGGATGGTTGCGCCGTCGCCCCTTTCTCCAAATTTCAGTTGCAGCGTTTCATCGAAACGGCGGCAGACATCTACGCTATGCGACAACTGCGCTTGATGGTGGTGGATTGTGCTACCGGCGCGACGGTGGGCTGTGTAGACCTTAGCGATTTCGACCCCCGGGCGGGAAAGGCGGAGGTCTCCGTTTTAATCGATCGCTCGTTTCGGGGTAGGGGTTTCGCCACGGAAGCACTCCAATTGATGGAGGTGTATGCTTTCAACTTCCTTTTCCTCCACCAGTTGTATGCTTGTATACGGACGGAGAATAAAGCGTCGGTGAGGCTTTTCGCCTCTTTGGATTACGAGCGGGTGGCAGTGCTGCCCGACTGGTATCGGACGGCTGATGGCTGGTGCGACTGCCTCTTGTATAGAAAACTGAATTTCTGATTTTCAAGATTTTAAGATATTATATTATGATAGATAAAGGTGTGGTTCAAGCGGCGATAGACGAGTGTCATTTGCCGGATTTCAGCAAGGCTACAATCCGCGAGATTGTAACCATCGTGAATAAGGTTGAGGCTAAGACGGGCGATAAGTATGTGCGTATGGAGATGGGCGTGCCTGGCTTTGCCCCCGACCAAATCGGGACGCAGGCGGAGATCGAGGCTCTGAAAAAAGGCGTCGCATCGAAATACCCTATGTTGGACGGCCATCCCGATTTGAAAAAACAAGCCTCTCGTTTCGTTAAGGCTTTCATTGATGTGGATGTCAAGCCAGAGGGTTGTGTGCCTGTATCTGGCTCTATGCAAGGTACTTACGCATCGTTTCTTGTTTCAGGCCAGGCTTCCAAGGGTAAGGACACCGTCCTCTTCATCGATCCTGGGTTCCCAGTACAGAAAACGCAGCTGATTGTCCAGGGCTTGAAGTATGAGTCGTTTGATATGTACGACTACCGCGGCGACGCGCTCCTCTCTAAAATTGAGAGCTACCTGAAGAAGGGTAACATCTGCAACATCATCTATTCCAACCCCAACAACCCATCGTGGTTTTGCCTGACGGAGGAGGAACTGAGAGGTATCGGCGAGTTGGCTACTAAATATGACGCCATCGTGATGGAGGATTTGGCTTATTTCGCTATGGACTTCCGCCACGACCTCAGTAAGCCTTTCCAACCTCCTTTCCAGCCTACAGTGGCTAAGTATACAGACAATTACATTCTGCTGATATCGGGTTCGAAGGCGTTCAGTTACGCAGGGCAGCGTATCGGTGTGGTTGCCATCTCCGACAAGTTGTTCCACCGGTTCTACCAGAATTTGGCGGACAGGTATGGTGTGGGCGAGTTTGGTGTGGTTTTCGTCAACAGGATACTTTATGTGCTTTCGTCTGGAACTTCCCACTCGGCGCAATATGCTTTGGCGGCGATGTTCAAGGCGGCTTGCGACGGCGAATATAACTTCTTGGAAACCGTCCGCCGGTATGGCGACCGCGCCAAGGAGATGAAGGCAATTTTCGCGAAACACGGATTCCACGTTGTCTACGACAAGGATATCGACCACGAGATTGGCGATGGTTTCTACTTCACCGTTACCTATAAGGATTGGAAGGGCGGCGACTTGATGCGTAAACTTCTGTTCTATGGCATCAGTGCTATTTGCTTGGACACCACGGGCAGTAAACAACAAGGTTTGCGTATCTGCACATCCTTTATTCAGGAGAGCCAGTATGCCGACCTCGACCAGCGTTTGGCTGAGTTCGTGAAAGAGAATCAGTGATTCGTCTTTGCTTGATAAAATGGGAAAGGTGGGGATTTACTTCCTCACCTTTTTTGCTGATTCCCTCGCATTTGTGTACCATCAAATGGCGTACATCGAAAATTTTAGCCGAGCCTCCCACACAATGGGTGGCGGCGTATGCGATAGAAAAATTTTAGAATTACGTTGGGATAAGGGTACGAATTAAGATCGATATTCGGGACAGGAAAATCGCAATACTATTGCGTTTTAGTTGAATCGTCGATTCGTTTCAATTGAATCGCCGATTCGTTTCAATTGAATCGCCGATTCGTTTC
>CAVGRN010000003.1:69791-81834 GCA_963631545.1 Paludibacteraceae bacterium | reverse complement strand
TGAAACGCAATAGTATTGCGGTTTTCTTGTCCCGAATACCGATTTAAATTCGTACGTTTATCCCAACGTAATTCTAACATTTTGCTCATTGCATACGCCGCCCTCCGTTGTGTGGGGCGGCTAAACTTGACGGAGAATGTTGCTTGTGGCTTTTGATGCTTTTTGTATTTTTTGACAAAATGCACGCAAATCCGTATGTACCGCAAATTTTTCGAATTTTTCTTCTGTGGAAGTGGAGGAAAGTCTGCTAATATTGCATCGTGTAAGACATCGGAGGTCTTGCGAAACGGATTGTCAACTTAAAAATATATACCATGATTCCACTTATTATAATGCTCTGCGTTTTCCTTTGTGTTCACGCTTTCACGAAGGACAATGACCGAAACGACATCATCAATGGCAGCCGCATCGGTATGATGCACAAGTATGAAGACAAGCTGTCGCGCAACCGCACAATGGCCATTTTCGGTTTGGTGTTGGAGGTCGCTGGCATCGTGGGTTTGGGCGACAATATCCTGTTGGGCATCCTGCTGATTTGCGCCGCGCCGTTCGTCTTTATCCCCAACCTTGGCCATATATCTAAAAACACGCGGAAGCGCGACGAATATCGCTCTATGACCGACGAAACATTTGAAGAATTGCGCAGAGATGCCAAGGAGGATTCTGAAAAGAGAAAAGCCGCAAGGCACGTCAGTCTTTGTGCAAGATTCCTCGAGTATGTCGACATTGTGTTTTGATATTTGTTGCAGAATACGGATATTTTCCCGACCTTTGATAGTAATGATGTTCAACCTATAAAATCAAATTATTATGCCAAGATTCAGAGTTACAGTGAAACACACCGTACGCACCAACGGTGTCTATTTAGAGAAAGGAATGTCTGTGGAGGTGGTGTCAGACTCGTTCAGTAACCCAGTCTCCACCAACGGTGGGCAAATCGTGCAAGATGCTTTCTACAGAATATATGGTGTGGACGTGCGCCGTGCCGGAGCCCTGAACTGCGCCTACTTGGATGTGGAGAGGCTTTAAGTGGTGTGGATTAATTCATAGATGTCATAAAAAAGGCGAGGAGAAATCCCCGCCTTTTCTTATTTGTATGATGAAAATCACTTAGGTGCTTGCGCTCCGTAGTTTGACATTGCACCAAAGAGTTTGAGTGCCTCTTTCCAAGGGTAGCGGTTGGCAAACATGGTGGCAGTTGTTTTTCCAGTGCCTTGGATATTGAGTCCGAGTGCGCTATTGAACTGGTTAGCCGTGCTGGTGTAGTCTACGCTGAGAGATTCGGTACTCTTCATCGTAAGGAAGCCTTTGAGGTAAGCAGCGTTGATCTTGCCCTTGAAAACAGAAGGGTCGCTCATAGTCTTGTTGCCGCTCACGTTGGCGAGCGCCTCAACATCCTCGAAATCATCCACTCTGATGCGGAGGAGCTTGCCACCGCCAGGCAGAGAAAGGTCAGCCAAACGGTTGAGGAAGAAGATGTTGTTGATAGCACCATCGACGCGTTTTGCCTCGCGGGCTTTGTTGGAGTCGATGTGGGTGCGGTCGAGCGCAGCGTAGCAAGCGCAGCCGAAAATATTGTTCTCGACGTTGCAAGATGTGCCTGGAATGTAACGGAAACCGTAGCCCATATCGCCGAGATCCTTCTTGCGAGACCATACGAACATAACGGTGTTGTTTTTGAAGTTAACGGTGGTCATGACGTTAGGGTCGGAACCGCGGACGTCCATAGCAGCCATTCTCACGTTGACGAAGATATTGTTCTCTACCGTGAGAGAGCCTTTGAGAAGACCAACGATGCCATAGCTTGGCGCATTGATGAATGCACAGTTGCGGATGATGACGTTGGTATTGTTGATGATACCATTTTTACCATCGAAGTAAATCATGTTGGTCTCTGATGTTAATACTTGTTGCTCTGTGAGGTCCTCTCCACCGATACCTTTGGTGCCGATTGGGTTCATAAGCGGACAGTCTACACCCTCAGGTTGTCCCTCGTGTGCAGCGTTGTATGAAATGGAATTTCCACGTTCCATGATGAGACCGTCGATTACGACTTGACCCTTTGGCGCAACGACGCTGCAAATCTGGATAGTTCCGCTACCCTTTGATGTGCCGTTGCTGGTAGCGGTTGGCTGAATCATGGTTGGGGTGTTGAGAATATCACGTTTGGAGAAGTCGGCCGAATAACCGCCCATGATGGTTACGGGTTTCTTGATGATGATGTTTCCGCAGTTCATGAGTCCATAGTAGTTGCCTTCTGCAACGAGGATGGTTGCACCATCTTGTGCGACGTCAAGTGCTTTCTGAAGGTTCTTGAATGGAGCTTCTTTGGTGCCTGCATTGCGGTTGTTACCTGTGTTGCGGCTGACGTAAAGCGTCTCAGCGGCTTGCGCCAACGAAGCGACTGCCAACATTAAGGCGGTAGCGACCGTCTTCATGCTCATACACTTTTTTTTCATAAGCATATTAATTTTTAAATGTGGAGAATCCCTTGTGAATAATAACCAGAAGTGGGTGGCCGGGACTCGTGTAATCCATCCATTCTGCTTTTTCTTTGTTACAAAGGTATTTCTCTTGAATGAGAATAACGAATGAGTGAGATGTTTTTTTTTCAACTATATGGTTCGGACTGAAATATGCTGTTGCGATTTTATGGGACTTTATGCGTACCCATCGTTAGCCCCTGCAAAATTTTAAAATGAGCCAATCCTTTTTCTATTCCGTTCTTTTCAAACTCATTCCAAACATCTCCCAGGAAGGCGGCGCCACCGAAGCCGAGCGAGAAGATTTCGGGCAGATGCTCGGCACTAACTCCGCCTAAGGCAAGGACTTTGTCGTCGATGATGCCTTGCGATTGGGCTGTTTTCAAATCATCCTTGGAGAAAGCAGCCCCATATCCCTCTTTGGAGATACTGTCGTATATCGGACTGAGAAAGAGATAGTTACAAATTGATTTTTTCTGTTTCACCTCATCAACGGAATGGCAAGAACAGGATATATGACCCGTCCATCCTTGCGGTGACTCGGGATTGCGACTATTCAAATGCACTCCTAAAAGGTTGTATTCTGAGGTTAACTCAAAATGGTCATGAAGAACGATAAAGTGATGATATTCAGCAGGTAAAGTGTCTAATAATCGACGTATTTCTGCTACTGGTGCGTTGGGTTTCCGAAGATGAAGATAGCGCAAACCATTTTGAAACATCACTATGAGATATTCTGCCTCGTTCTCTATAAACCGCGGACTCGTAATCACCACTAATTTTTTTTCACTTTCCCTCTCCATTCTAAATTCTCAGTTCTAAATAAGATCCATCACCCAACTCTCCATCGTGCGGAGGTCTATCGTCCACAGTTTATTAATCAACGGCGTACCGAAGCCTGCCACCAACTGCAGCACCTGATTAGCCTCAACACTGCCCACAATGGCTGGCGTAACACCTAAAACTGCCTTGGAAGGCGCATAATCCGCCGTTTCCTCTTCTGGATAGAGGTCTCTGTAACGACGAGCATTTTCACCAACATTGAACACGGAAACTTGACCATTCAAGCCTTGTATTGAACCATAAACGTAGGGTTTTCCTAATCGATGACACACATCATCAATAAGATAGCGCGTGGCGAAATTATCACAACCATCGACCACCAAATCATATTTGGCAATGATTTCCTCTGCATTCTCCTTTGTCAAACGGAAAGCATACGTCTCAATTTTCACCTCACTGTTGAGTGCCGAAAGTCGTTTTTTTGCCTGTTCAGCCTTTGAGAGTCCGACTTCATTCTCCGCATACAACACTTGACGATGAAGGTTGGTTACGCTCACCACATCATCATCCACCAAGCCTAATGTGCCAACGCCAGCCCCCGTCAGATAAATCGAGATGGGAGAGCCTAAGCCCCCCACCCCAATCAATAAGACTTTTGCTGAACGGATTTTCTGCTGACCAGCCTCGCCCAACTCGGGCAAAAGCATCTGGCGTTCATATCTATTTTCGTTCATAAAAAATCAAGTTTCTGTTGCCGAACTGACCTACTCAGCCTTTTTCAATCTCATTTCGTCGAAAGAAGCGTCCCAATCTTTCCAAACTGGTTCGCGCCCCAACTCTCTGAGACGAGCGATAATCTCCTTCGCCGTACGGTCATCGTTGATATGGAACTGCTCCAACGCCTGTGGGTAGGTATAATAACCACCTGGCTCTGTCTTACTCTCGGCACTCATTGTCGTAACGCCCAAAGTTGCCATATTATCACGAATGAAAGCAGGTTCACGAGTTGAATAAGAGATATCCACATCATGGTCGAAGATACGCATTGCGAATGTTACCTGAGCCAACTCTTTGTCGCTCATAATGACATTAGGTTGGAATCCGCCGTTCTCCGCAGGACGCATACGAGGGAAGTTGATACTATATTTCGTCTTCCAATAGTGCTTCTGCAGATAGCGCAAGTGGTATGCCATCATCGTGATGTCGGTGCGCCACTCCTTCTCCAAACCGATCAAAACGCCCATTCCGATAGAGTGAACGCCAGCCTGACCCATACGGTCGAATCCATCGCAACGCCACTCAAACTTAGACTTCATCCCGTGAGGATGATAAATCTTGTAGTTGGCTTTGTGGTAGGTCTCTTGGAAACAAATCACACCGTTCATACCGTGTTTCGTCAACTCGGCATACTCTTCTGCCTTGAGCGGCATCACCTCGATCTTCAAGTTGGAGAAGTATTTTTTTGCAATGTCGAGTGCGTTTGCCAAATAAGGAACGCCCGCTTTTGCAGGATTCTCACCCGTTACGATAAGCAGATTCTCGAACGGAGCGATACGCTTGATGGCCTTATACTCGTCCTCGCACTGATCCATCGTCAAGATGGTACGCGCCATAGGGTTGCTGATGTGGAAACCACAATAGACGCAAGAGTTGGTGCAAGAATTGGTGATATACAACGGAATGAACATGGAAATCGTCTTTCCGAAACGCTCTTCCGTGTATTTGCGACTTAAGCGAGCCATTGTCTCCAAATAAGGAGTAGCGGCTGGGGAGATCATCGCCATGAAATCCTCCACATCACAATGTTCTTTTGAGAGGGCGCGACGCACGTCTAAGTCTGTCTTCGCATTAATCTTGGCAGTCGTCTCGTCCCAATCTATTTTTGCTAATTCGTCTGAAAACATTTTCTTTTAATTTATTGATTCTAAAAGACTTTCCGATGGTTTAACACTCCTCGTCCGGAAAATCTTTTCTGATATCGCGACTCAACTTCATCGCACAGAAATTTGGTCCACACATTGTGCAGTATTCGCCGTTGATGTGTTTTCCGTGATTGAAATACTCCATTGCACGCTCTGGATCCAAAGAGAGGTCGAACTGGTCTTTCCAACGGAACTCGAAACGCGCTTTGCTCAAGGCATTGTCGCGTACCTGCGCTCCCGGATGTCCCTTAGCGAGGTCTGCCGCATGGGCTGCAATCTTGTAAGTGATCACGCCGACACGCACATCTTCCTTCTCTGGCAATCCGAGGTGTTCCTTTGGCGTAACGTAGCAGAGCATCGCCGTGCCTAACCAACCGATCTGAGCAGCACCAATGGCCGACGTGATATGGTCGTAGCCCGGAGCAATATCCGTAACCAACGGACCTAACGTATAGAACGGTGCGTTGTGGCACTTCTCAATCTGACGCTCCATATTCTCCTTGATCTTATGCAATGGAACGTGTCCAGGACCTTCGATGAATGCCTGTACATTCTTGTCCCATGCACGAACCACCAACTCGCCCATCGTGTCGAGTTCGGCAAACTGAGCAGCATCGTTGGCATCAGCAGTAGAACCCGGACGAAGGCCATCGCCCAACGAAACAGCCACGTCATACTGTGCAAGGATATCACAAATATCATCAAAATGCTCGTAGAGGAAACTCTCCTGATCGTGAATCAAACACCACTTGCTCATGATACTTCCGCCACGGCTCACGATACCTGTAACACGACTGTCTGCCAAATGCACGTTCTTGCGACGAATACCAGCGTGAATCGTGAAATAGTCCACACCCTGCTCGCACTGCTCGATAAGCGTATCTTTGAAAATATCCCATGTGAGGTCTTCTACCTTGCCGTCAACCTTCTCGAGAGCCTGATAGATAGGCACTGTGCCGACTGGAACTGGGCAGTTGCGGATAATCCACTCGCGTGTCTCGTGGATATTTGCACCTGTTGAAAGATCCATCAATGTGTCGCCACCCCATTTGCAACTCCAGAGTGATTTCTCCACCTCTTCTTCAATGGTCGAAGTAGTGGCAGAGTTACCGATGTTCGTATTGATTTTCACCAAGAAGTTTCTACCGATAATCATCGGCTCAGCCTCGGGGTGGTTGATATTGGCAGGAAGGACGGCACGACCCGCTGCAATTTCGTCACGCACAAACTCTGGCGTGATATGCGTCTCAATGCCCAACTCCTTGCAATTCATATTCTCACGGATAGAGACATATTCCATCTCTGGCGTTACGATACCAGCCTTGGCATACGCCATCTGCGTGATGTTCTTTCCTTTCATCGCACGATAAGGAAGAGCGATATGCTCGAAACGGAGATGATCCAAACTCTTATCATCCCGACGCATTCTTCCATACTCCGAAGTGATCTCTGGCAGACGCTCCACATCGCCTCTCGACACAATCCACTCCTCACGCAAGCGAGGCAGGCCTTTCTTCAAATCGATCTCGATATTTGGGTCGCTGAATGGTCCACTCGTGTCGTAGATCATAATCTTCGGATTGGGTGTTATAACCCTCTTCCCCTCTACAAAATTGGTGCTTGGCACTTGCTCCACCTGACGCATACCAACACGGAGGAAAGGGAATCTCTCACCCTTCAAATAAACTTTTTCAGAACGTGGGTACGTTATACGCGAATCCATATTTTCTAAAATTATTTATGTGCTAATAAATTAGTTATTAATCATTCAAAAAGCTTGTCAACGGAGAAGAAGCTTCAGCCTCGAAGTTGTTGGCTTGCACTGCCAAACCAGCCTCGTAAGCCATACGTCCAGCCTCAACAGCCTGCGCGAATGCCTTTGCCATCGCAACTGGGTCGTTTGCCACTGCGATTGCGGTGTTGACCAAGCATGCAGATGCTCCCATCTCCATTGCCTCGGCAGCGTGACTTGGCGCACCGATACCTGCATCCACTACGACAGGGATATTGGCTTGCTCGATGATGATTCTCAAGAAATCCTTCGTCTGCAATCCCTTATTGGTGCCGATTGGCGCACCCAAAGGCATAACCGTTGCCGCACCAGCCTCTTCCAACTGACGACACAATGTTGGGTCTGCCTGACAATAAGGAAGTACCACGAAACCTAACTTTACCAATTGCTCGGTAGCCTTCAACGTCTCGACAGAGTCTGGCAACAGATAACGAGGATCTGGGTGAATCTCCAACTTCAACCAGTTTGTTCCGAAAGCCTCACGAGCCATCTGCGCAGCGAAAACAGCCTCTTCAGCATCACGCACACCCGATGTGTTAGGCAAAAGTTGGATTTTGTCGCTCAACACGTGTTTCAACATATCATCTTCTGAATCTTCCAACTCAACACGCTTCATCGCAATCGTAACCATCTCTGAACCAGATGCTTGAATTGCCTCTGCCATCAACTTGTTTGAATTGAACTTTCCCGTTCCAAGGAAAAGGCGAGAATTGAACTCTCTACCTGCAATCACTAATTTTTGCATATCTTTTATCTATTTTATTCTAAGATGCTGTCAAATACAACCTTAGAAAACACTATTTTTCTTTATTTCTGAATTAAATTTTTGAATCTCAACACTCGGTTGCTCAGCACGCAACACCGCACCCGACACCGCAATGCCCGAAACGCCCGTCTGCATCACCGTCGGAATGTCCGCTATCGTGATACCGCCAATCGCCACAATCGGCACCTGCAAACCGTCCGCCTTCATCTGAGTCACAATCTGACGATAGCCCTCAGCACCCAAAATCGGTGAAAGGTTCTTCTTCGTCTGCGTGAATCGGAATGGTCCGCAACCGATGTAATCAGCACCCTGAGCCACCAACCGCTTCACATCCTCATAGGTGTTAGCAGTTCCTCCGATGATAAAGAAATCGCCTAAGATCTTGCGGGCCTCATCCACAGGCATGTCATTCTTGCCCAAATGAACACCGTCCGCACCAATCTCCTTCACCAACGCCACATTGTCGTCGATGATGAAAACCGCATTATGCTCGGCACAAAGTTTTTTCGCCACCAAAGCATTCTCACGCAGTTCGTCGAGCGGCGCATCTTTCATACGCAACTGTACCCACTTGCAATCGCCCTCCAACGCCAAACGAATGGAATCGATATAAGAATATTTCTCAGTGAAATGAGAAATAAACTGGAGCGCCACTTTCTCTAATTTTTCTTTCTTTGTCATGATTCAACCTCCACAAGTAGCCTTTATCATCACAATTTTATCACCGTCAGACAGCGTTTTCTCTGCCCATTTCGCACGAGGCACCACCGCATTATTGACGCCCACAGCAATTCCCTTCTCTGGGAACTGCAGTTCCTTGGCAAGGTCGCTCAAAACCGTTGCCTGCGTTTCCACCTCTTTTGAGTTTACGAATATCTTCATACCGATACCAATTTATATACAAACATCCGCCAGGGACTTGTACCTTCACAAGACCTGTCGACAAATGGTAATGAAATGTAGGGGGGAACTCTAAGAAAGAGTGAATCAACAAAACTTCGCATCTAAATTCCTACGGCAGCATTACCTGCATCAGGTCGGAGGGTATAATCTCAGCACTATGGCACCCCTTTCGAATACATGGGCAAATATAGAAAATCTTTATCATACCGAAAAGCATAGAATATTTCCAACGGATTCTTTTTTTTGATATTTTTGGGGGCAGATAAACTTGTGGAATGTCGCCAAGGCAAAAACATAGTAGTATAATAGGGCTTTCGGTGCTATGCGCGCTGCTTCTCCCAATGGTTGCCATTGCGGGGGATTTCGCTTCTTTTTTTGTCCGCCAAGTGGATGCGGGAAAGAAGCGGACGGTTGCGTTGGTTTGTGTCGACTCCCTCAGTCTGGGTCGGGACCGCCAGTGTGAGGTTAATTTCTACACGCTTGGGCAGCGGAGCGTCGAAAAAAGAATATACGGCAATCAATCGGGCGAGTGGGGTCAGCGGCAACGGCTCTCCAATGCGAGGCTGACGCCCGTTGAAGTGGAGTTTTACTCGTTCCTCAACCGGTTCTCGTTGGAACGCGATTTTCAAGTGGGGCGGACGATTTTCCCCCTTCCCATCACCTATAAATATCCTGACGGCACGAGCCAGAAGAAACTCGTGATGCCGCGCGATTGGGAAGAACAGAAAATAACGCAGCGGTGTCCTACGTTCTACTCCGTCCAACCCCAGCGGACGGGCAACAACCGCAAAATCTACATCTTCCACCAGGGGGCGTTGGCTGAGTATTACAACTTCATCTACATCAGCAAACAGTGGTATCTCATTGAGATGGAAATCTATCTATAAGGAGTTTGTTATAGCGTGTCTTCCGTTTGATAATCAGCAGGTTATTTTGCGATTTTTTTTGATTTGGGCAAGGTGATTTTGAATGCGGCATAGATAAAGCCAAATGAATGTCATACGGGTTGACTTTGTCTATTCTATTTTATATATTTGTGGTCAAAATGGGGTGTCTGGTCATCCCATTAAAAGGAATACCTTTGATTTTTAACAAAAAACATACATAAATGAGTAAAAAGAGTAACAACCAAGGAAGAGCTTACGAATTTATCTATTTGCAATCTTTATACGAGGCAATCAGGGAATTGCGTTCTGTAAAAATCTTAAACAACAGTAGTTTTACTGCGGCGAAGAGAGCGTGGAATACACTCAGCGCAATAGAGAAGAGGATATACACACAAAGTGCAAAATCTACTATTCAAACTATTTTTGCTCTTGAACCGAATATTGTTGAAAAAGACGATGATGAACTCAATTTGTTTATCCAAGCAGACAAAAAGGGTCAGGTGGCGGATGTACGCGACATTATCATTGAACGCACAAACATTTTGTGGCAAATCGGTCTTAGTATCAAGCACAACCATATGGCTGTGAAACACAGTAGGCTATCAAGGGTTTTAGACTTTGGAGAAAAATGGTATGGCGTAAAATGTTCTTCATCCTATTGGAATGATATAAAACCAGTTTTTGATTTTTTGGAAAGAGAACATAAAAAAGGTACATACTTCCATGACTTAAAGTCAAAGGAAGACGATGTATACGTTCCCATTTTGAAAGCCTTTTCAAAGGAAATAGAGAAGCAGATCAAGAAGAACAAGGCACTTCCGCGTAAGTTGGTGGAATACATTCTTAGCATATACGATTTTTACAAAATCATAAGCATTGATAGTGACAGAATCACTACAATTCAGTCTTTTAATATGTATGGGACGCTAAACAAGCCAAGCAAAAAAACAGAAGCCCCAAATTATTGTTCCCAAAATCTTATTGCCTAAGCAACTTGTACATATAGGATTTAAACCAGACAGCAAAACTACTATCATTATGTGCTTTGACAATGGTTGGCAGTTCTCTTTTAGAATCCACAACGCCAAAAGCACAGTAGAGGCTTCCCTCAAATTTGACATCCAAATTGTTGGAATGCCACCTTCTATGGACAAGAAATATATCTGTAAATGGTAAAATAAGAAATCTGAAAATGAACTTAATAAGCTTATTTAGTGGAGCAGGAGGTATGGACAGAGGTTTCCATAATGCCGGATTCCATACCGTAATAGCCAACGAATTCGATAAGAAAATTTGTCCTACCTTTAAAGCAAATTTTCCAGACACGACTCTTATCGAAGGCGACATCAGAGATATTCCTTCCGAAGCATTTCCCAAAGGAATCACTGGAATCATCGGCGGACCTCCATGCCAATCATGGAGTGAAGCAGGTACTTTAAAAGGAATTGAAGATGCCAGAGGACAATTATTCTATGAGTACATTCGCATTCTTAGAGAAACGCAACCCTTGTTTTTCGTTGCAGAGAATGTGTCAGGAATGTTGGCGAAAAGGCACTCTACCGCAGTTAGCGGTTTCATGCAATTATTTGACGAGGCAGGATATGACGTCAATCTAAAAATGCTTAACGCAAACGATTTCGATGTCCCAGAAGATCGCGATCGTGTTTTTTACATTGGATTTCGTAAAGACTTGCATATCAATGACTTTGAATATCCAACACCACAAAAGCACAAACCTACTTTAAGAGAGGCAATATGGGATTTACAAGAAACCGCAATACCTGCAAAAGAGAAAAACCACACCAACGGCGACACTTGTAAAATTCCGAATAACGAATATTATATTGGTGCATACTCTCCCATATTTATGTCGAGAAACCGTGTCCGTTCGTGGGATGAGCCAGGTTTTACTGTTCAAGCAAGCGGCCGTCAATGTCAATTGCATCCTCAAGCCCCCAAAATGGTGAAAGTGGGAAAAAACTTGCAAAAATTTGTGGATGGTAAGGAGTCCCTTTATCGTAGAATGACAGTAAGAGAAGTTGCTAGAGTTCAAAGTTTCCCTGACGACTACAAATTTATTTACGAAGATGTAAACTATGGCTACAAAATGATTGGGAATGCAGTACCTGTAAACCTTGCATACCATGTAGCTATGAGTATAAAATCCGCATTAAAAAAACACAATATCAACATAGAAGAATAATGAATGTAATCTCCCTGTTTGCTGGTTGCGGAGGTTTAGACCTCGGTTTTGAAAGGGCTGGATTCAATGTTATATGGGCAAATGAATTTGACAAATCAATTCATGAGACATATAAATTGAACCATCCCAATACTCTTTTGAACACATGCGATGTTCGCAATCTATCAATCAACGACATACCCGAATGTGATGGTATCATTGGTGGACCACCCTGCCAGGCTTGGAGCGAGGGCGGAAAACAATTGGGGTTACAAGACCCGAGAGGTAAACTATTCCTTGAATACATTAGGATTGTAGAAGCGAA
>CAVGRN010000003.1:0-69423 GCA_963631545.1 Paludibacteraceae bacterium | reverse complement strand
CTCGTAACCGAGTTCGCTCATGGGACGAAATTTCTTTCACAATACAAGCGCAAGCCCGAAATTCACCGATTCACCCGCAAGCCCCTAAGATGACATATATATCCTCTGATAAACGAATTTTTGCAAAAGGACAAGAACATCTTTACAGAAGATTAAGTGTCCGGGAGTCTGCTAGAATCCAAACATTTCCAGACTCATTCCGTTTTAAATATTCCAAAATTGAAGATGGTTACAAAATGGTCGGAAATGCAGTGCCTCCAAGATTCGCATATTACATTGCTGTCCAAATAAAGGAAGCATTTCGGCTATAGGAGAGCATGCGACATTTGAACATTCCCACTTTTCTACTGCTTTTGTAGAAAGTGGTGTAACTGCCTTATTGCGGGTATGAATCCCGTACCGCTACAATCGCATTTCCCTATACCTCGCTTCCCCTCAGCTGGTTGCAGTAAATTTGGTAATAGACGCCGCCTTTGGCGAGTAACTCCTCGTGTTTGCCGCTCTCGGCGATGATGCCTTTATCTAACACCACAATCTTGTCGGCGGTGCGTACGGTGTTGAGGCGGTGGGCGATGATGAGGCACGTCTTCTCGTGGGATAGCTGGCTGAGCGTTTTCTGAAAGAGCAACTCGGTGCGCGTGTCGATGTTGCTCGTCGCCTCGTCTAAAATGAGGAGTGGGGCGTTGATGGCAATAGCCCTTGCAATGGTCAGTAGTTGCCGTTGCCCGTGGCTGATGTTACAACCTTGTTGTGCGATTGTCTGTCCATATTGCTGCGGCTGGCTCAGTATGTAGTCTTCGATGTTGGCTGCCTGCGCCGCTTGCTCAATCTCCTTGTCTGCCGTGTGTTCTTTGCCGTAGCCGATGTTGTAGCGGATCGTTTCGGAAAAGAGGAATGGGTCTTGCAACACAATGCCTATCATCTTCCGGAGCTCGGGTCGGGGAATGTTGCGGATGTCTTGCCCGTTGATTTTGATGCTTCCTTCGTCAACGTCGTGGAAGCGCGACAGCAGGTGGATGAGCGTGCTTTTCCCTGCTCCTGTTGTGCCGACAATCGCGACGGTCTCGTTGGGCTTTACCGTGAACGACACGCCGCTCAGCACCTCTTTACCCTTGTGGTAACTGAAATGTACATTCTCAAAGTCGATTCTGATGGATTGTTCGTGTGCGTTGTTCCCTCTTTGTAATGGCACTTCCGCCTCCTCTTCCTCATCTAAAAGTGCAAAGATTCTTTCCGCCCCGGCGAGTGCCGCTTGGATGGAGTTGATTTGCGTGGCGATGGAGTTGACTGGCCGTTGGAAGTTTTTAGAGTAGAGTAGGAAAGTCTGAATCGTCCCGACGGTGATGACTCCCTTTACGGCGAGGAAGGACCCTGCAACCGTAACCGCCAGGTAGCTTAGGTTGTCTAACACACGCAGCAACGGCATAAGGATTCCGCTGTAAATCTGCGCTTTCTTGCCTTTTTCTAACACATCCATGTTCGTTGTGTCAAATCTTTGCAGTCTGTTCTGCTCTTGGTCGAACGCCTGGATGCTTTTCAATGCGCTGAGGTCTTCTTCTACAATGGCGTTGAGGCTTGACAGGGATGCTCGCTGCTGCGAGAAGTATTTCCGCGTGTGGCGGATGATGTATCTGCTGAGTAGTATGGTGAGCGGTATGGTCGCACAGGTTATTGCGGTGAGCGTCAAGTTGATGCGTCCCATTATGCAGAGCGCACCCACCAACGACAGCATACTTGTGGTGAGTTGAATCACCGAGAATCCCATAGCGTCGCGTATCAGTTCCACATCGTTTGTGAAGTGGCTGAGCATTTGGCCTCGTTGGTGATTATCGTGGTAGCGTAGTGGCAAGTGTTGGAGTTTCTGCATCAGCTCGTTGCGCAGTTTGCCGGTGATTTTCAGCGTGGTACGCTTGGCGGCGTATTCTAAAAGTGCGGTGCAGCCCGATGAGAGTAACGCCACAATGGTGAATGAGAGTAGCAGTTTTGTTAGTCCGCTGAAGTCAACTTTTCCACCTGTCACGCTGTCAATGCATTGGTCTATCGCCCCTCCCAAGATGTATGGACCGAGCAACGAACACCCCACACTCACCAAGGCAAGTGCCACGATGGCGGCGAATGCCAGCTTGTGCTGCCGCCAGTATGCTAACAGACGGACGGCGCTGTTGCCTTTGTCGGGGTGATTCTTTTTCTGGTTCATCGTCAATCGTTTTGCGAGTGGAAAATCTCTTGGTATATCGGGCTCTTGGCCATCAGCTCGTCGTGCGTGCCGATTCCGGCGATCTGACCTTTTTCTAACACTAAAATCCGGTCTGCGTGGCGTATCGTGTTGATATGTTGCGAGATGATGATTTTTGTGCAGTGCAACTGGCGGATGCGGCGCATAATGTGGCTGCCCGTCTGTAGGTCTACTGCGTTGAGGCAATCGTCCATAACTAAGATTTTGGGCTTGCCGATGAGCGTTCGTGCTAACGATAGCCGCTGGCGCTGCCCGCCTGAGAGGTTGCCTCCTCCTTGCGCGAGTTGGTACTCGTATCCATCTTCAAGTGATGCGATGAATTGGTCGATTTGCGCTATTTGGCAAGCCTCGCGCATCTCGTCTTCCGTGGCGTCTTCTTTGCCGAATCGTAGATTGTCGGCGATGCTTCCTGAAAACAGTTGCGCACTTTGTGCCGCCCATCCGATGTGCCGGTGCACCTCCTCCCGTGGAAAATCCTCCAATGGCTTTCCACCGATTGAAATCGTGCCTTGCAATGGCGGATAATTGCGAAGCAGCAGTTGCGCAATGGAGCTTTTCCCCGATCCCGTTCCGCCGATGATGCCGATGGTTTCGCCTGCCGATATTTCGAAGCTGATGTTTCGAAGCACGATTGAGTTTTCGTTCCCCTCCTTATATGTATAGGAGAAGGAGACATTGGAGAATGTGATTTTCTCCTGAAATTCTTTTCCTTCGGATGCTTCCGCCGTCTTTTGAAAATCTTTTCCTTCTATATTCCCCTTTGTCAGTTGGGTGATTTTTCGCCAGGATGTTCTCGCTTCGGCAATGGCGATGATGATGTGCTGTGCCATCATCAATGAGAGGAGTATCTGCGTGAGGTAGCTTGTTATGGCCATAATCTCGCCCACGTTGACGTCGCCTTCCGCATCCATCAGCTTTGCCGCCCAGTAAACTACGAATGCAATGCCGATGTTAATGATGAACGACATGGCGGGACCCAAGGCTGAAACTCGCCGTGCAATATGGTCGGATGTCTCGTTGAGTGCGCGGTTGGCGTCGGAAAACCGTTTAGCCTCCCGTCCTTCTTGGTTGAATGCTTTCACCACTTTTATGCCTGAGAGGAACTCTTGCGTGATCTTGTTCAGTCGCTCGCTTTCGCCTTGCGCTTTTTGCGATAGTGGAAAGACCTTTCGTGTGGTGTGGATGATGCAGAATAGCAGTAGCGGCAGCAGAATCAGAAGAGCGGACGATAGCTCGCCGCTGACCGTCAGGAACATGACTACCGCCCCCACGAATAAGATGGGCGCACGGTAGAGCAACCGCATTGACGACTGGATGACCCCTTGCACCTTGTTCGCGTTTTGTGTTATGCCGGTGATGAGTGTGCCGACTTGCGTCTCCTCCGCCTCGTGTGGCGAAAGCCGCAGAGCCTTGGCGAAAATCGCGTGCCGTAGGTCCGCCCCGACGGAGTGCGAAACGATGCCCGCCGCGAAGATGGAAAGCACTCCGCCCACCATGCCGATGAGCGTGATGACGAGCATCTGCACCCCCAATGGCAGAATCACGGAGGCGTTGCCCACAACGATGCCCTCGTCCACTATCCGCGACATGAAGTAGGGTTGAGCCAACTCCGCCCACACCTCTGTCGCAACGAAGAGAGGCGAGAGAATAGCCCATTTCCAGTGGGGCTTGATATAGTTGTAGAATGATTTCTCCAAGGGAATCCGTCTGTTCGCACGGCGTATTTGCCTGCAATCGCCCAAAGTTAGAAAAAAAAGGGAAAAGCGCATTGTCTTGAATCTCCCAACATTAATCTCTTGTGCGTTTTTTTGTTTTTCTTGCGTCGGTTTCTTATTTTTGCGGAGAATTTTGGCAAAATGACTACTTCGGAAAACGAAAGTGTGGATATCAGGGTTGAGAGAAAGGTGCGTCGGCTGTTGGCAGTTTACGACGGACTGAAAACCCGGAACGAGGAGTTGAGCGAGCGCGTTACGCTCTTGGAGCAGCAACTTTCGGAAACGAAGGAGAGTTTGGCCGATTGTCGCAGGGAGTTGGAAAACCTGAAGTGCGTGAAAGCCACCCAGGTGAGTGAGGAGGAAGCAAGGAAGATGCGCAATCGGATGCTGAAATTGGAGCGGGAGGTTGAAAAATGTATTTCATTATTGAATGAGTAATATGTCGGGCGACAAGGATGTTTTTTTGATCACCGTGAAATTGGTGAACGGTGATTTCAAACTTCCGGTGAAAAGAGCCGACGAAGCGTATTTCCGTGATTCCGCCAAGTTGGTGGGGCTCGTCTACGATAAATTCACAAAAGAGGTTTCATCCTCGTATAACTCATTCGGGATCGATTCATATCTAAAACTAACGGCTCTCGATTTGGGAGTCAGGCTTCTCAAGCAGTTGGAGATTAATAAGCAACTGAATAGCCGGTTGGAGGCACTTGAAAAGGAGATAGATCAGGCGTTGGAGTAGCGTTTTTCTTCCGTTTTTTTCTTTTTTGTAGGGAAAACCCGTTCGCTTCCGTCCCTTTTTGGGATGGTCGTAAGGTTTTGAATTACATATATTTAAATATTCTTATTATGATTATTCCCCTAATAATTGGAGTTGCAGCCTTTTTGGTCGGTGGCTTGGTGGTGTGGGTTGTTATGAACACCATACTGAAGTCGCGCAAAGAGAACATACTCAAAGAGGCTGAGGCTGAGGCAAAAGTGCTCAGAGATAATAAAATGTTGGAAGTAAAGGAAAAATACCTTTCGCTGAAAAGTGAGTACGAAGCCCAGTGCAACCAACGAAATGCGAAAATGCAGTCGGCAGAGTCGAAGCTCAAACAGCGCGAACTGCAACTCAACCAGCAGCAGGCCGAAGTGCAGCGTGCGCGCTCTGAAAACGAGAATGTGAAAGAGAGCCTCGCCAATCAAGCCGATGCACTCAATGCGAGAAAACAAGAGTTGGATAAACTCAACAAAATGGCCAACGAGCGTTTGGAAACCATTTCCGGACTTTCGGCGCAGGAGGCTAAAGCAAACCTCATCGAGTCGCTCAAGGAAGAGGCGAAAACCGACGCAATGTCGTATGTGAGCGAAATTATGGAAGAGGCGAAGATGACTGCCAACAAAGAGGCAAAACGCATCGTGGTGCAAACCATTCAGCGCGTGGCGTCGGAGGCTGCCATTGAAAACTCTGTTACGGTGTTCAATATCGATTCAGACGAGATTAAGGGTAGAATCATCGGCCGAGAAGGCCGCAACATCCGCGCTTTGGAGGCTGCAACCGGTGTCGAGATTATCGTCGACGATACCCCTGAGGCTATCGTGCTTTCGGCATTTGACCCGGTTCGTAGGGAAATCGCGCGTTTGGCCCTCCACCAGTTGGTAACCGACGGTCGTATCCACCCAGCCCGCATTGAGGAAGTTGTTGCGAAAGTAAAGAAACAGGTTGAGGACGAAATCGTGGAAACGGGTAAACGTACTACCATTGATTTGGGAATCCACGGTTTGCACCCGGATTTGATTCGCTTGATCGGAAAAATGAAATACCGGTCGTCTTACGGGCAGAACCTGTTGCAGCACGCCCGCGAAACCGCCAACCTTTGCGCCATAATGGCTGCCGAGTTGGGCTTGAACCCTAAGAAGGCAAAACGTGCAGGATTGCTCCACGATATTGGTAAGGTGCCAGACGACGAGCCGGAATTGCCACACGCCATCCTCGGTATGAAGTTGGCCGAGAAGTATAAAGAGAAGCCAGACATCTGCAACGCCATCGGTGCCCACCACGATGAAATCGAAATGGACAGTTTGCTCTCGCCAATCGTTCAAGCTTGCGATGCCATCTCGGGTGCGCGTCCAGGTGCCCGCCGAGAAATCGTTGAGGCTTACATCAAACGTCTGAACGATTTGGAGAAGATGGCACTCTCATACCCTGGTGTGGTGAAGACTTACGCTATCCAGGCGGGTCGCGAGCTTCGCGTGATTGTGGGGGCTGACAAGGTGGATGATAAGGAAATTGAAACATTGTCATACGAGATTGCCAAGAAGATTCAGGATGAGATGACTTACCCTGGACAGGTGAAAATCACTGTGATACGCGAAACGAGAGCCGTAAGTTACGCGAAGTAGTTTGGTTTAAGTTTCTTTAAGATTTTGGGAGTGACATTTCCGCTTTGGATTTTGTCATTCCCAATTTGTTTTCTATTTTTGTGGCGTTACTTCGGCTTGTGTCGACATTGCGGCGGTTGAGAGTGAGTGATGAGCGTCGGCATTCAAGTTTGGTAATCCAAATGGGGATGACTGGATTTGACAGCGGGCAGAAGTGGTAAGTAAGCATGCAGTGCGCTGGTGGCTAGCACTTTAATCTTTGGAGACCAAAAATTTAACTGGCGAGAATAACTACGCTCTTGCTGCCTAACCGAATAACAGTAGGTTAATGGCTTAATCCAGACACGGGTGTTTGGACAAGACTTCTCCCCGATGCTAACGTCCCGAGGCGGTCGGATCAGGAGGAGCAGATAAATCGGGAATAGTTTGGGCGCGCCTCGTCGCCCAGATGAAACTTTAGAGGATAAGGCAACGGTTGGTGGTCTTGGTCTTGCCGTCGCACGAAAACCCAAGTCAAGAATAAGCATGTAGAAAGCTTATGATTTCCTCGTTTGGACCAGAGTTCGACTCTCTGCATCTCCACGTTTAAGCCGGCAGATTTTATCCGCCGGCTTTTTTGTGTCCGATGAAACGATTGCACAAAACGCGCCCTTATGCGCAATTTGTCCCCGAAAAATTTGAAATAGCCGAGAATAAGTCCTACCTTCGCACACAGAAGAAGAAATCTTCGTGGAAGTAATAATTTTTTAACCTATGCCCTACGGACTATCTATTGTGTGGCTATTGCTTGCTTGGATACCGTTTTGTAAAAGAAAAATCTGAAAAATGAAGTATTATCAGTCGGAGGGATTCAACGAATTGCTCCAAAAAGCGATCTTGGAGAATTGGGACGCTCCCGCCCTCACCAACTATGCCACGGGCGAAACTTACACTTATTCGGAAATGGCGAAAGCCATCGCAGAGATGCACTATTTGTATCGCGAGCTTGGCATCACCGAGAATGATAAAATTGCCTTGGTGGGGAAAAACACGCCAGAGTGGGCAATTGTCTTCTTGTCTGCGGTAACCTATGGGGCGGTCATCGTGCCTATCTTACAAAATTTCCCGACGGACGACATCCATCACATCGTCAACCATTCGGAGTCTAAGTTGCTATTTATCAGTGACAACCTGAAAGAACTGATTTCGGAAGATAACATCCCCAAGGTGAAATGCATCTATTGCTACACCGAGAAGTATTGTGTGCATAAGAACGTGCAGAAAGCCATTCCGCATAAGATGCAGGAGTTGCGCGACCATTTTGCTGCCACCTATCCGAACGGCATCCCGAAGGAGGAGATCCGCTATGCGAAACGGACGGACAGCGACCCGTTTGCTATCAACTACACGTCTGGCACCACGGGGTTCAGTAAAGGGGTGGTTCAGTCATTCGGTAACATCCGCGGAAATGTGGCGTATGTTGTGGAGATGGGACTCGCTCCTAAGGGAAACCGGATTTTGAATTTCCTCCCATTAGCGCACACGTATGGTTGTACGCTCGATTTCCTCTCGCAAATCACCAATGGTGGGCACATCACATTTCTCAACAAAGTGCCTGCTCCGCAAATCATCTTGAAGGCGTTCGAAGACGTGAAGCCCGATGTTATTTTCTCCGTCCCATTGGTGGTGGAGAAGATTTACCGGCAAATTGCCGAGCCGGTTTTGAAGAAACACGCAGGGATGAGCGAAAGTCTGATGCAGTCTAACATCTATCCGCAGATTTTGGAAAAACTGAAGAGTGCTTTCGGTGGAAAATTCTCGCAAGTGATTACGGGCGGCGCACCGATGAACGCTGACATTGAGGAGGCAATGCTGAGGTTGGGCTTCCCGCTGGCAGCCGGTTACGGAATGACGGAGTGTTCGCCACTCATCAGTTTCTCTGGCTATAAGGATTTTGCCGCACAGTCTGTCGGCAGACCATTGCCTAATATGGATGTGAAAATCGACTCGGAGGACGAGGTGAACGTGGCAGGCGAGATACTTGTGAAGGGGCAGAACGTGATGCCGTGCTACTTTAAGAACGAGTCTGCCACGCAGGCGGTGTTCGATGAAGATGGTTGGTTTCATACGGGCGACATTGGCGTTTTGAAAGACGGTTTCCTTTTTATTAAGGGACGGTGCAAGAGTATGATTCTCGGTGCTTCTGGGCAGAATATCTACCCCGAGGCGTTGGAAGCTAAAATGTCGAACTTGCCGTTCGTGTCGGAGTGCCTCATTGTGGAGCGGTGCGGCAAGCTGGTGGCGTTGGTCTATCCGGATTTCCGCGCGATGGACGAGATCAACATTCAAAAGGAAGACCTCAACAACATTATGGAGGAGAACCGCAAGAAGTTTAACAGCATTGTGGCAAACTATGAGCAGGTGTCTGAAATCGTCCTTTATCCGAAGGAGTTTGAAAAAACGCCAAAGCGCAACATCAAGCGTTATCTCTACGAAAGTTGATCCAACCGCTTATTTTAGGAATTAGATTAGAGCCGGAGATGTCGTCTTCGGCTCTTTTTTCGTCTTGCCGTTTCCATTCAGCGGAAAAAAACTATCTTTGTGCAACTTTTTTTCGGGAAAATGAAGAAACTTATATTTTTCGTGGCAGTGGTCGGGGCGTTGTGCGTGGCATCGTGCGGAGGTTCGGCGGTGGAGGATAGGTATGTCGCCCTCGATACCTCCGAAGTGCGCGTGGGTGGCAACAGCTCGGTCAGTCTGCTCGAGGTTTTGCAGTTCGGCACAGGCTTTTCGTATGAGTATTGGATGTCGCCAACCATAGAAACCAAGGGAGACTTGGTGGTGGGCAACATCATTAAGGTGGTGCTCGGCACCTTGCGCGAGGACACCACTCGCAAGGAGGTCGTCGCGTTTTGGAACTCGCAGCCGGCGTTCACCCACGGGTTGAAGACGTGTCTTGGACTGTGGCTTCGCACCGATTCGCTCGGCACGACTCCTGCCAAGGGCGTGGAACTGCGCCCGTTAGAGGAAATAGTTGCCATAAACATTCCGAACCGAATTTACAACCGTTGGGATATGCCGCTTGATACCTTGCTTGTGCTGAGAGGCTTCGATGCCAATAGCGGCGTGGTGAACGACACGGCGTATGTCGATACCAACGGCGTCGTTAAAACAATTTATGTGCCTGCCATCGGTCTGACGGCGGAATATCAGGAGTAAAAAACAATAAACCGTTTATAATGAATCAATTAGATTTCAAAAAAATCTTGCCGTATGTGGCGATTGTGGCGATCTTCGCTTTTGCCGCAGCCATTTATTTCACACCTGCCTTGCGTGGCGAAGTGGTGTACGCTGGCGATAACGTCAATGGCATAGCGGCGGCTATGGAGAGTGTTGACTATCACAAAAATACGGACGACTATTCTTACTGGACTGGCTCGATGTTTTCGGGAATGCCAAACTACCAGATTGGCGGTGGCGGATCGACAAGTTTGACTGTGGGTAAAATACTCTATCCGTTGAACAGAATCGCCACGATGGGGCTAAGAAACACGGCGGTGCTGTTTCTCTTCTATCTGATTTCTTTTTTCATCTTGTTGCGAGCCTTTAAAATAGATAAATGGATTAGTGTGGCAGGCTCATTTGCCATCTCGCTGTCGAGTTATTTCTTCATTGTTATTGCGGCGCAACATCACGGGAAGTGCTATTCCATTACTTGGATGATGCTCGTATTAGTCGGGTTCCTACTGATATTCCGGAAAAAATATGGGTGGGGCGCAGTGCTTGTTATGCTCTTCACCTACATTGGCTTTTATCGCCATCCGCAGATGTCGTACTATATCTGTATGCTCATCGGGATGCTTTTCTTCGCGGAACTTTACAATGCGTGGAAGAATAAAACGTGGAAGCACTTGGGCATCGCGACTGCGGTGTTTGGCGTTTCATTCGTTGTGGGATTGGGTATGGGTAGCTCCAACCTCTTCACCAACATTGAGTATGCGGAGCAGACAATGCGTGGCGGACATTCCGACCTTAAAAAGGCTGCCGACGGCGAGAACAAAACCTCTGGCCTTGACCTCGATTATGCCACTGCTTGGAGCTATGGCATTGACGAAACCTTGACGCTGCTCATCCCGAATTTCGAGGGGGCTGCCAGTGGCTATGATGTGGGCGAGAAATCGGTTTTGTACAAGCAAATGACGAAACTTGGCTGGCAGAAAAGCGCAGCAAAGCAGTTCTGCCAAAATGCGCCGACCTATCGTGGCGAGAAGGCTTTCACCTCGGGTCCGGTTTATGTGGGGGCTGTCGTGTTCTTCCTGTTTGTCCTCGCCTTGCTTGTCGTGAAGGGCCCTTATAAATGGGCACTGGTCGCTGCCACGGTTTTCTCCGTTTTGTTGGCTTGGGGACATCATTTTATGTGGCTCACGGAGTTTTTCTTCAAATACTTCCCGGCTTACAATAAATTCCGAGCCGTTGAGAGTATTTTGATTGTGGCTGAAATCGCGATTCCGCTGTTGGCGTTCTTGGCTTTAAAGGAGATTTCCGAAAAGAAAATCGACTATGTGCTTTTGAAGAAGAACATCTTTGTTTCGGCTGGCATCACGGCAGGTATCTGCTTGATTGTGGCAGTTTTCAGTGGCGCATTTGATGTAACCTCAACCTATGATGAGGCTTGGAAGGCAAATATTCCTGACAAGGTTTATAGTGCGATATTGGATCAGCGTACGGATATGATTAGAAGTGATGCGTGGCGTTCGTTCGTCTTCGTGTTACTTGGGGCTGTGCTGACGTTCAGCTATATGCGCCATATTTACGAAAAACAATCTGCAAATGCCACGATGTGGTTTGGTTTGGGACTTGCTGTTTTGATTGTCTGTGATATGTGGACGGTGGACAAGCGTTTCTGTAATGACGGAATGTTCCGCTCTGTGCGTAACCGCGACAAGGCGTTCGAGAAATTGCCGTATGAGAAGGAACTATTGCAAGACACCACCCATTTCCGTGTCTTAAACCTCTCTACTAACACATTCAATGAGGCGCGGACGAGTTATTATTTGAAGTCGATTGGCGGCTACAGTGCGGCGAAACTGCGTCGTTACCAGGATCTTATCGACGAGCATATCGCCCCAGAAATGAGTCCGCTGCTGCGTGCCATTGCACATTCCAACGCTTTCACTACGGCGCAGGTCAACGGCGACAGCATCTTCCCAGTACTGAATATGCTGAATATGAAGTATGCCATTGTGCCGTTGCAAACGGGGGACGCCATCCCGATAGAAAATCCGTTTGCTATGGGCAATGCGTGGTTTGTAGACACGCTGAAGGTGGTGCAGACTGCCAACGAGGAGTGCGATGCGCTTCGCACCATCAACCTCCGCAAAGTGGCCGTGTTGGACAAATCTTTTGCGGAGTATGCGACCAATGAGGTAACTGTGCCAGATAGCACAGCCACGATTGAACTGACGAAGTACACACCTCGCTACATTGATTACACCGCTCATTTGTCGACAGATAAGACGGCGGTCTTCTCCGAGATTTATTACCCTTATGGTTGGACGGCATACGTGGATGATGTTGAAACACCGATTTTCCGTGTCAACTATATGTTGCGTGCGATCAACCTCAAGGCTGGCGAACACCGCATACGTCTTGAATTCGCCCCTGACAGTGCTTCGAATGGCGAACGACTTGCGCTTTTCTGTTTTGCAGTATTCTTCCTTACCCTCGTTGCAACGGTTGTGTATGAAGTAAAAAGAAGAAAAGACGCGTGATTGGGAAAATTTTCCTGCTGAGTTTTTATTCCCTTTCAAATAAAAGGGATAAATTTGCGGTCGGAAAGAATTCTTGTGGGAATCTCTCGTAGAGGAGGTTCTTTAGGAAAGATGCCGGAGTGGTCGATCGGGCCGCACTCGAAATGCGGTGAACGGGTAACTGTTCCCAGGGTTCGAATCCCTGTCTTTCCGCAAAGCTCACTGATTAGTCGGTGGGCTTTTTTTGTTAAGACGCGGTGCTGCTGCGGCTTTTTAGAGGAAAAAAAAAGGCTGAGTTCCATTCCTGAAACTCAGCCTTTGGGTTTGTATGGGCGTTGCCGTCAGTTCTTACCGAAAATCCTACAGCAAGACGCTTGCCAACTCCGAGAGTTTGCTTCGTTCACCCTTTATCAGGTTCACATGGGCGAAGAGGCTCTGCCCGCGCATCTTGTCGATCATATAGACAAGACCGTTCGACTGGATGTCGAGGTAAGGCGTATCAATCTGCTGCACATCTCCCGTGAAGACGATTTTGCAACCCTCGCCGGCGCGCGTGATGATGGTTTTCACTTCGTGTGGGGTGAGGTTCTGCGCCTCGTCGACAATCAGGTAGGTGCTGCTCAAACTTCGTCCACGGATGAAGGCGAGTGCCTCAATCACCAACTGCTCGTTCTTCTGCATGTCGTCTAACAACTTCAACTCGCGACTGCTTGGTGCGAACTGGTGCTTAATGACGTTCAGATTGTCGAACAACGGCTGCATATATGGAGCCACTTTCTGTTTCTCGTCGCCTGGCAGGAATCCCAAGTCTTTGTTAGACATTGCCACGATAGGTCTTGCCAACAGAATCTGCTTGTAGGTTTCGTTCTGCTGCAAAGCGGCAGCCAGTGCTAACAGGGTTTTTCCCGTTCCGGCGCGACCCGTTACTGCCACCAATTTCACATCGTCGTTGAGCAGCGCATCTAAGGCAAAACTCTGCTCGGCGTTTCTCCCCTCGATGCCGAATGCTTTTTCTTTCTTCACCTTCTTTACCGTGCCGGCGGCTGCGTCATACTTCGCCATGACGGACGAGCGGCAACTTTTGAGGATGAAACAGTCGTTAGGCGCAATGGTGTCTGGCAACTTGCAGTCGGCAAACGGCACGCCGTACGACTCAGCGTAGATGCGGTCCACCAAGTCGGGGTCGACATCCTCGTAGGTTTCTTGCGCTTTATCGAACAGGTCGACGTTCTTCACCTTGTCGTTATTGTAGTCTTCCACGTCGAGGCCGATGGATTTGGCTTTCATACGGAGGTTGACATCCTTGGTTACGAGGATGGTGCGGGTCTTGGGGTCTTGCTTTTGCTTGACGAGTGCCACTGCCATAATGCGGTGGTCTGGGGTCTTTTCGGAGAAAGACTTTGAGAGAATCTCAGGGTATTCGGGGTTCGTTACGATGAACAGCCGACCCAAGTCGCTGCCCAACGACGCACCGTTCTTGAAGAAATCATTCCCAACAGCCAAAGTGTCGAGTTCTCGGACAAACTCGCGGGCGTTGAAGTTGATTTGCTCGTTTCCTTTCTTGAACTTGTCCAGTTCCTCCAACACTACAATCGGAATGTAAATGTCGTTTTCCTGGAAATTGTAGATGCATTTGTAGTCGTGAAGGATGACATTTGTATCCAAAACGAAATTTTTCTTAGCTCCCATAATCAATCCTTTTATACGTGTTAATCATTTTGGTTTAAGGTGAAAATGCGTTGGTGCGATGCCGATATTTTCGTGGATCGCGCTGCCTGCGTTTTCGTACTCGTAAAATTAGTTTTTCGGATTCACAAAACAAAAAAGCAAGGGGAAAAAGATTCGTTTTTTTTGTAGTTTCGCATTGGAAAATTAAAACAGAGATGGATTACAGAGAAACGTTGGAGTTCATATATAATAGGATGCCGCTGTTCCAGATGGTCGGCTCGTCGGCATACAAGGAGGGCCTCGACAGTATGATGGCCTTTGACGAGCGGCTGGGCAATCCTCATAAATCGTTCCGTACGGTGCATATCGGGGGGACGAACGGAAAGGGTTCGACATCGCACACCCTCGCGTCGGTTTTGCAGTCGGCGGGCTACAAGGTGGGACTTTTCACTTCGCCCCATTTGAAGGATTTCCGCGAGCGCATCCGTGTGAATGGCGAGATGGTGCCAGAGCAGTTTGTGATAGATTTCGTGGAACGCCACAAAGATTTCTTTGATGTGGTTTTCCCGTCGTTCTTTGAGGTGAATGTGGCGATGGCGTTTGATTACTTCCGGCAGGAACAGGTTGATTGCGCAGTGGTGGAGGTGGGTTTGGGCGGTCGGCTCGACAGTACGAACATCATCACGCCGGTGCTGAGTGTCATCACCAACATCAGTTTGGATCATACCAATATATTAGGTAATACGGAGTTGGAGATTGCCCGTGAGAAGGCGGGAATCATCAAAGAGAATGTCCCGGTGGTGATAGGCGAGTCGGACGGAGAAATTCGCACGCTCTTCCGCCAGACTGCGTTCGAAAAGCATTCACCCATTTATTTTGCGGATGAGCAGGTGGTGGCCGCTCTTGGCGAGCGATTGGAAGGTGACACGCTCCGTCAAGCGTTTTCTGTGGATGAAGTAGAATTAGAAACGCCACTTTTGGGCATTTATCAGGCGAAAAATATGGCGACGGTGCATTGTGCGGTGTGCCGTCTGCGCGAGTTGGGCTTCAATATCAGTTTGGAAGAGGAGAAAAAAGGTGTGCGCGACACCATTTCGCAGACGCATTTGCTGGGGCGTTGGCAGAAAATCGGAGAGAATCCGACCGTGGTGTGCGACACGGGGCATAATGTTGGCGGCATACAATATGTGGTGCGGCAGCTTGCGCAAACTCCTCACAATCAGTTGCATATAGTGTTTGGAATGGTAGGCGACAAGGATATATCGCACGTTTTGGACTTGCTCCCACGCGATGCAACCTACTATTTCACCCGGGCTGGAATCAAGAGAGCGATGGACGAGCATCGCCTGAAAGCGATGGGAAATGAGAAGGGTTTGATGGGAGAATGTTATCCGACAGTGAATGAGGCACTTGCGGCGGCACGAAGGGCGGCTTCCCCAGACGATTTTATCTATGTGGGCGGCAGCACATACGTTGTTGCGGAAGTTATTTGAAAAAAAATCCCCATTTATTTTGCAAAATGCGGAAAAGAGCCTATATTTGCAACGCTTTTGCAAAAATGGTCTTATAGCTCAGTTGGTTCAGAGCATCTGCCTTACAAGCAGAGGGTCCTAGGTTCGAATCCTAGTGGGACCACACGAAAGCGGCGGCGGCCGCAGAGTAAAGTTTTCAAGTTTTAAAGGTCTTATAGCTCAGTTGGTTCAGAGCATCTGCCTTACAAGCAGAGGGTCCTAGGTTCGAATCCTAGTGGGACCACAAAGTGTGGGGTGTAATGTTGGTTATGTGGACGGTATCGTAAAGGTATCGTCTTTTTTGTTGTTTGTCGCGGGCTTTCCGCCGTTTCTCCTTATTGTAAAACAGTGATGGTTTGAATTTGAGTTAGCAAAAAAGAAGGATTCCTCCGCCTCTCGTCCGTGGAAATCATGAAACTTGGAAGAGTGCCGTGAAAGTAATGAAATCGGACAATCCTGCAAAAACGGCGGAGTCTTTTTTGTCCGCTAAGAGTGCAGATTTGGGATTAATCCGCCAAAATTCCTATCTTCGCGAGTACTCAATTAAGATGGAACATTCTAACAGATAATATATGAAAATCCTGTCATCGCTATATGACTTCATCTTGAGCGGAGGCGACACGACGCACCGCAAAGAGGTGATAAAATACACGTTTATCGCCTTGCTATTTCTCACTACGGGGGTCATCGTTTTCAAAACATTCCCAAGCGTCAGCCAGTTCCAGTACTCGTATGAGAAGGGTAGCCCGTGGACGTATGAGGAGATTACGGCACCGTTTGCGTTTGAAATCTATAAATCGGATAAAGAACTCACAAAGGAGTATGACGAACTGCTAAAGTCGTTTTCGCCCATCTTCAATCGCTCTGACTCCATTCAGACGGAGATGGTAGCGCGTGCGACGGAGAAGTTGAAATCTACCGAGACGGATGCCTCCTATACCTATTACCAGTATGTGGTGAAGAAGTTGAATGAGGTGTATAAAATAGGAATCACACGGCCGGATGTTCTGGCGAAACAGTATGAGGCGGATGTGAAGAACATGCGGGTTGTCTCAAAAAAAATGTCGAAGGAGTATCCGTTGGCGGAGTTTCTGACGACAAAATCCGCTTACGAGAAAATCATCGCAGAAGCACCGGAAACCCTTGACCCGAAGATCTTACGCGACCTCAACCTCAACAATTACATTGAGGCAAATATCCTTTTTGATGAGGAGAAAACGGAAAACCTGAAAAAAGACCTACTGAAAACCGTGTCGCTGACGAAGGGAAGAATCCAAAGTGGGGAGAAAATCATCGACCACGGGGAAATCGTTACCGACGAGGTTTACGATGTGTTGAATTCCTACAAACAGTTTACCGAGGAGAACAGCCGTGAGAAAGACAGCAAGCTGATAGCCGTGGGGCAGGGTGTGCTTATCGCCATCTCGCTTTCTGTTTTTTTCCTGTATTTCTACCTTTTCCGCCAGAAATTTTTGGTGGATAAGCGCGATGTGCTGTTCATCTTGTCGCTCGTCTTGGTTATGTGTGTCATTACCGCTTGGGTGGTGAAAAACGAGGTGTCGCCCTACATCATTCCGTATGCCCTTACGCCGATCACTGTCACGGTGTTTTTCGACACGCGAACGGCTTTGTTCTCGCATCTCACTACGGTGCTGCTCTGCTCGTTCATTGTGCCGAGCGAGTTCGAGTTCCTGTTTTTGCAGGTGGTGGTGGGTATGATTTCCATCTGCACGCTGAAAACCATCTATCAGCGTTCGCATCTGATACGGTCTGCCCTCTTCATCGTGGCGAGTTATGTGGCGTTGTATGTCGGGTTCTCTCTTGTACACGAAAAAGGTTTCGACCAGATTGATTTGACACCGATACAATATTTCTTGGTAAATGGCGTGTTGCTGATGTTTGCCAATCCGCTGATTTACATCATTGAAAAGATTTTCGGTTACACCTCTGATGCTTCGTTGGTGGAGTTGGCTAACACGAATAATCCACTTCTCCGCCATTTCTCGGAAGTCGCCCCAGGCAGTTTCCAACACTCTATGCAGGTTTCCAACCTCGCCGCGGAGTGTGCTATGGCGTTGAAGGACAAGGCGAACCCGATTTTGGTGCGTACGGCGGCGTTGTATCACGACATCGGGAAAATGTCTAACCCGGAGTATTTCACTGAAAATCAGTCGGGTGGACGGAATCCGCACGACGGCAAGACCGAGGAGGAGAGTGCTGCCATCATCATCAACCATGTGATAGACGGCGTGAAGATCGCCAAGCAGAACAATATCCCCGAGAAAATTCAGGCTTTCATCCAGACCCACCACGGCGAGGGGAAGGTGAAGTATTTCCTTTATACCTATAAAAATAAGTACCCCGACCGCCCTGTGGACGAGTCGCTGTTCACTTACCCAGGCCCGAAACCGTGGAGTAGGGAGATGTGCATCCTCTCGATGTGCGATGCCGTCGAGGCTGCATCCCGCAGTTTGTCGGACTATACCGATCAGACGATAAACGACCTTGTGGAGAAAGTTGTGTCGAGCCAGGTGCAGGAAGGAATGTTCGACCAGGCACCCATCACGCTCGACCAAATCAAAATCATTAAATCTGTGCTGAAGGACAAACTGAAAACCATCTACCACACGCGAATCAGTTATCCCGAGTTGAAAAAATAGAAGTCGGAAATGGATTGGAATAGTTTCAAGTTTATAGATTTGTTTGCTGGCATTGGCGGAATCCGTTTGGGGTTTGAGTCGGTTGGCGGACATTGCGTGTTTTCGTCCGAGTTTGACGAGGATGCTTGCAAAACGTATGAGGCGAACTTTGGCGAGCATCCTTCGGGCGATATTACAAAGATTGCCGCAAGGGATATTCCTGATTTTGATGTGCTTTTGGGTGGGTTCCCCTGTCAGGCGTTCTCGATTATTGGAAAGAAGGAGGGCTTTGCCAATGAAACTTGCGGAACTTTGTTTTTTGAAATAGAAAGAATACTAAAAGAGAAAATGCCAAAGGCCTTTATGTTGGAAAACGTGCGAAATCTCACTGCGCATGATAATGGAAACACTTTCAGAGTGATTCGTAGCCATCTGGAAGCAATGGGCTATTCTGTTTATGCGAAGGTGTTGAACGCTTTGGATTATGGTGTGCCGCAAAAAAGAGAGCGTATCATCATCGTTGGCTTTAAAGACCCCGTTTTTTTCGCTTTCCCAGATCCCGTTTCTGAGAAATACAGGATTCCCTTGAAATTGATTTTAGAAGATAATGTTTCAGAAAGATACTATGTCAAGCCTCAGATTCGCGACTCTCGGTTGCAGAGGTTGAAAGAGCCTAACTTCCCCAAACCCTATATCTCGCATGAAAATATGGCGGGAACTGTTACACCGCACGCTTATTCATCGTGTCTTCGCGCGGGTGCGTCTGCCAATTATATCCTTGTTAACGACGAACGGCGACCGACGGAGCGTGAAATGTTACGTTTGCAAGGCTTCCCTGATGATTTTAAAATTGTTGTTCCGTATACGAAATTGAAACATCAGACGGGTAACTCTGTCGCTGTGCCGGTGATAAAGGCTGTCGCAAGGCAGATGATGAGTGCTCTGAAGGAGTATGAATTAAAAAAGTAAAGAGGATGAACAATGATGTACAAAAGGCTAAAAATGCGTTGGATGCTTTGATAAAAAAATCAAGAGTGCATTTTTATAAGCCAATTCAGATAGCGGAGATTCTATATCATTCAAGGGTTTGTAAGGACTTGAACATAAACCAGTTGGAATCATATCGTTCAGTGAGTAAACATTGGAGGGATGAAATTACGAAAGAACTTTTAGGAAGGGTTTGTACAAGTAGCGCACGATTCCAGGACGATTTGTTTAATGATAATGCAATGCCGCCATCTATCATCAAAATACTTGCAACTGAAAATAAAAAAAACAAATGGAGTGGTAGAAGCGTACATATATAATCGATTCCTTGGTAAACACGGACAACTTTCTGATGCGTTGGAAAAATGTAGTCGGGCAAGCAAAAATGATTTTGACGTAAAATGTTTCATTGACTCCTTTTGGAATGAACCTGGTCTTAAACGAAGTATTGATAAGGTGTATGAAATTGTTGTGTACGCTTTGTTCTCTTCGATTGTTGAAACATTAAGGTTGCAAGTTGAGATTTCGATTGACCCAAATAAAAAAATGCTGTTGGATGATTTCAAAAATTTTGCCGAGTCGGTGATGGGAATTGAAATCAATAAATTGTCGAAAAAACAGGAAGCTAAGGTTTATCGGGTTGGTGTTACAAATGCGGCAGACAGAGGGTTGGATATGTATACCAATTGGGGTCCAGCCATTCAGATAAAACATCTATCATTGGATGTTGAGTTGGCAAAATCTATAGTGTCCAGCATTTCGAGCGATAGAATTGTCATTGTTTGTAAGGATGCAGAAAAAGGTGTGATTGTTTCCCTTTTAACTCAGATAGGGTGGAAAAGTAGAATCCAAGGTGTTGTGACGGAAAGTGATTTGGTGCAGTGGTATGAAGTTGCTTTGAGAGGCAAAAATTCAAATATGTTGGGAGATAGGTTGTTAGATAGATTGAGGAGAGAACTTTATCAAGAGTTTCCTTCGATAAAAGAAATTCCGTCAGTTCTTCAAGACCGTCATTACGAAAAACTTGGGAAATGGGTGTGACAGTCGCCCAAAATGGTTGTTTTAATCCTCATGTTATATCTCTCAGTCGATTCATTTGCAACTTTCTCGACAATATGTGTATCTTTGGAAAATTTTTCTGTGGAATCGTTCATTCTGTGTTCGTTTCCTCGTTAAGCCTAAGCGGGTTGCCCTTGCTAATCTTGCTTAAATACTTGATTCCTTGTAGGTTGTTAAAACCATAAAACGTAAAATTGAATGTTATGGGTAGATTATTTTTTTGTTTCTTCCTTTTCGCCGTTTCTTTCGTGGCTTGCTCGTCGGTGAACGATTGTGAATGTAGCGTGAAAAATGATGACGACTCCACCGTGATGCGCGACTACTACGATTATGAGGGTTCTTGCTCAGAATTGGAGGACGGCGAGGACATCAAGTGCGGTGTGAAATAGCCCTGACTATGACGGAGGAGCAGAGAAAGAGGTTTGCTGCTAACCAAATCTTCCCCCTTGGCTGCCGCCTTGTGCTGGGGTTGGTTTTCCTGCTGTCGGCGGCACTGAAATTCTGGTCGCTCGATGCATTTGAGTCATATATCTTCTCGTTGGGTTTCTTCAACCTGACTTTTTCCTCGTTTCTGTCGCGGTGCGTATTGTTTGCGGAGGCTTTTTTAGGTCTTATGCTGCTTTCGATGCTCTTCCGCAAGTGGGTCGATAGGGCGGTGTTGCTGCTGCTTGTTGGCTTTTCGGTTTTGCTGTCCTACTTGTTGGTTACGGGCAATGATGGCAATTGCCATTGTATGGGCGAGGCGTTCTCCCTCTCTCCCGGGTGGTCGCTTTTGAAGAATGTTGCGTTGCTCCTCCTTCTCTTTTTTTCTTCCAAATGCGAAATCACTTTTGTGCGGCGGCAAAAACGTTGGCTCTCTGTGTTCTTCTTCGTGTCGCTCGCATTTGCTTTCTGCAAACTCCCTTTGGGGTGGGGAACGCCCCGCGAAACGAAATATAATGCCCAGGCATACGCTGAGTTGGAGCAGAAACAGCCAGAGTTGCGTGTTGCCCGCGCGTCCGATCGTGCGGTGGTCTGCCTTTTTAGCGTGAAGTGTAGGCATTGTAAGATGGCGATGCGTAAGTTGGAGGTGGTGCTACGCGAGGCCACCGATGTGCCGGTGCAGTGGGTGGTTTGGGGCAGTGAAGGCGAGTTGGCTGACTTTATCGAGGAGACCGGCGTGGCGGTGCGTCCGCACATTTTCCTTCCTCCGGTGGAGATGATGCCCATCACGGAGTACAATATCCCACTACTGCTCTTTTTTAGAAATGGCGAGGTGGCAGCGAAAATGGGCAACTCCACCTTCGACGATGAGGCGGCGGTGAAACTCCTCCGAAAATAGTATTTAGAAAGTAATTTTTTTATAATCAGATAGATATGATAGAAATAATACCTGCCATTGATATCATTGAGGGCAAGTGCGTCCGGTTGTCTCAGGGCGACTATGCGCAGAAGAAGGTATATAACGAGAATCCGTTGGAGGTAGCGAAGGCGTTCGAGGCTGTCGGTATCCGCCGTCTGCATTTGGTGGATTTGGATGGCGCTAAGGCGCAGCACATTGTCAACTACAAGGTGTTGGAAGTCATCGCCTCAGGCACATCGCTGACAGTGGATTTCGGTGGAGGTTTGAAAAGTGACGATGACTTGCGCATCGCGTTCGAGTCGGGTGCGGCAATGGTAACAGGTGGCAGCATCGCCGTCAAAAAGCCTGAGGTGTTCCTATCTTGGGTGGAAAAATACGGTGCGGAGCGTATCATCCTCGGTGCGGATGTGAAAGATGAGAAAATCGCAGTCGGCGGTTGGACGGAAACTACTTCTGTAGACCTTTTGCCATTCGTTAGCAACTTTATGGGAAAGGGCGTCAATAAGGTGATTTGCACAGACATCAGCAAGGATGGAATGTTGAAAGGCCCGTCTGTCGCCCTCTACGAAAAGATGTTGGCCGAGTTGCCGTCTATCTACCTGATAGCCAGTGGCGGCGTTAGCTCTATGGCGGACATTGAGCGGTTGGCAGAAGCCAAAGTCCCTGCTGTGATTACGGGAAAAGCCATCTACGAGGGGCGTATCCAAATGGCAGATTTGGCAAAGATGATGGCTTGAATCGCATTAGCATTTATTAATATTCCCGGAGGCTTCTCCACTTTGGGTTTCAGTTAGTTTTTTGTATTTTCGCAGAAATATTGAAAGCGGATATGGAGTTGGATTTCGATAAGATGGATGGCTTAGTGCCTGCCATTATTCAGGATGCGGACACCCGCGTGGTGTTGATGTTGGGTTTTATGAACGATGAAGCCTACCAGAAAACCGTCGAGACGGGCAAGGTAACCTTTTACAGCCGCACGAAGAAACGGCTGTGGACAAAGGGCGAAACCAGTGGAAACTTCTTGAACGTGGTTTCCATCAAGGCGGATTGCGACAACGACACACTGTTGATTAAGGTGCATCCCGTCGGTCCTGTGTGCCATACTGGCACGGATACCTGCTGGGGCGAGGAAAACCGCTAAAAAACAATTGTTTATGGCTTTGATTGACTATAAAGATGTGAGCATAGACCGGCAGGAACAAACGGTCTTGCGGCACGTCACGCTTTCTGTGGGCGAGGGCGATTTCGTCTACCTCCTCGGCAAAGTGGGCAGCGGTAAAAGTTCGTTCTTAAAATCACTCTACTGCGAAGTCCCTATCACATCGGGCAGTGCGAAGGTGTTGGATTTCGACTTGGCGAAGATAAAGTCGAGCAAAATCCCTTACCTGCGCCGCCAAATGGGTATTGTGTTTCAGGATTTCCAGTTGTTGCCCGACCGCACTGTCGATGAAAACCTCCAATTCGTGCTGAAAGCCACGCAGACAATGACCCCCGACGAGCGCAAGAACCGAATCGACGAGGTGCTGCATTTCGTTGGTATGTCTACCAAAGGCTATCGTATGCCCCACGAGCTGTCTGGCGGTGAGCAACAACGCATTGTGATTGCCCGCGCTCTGCTCAACAAGCCGAAAATCATCCTTGCCGATGAGCCTACGGGGCATTTGGACCCACAGACGGGCGAGGATTTGATGCGCCTCCTCCGCCAGATTCTTCAAGAGGGAACTTCTGTGATTATGTCGACGCACAACAGACGGTGGCCCGAGCTTTTTCCGGGGCGGAATTTCCTTTGCGAGCAAGGTGAAATGCGCGAGGTTACTGGCGACTAACCTTTTGGGGTGAGCCGAAACTCCCACATTGCCGATTTTGACCTTAGGTTTGAAACTTCTAATTAGAGAGATATGGGTGGATTGATTTTTGCGATTCTGGCATTCCTGCTCATCCTGCTTTTGGTGGTAGGAGGAGCGTTGGTGGTGTTTTTGTTGAAAGTCAAGACCGCCGTGGTGGGCTTCTTCCGCCGCTTGTTCCCGAAAAAGAATCAATCCGCAGCGTCATCTTTTGTGGACGATGATAGTGGCGAGCAATCGCAGGAGGTGTTCCACCCGCAAAGCGAGCAAGGTGTGCTTCGGATGCGGAGATTCAAAGCGATGTCTGAAGAGGTGAGTTATGAGGAGTTACAATAATCGTTTGAAAATCAATTTTATAAAATGAATACTGAAATGAATAAAAAGGTATTGCTGATGATCCTCGATGGTTGGGGAATCGGAGACGGAACAAAGTCGGATGCGATTGCTTCCACACCAACCCCCTATTGGGATTATCTGATGAAGAGTTACCCACACTCGCAGCTGCAGGCTTGCGGAGAGTATGTTGGTTTGCCCGACGGACAGATGGGAAACTCTGAGGTGGGACACTTGAACATCGGTGGCGGACGTGTCGTTTACCAGGATTTGGTGAAAATCAATATGGCTTGCCGCGACAACTCCATTCTACAGAACCCAGAGATCAAAAACGCTTTCTCTTACGCAAAGGAGAATGGTAAGCAAATCCACTTTATGGGATTGGTTTCCAACGGTGGCGTGCACTCTTCGTTAGACCATTTGTTCAAGTTGGTTGAGATTTCCAAGGAATATGGTTTGGACAAGACGTTCGTCCACTGTTTTATGGATGGCCGCGACACCGACCCTAAGAGCGGAAAGGGTTTCATCGAGCAGTTGGAGAAGGTGTTGGCTGCCAACACAGGAAAAATCGCTTCCATCGTCGGCCGTTTCTACGCAATGGACCGCGACAAACGTTGGGAGCGCATCAAGGAGGCTTACGATTTGCTGATCGACGGCAAGGGTAAGCCAAGCACAGATATGGTAAAGGCTATGGAAGAGTCTTACACTGAGGGTGTTACGGATGAATTCATTAAGCCAATCGCCCGCGTGGACGCTGCCGGAAAGCCAGTCGGAACCATCCAAGAGGGCGACGTGGTTATCTTCTTCAATTACAGAAACGACCGTGCTAAGGAGTTGACCATCGTACTTACCCAACAAGATATGCCAGAGGCTGGTATGCACACCATCAAGGGACTGCAATACTATTGTATGACGCCTTACGACTCTTCGTTCACCGGCGTACACATCCTCTTCAACAAAGAGAATGTTACGAACACTCTCGGCGAAGTGGTCTCTGCCAAGGGCTTGAAACAACTGCACATTGCCGAGACGGAGAAATATGCGCACGTTACATTCTTCTTCAACGGCGGTCGTGAGGCTCCGTTCGAGAATGAAGACCGTATCTTGGTGCCTTCGCCAAAGGTCGCTACATACGATTTGAAGCCAGAGATGAGCGCATACGAGGTGAAAGACAAACTTGTTGCCGCTATTGGAGAGAAGAAATATGACTGGATTGTGGTGAACTACGCCAACGGCGATATGGTGGGACACACCGGCATCTACCCAGCCATACAAAAAGCGGTTACCGCCATCGATGAGTGCGTGAAGGATACTGTTGAGGCTTGCAAATCAAATGGTTATGAGGTGATTATCATCGCCGACCACGGCAACTGCGACCACGCCATCAACCCAGATGGCACGCCTAACACTGCCCATTCGCTCAACCCTGTTCCATTCGTCTACATCGGCTCAAATGCCGCTGCCAAGGTGAAAAACGGAAAATTGGCTGATGTCGCTCCTTCCATTTTGGCTCTTATGGGCATCCCTCAACCTGCCGAGATGACGGGCGAAAACCTGATTCAACAATAATCTGTGTTTTAGTTTATAACCAAGTGAGCCAGAACCATCGATGGTCTCTGGCTCGCTTTTTTTGTGGCGGAGGTTGAATTTTTCCGCATAATTCCTTACCTTTGGACAATTTGGTAAATATCATTTCTGAAAATAATAAAAAGGAAATATGAAACTAACAGGAAGAAGGGAAAGCTCTAACGTGGACGACCGCCGTAGAGGTGGTACTTCTAAATCGGGTATGGGTATCGGCGGACTGATTGTTGTCGCGCTTATCACCTATTTTGTGTCGGGGGGCGACCTCTCGCAAGTGGCAACCACGGTGGTGCAGAATGCCGGGACCACGCAGACAACAGGCAATGGCTACGAGCCTTCCGCCGAGGAGGAGGAACTTGCTACTTTCGCCAAACAAATCCTTGCCGGCACGGAGGATGTCTGGACCGACCAATTCGAGAAGATGGGCAAAACCTACGAAGCCCCTCAACTTGTGCTTTTCCACGGGAACGTGAACTCTGGCTGCGGTAGCGCGACTTCGTCTACTGGTCCGTTCTACTGCTCGGGCGACCAAACCGTCTATATCGATTTGGAGTTTTTCACCACGATGAAAAGCCAATTTGGCACTGCCGGCGATTTTGCCTACGCATACGTCATCGCACATGAGGTGGGGCACCACGTGCAGTACCTCCTCGGTACATTGCAAGACGCACATAACCGACAGTCATCCGTTTCGGAGACAGAGTCAAACAAAATCAGCGTGCGCTTGGAGTTGCAGGCGGACTTCTACGCTGGCGTTTGGGCTTACCACGACAATAAAATGTTCAACTCGTTGGAGGATGGCGACATTGAAGAGGGACTTGCCATTGCTGCGAAAATCGGCGACGACTATCTCCAAAAACAGGCATACGGCTACACTGTGCCAGAATCGTTCAACCACGGCACGTCCGAACAGCGTTCGCGTTGGCTGAAGAAGGGTGTGCAACGTGGCAATATGAAGGATGGCGACACGTTCTCCATCGACTATGAGGATCTTTGATTCTGAATTTTCAATTTAAAAAAATATACGAGGTTCTTCTTCGTTTTGACTGCGGAACTTCTTGACTAATAGATGTGTAGATATGAAAATCGCTTTGATTGGATATGGTAAGATGGGTAAAGCCATCGAGAAAATCGCAAAAAACAGGGGACACGAGATTGTCGCCACAATTGATATCAACAACCTTGAGGATTTTGAGTCGGATAGGTTCAAATCTGCGGATGTCGCCATTGAGTTCACACGCCCCGATACGGCGGTTGCCAATGTCCGTAAGTGCTTCAAAGCCAACGTGCCAGTGGTGGTAGGCACCACGGGCTGGGATACTGCCGATGTAATGGACGAACTGAAAAAAGGGAACCACACGTTGTTCCGCTCGTCCAACTTCAGCATAGGTGTGAATGTGTTTATGGCAGTAAATAAATATCTGGCAAAGTTGATGAACCGCTTCGACAGCTACAACGTAGAGATGACAGAGGTGCACCACATACACAAATTGGACGCTCCAAGCGGCACCGCCATCACTTTGGCTGAGGGAATCCTTGAGAATATCGACCGCAAGACGAAATGGACAAAGGAGGTTGAAGAAGTGCCTACCGACCTTGCTATTAAGTCTATCCGCGAAGGCGAAGTGCCTGGCATCCACACGATTAAGTATGATAGTGATGTTGATTCCATCACCATAACCCACGATGCGAAGAGCCGAGAGGGATTCGCCCTTGGCGCTGTGGTGGCTGCGGAGTACACGGCAGGAAAAAAAGGATTGTTGGGAATGTCGGACTTGTTTGAGTTCTTAAAATAAAAGCAAAGAATGTCTATGGCAGAGAATGGCGCATCATCTAATAAAAAAGATGTGAGTTACGCTGATTTGAAGGGAAAGATTTTCTCTGAGCGTGTCAGGATGGCGAAGCCTTCGCAGTGGGTGAAGTTCGCCTTGGTGGCAGCCCTCGTGGTATTCTTCTTCTGCTGGTCGGGTGCTTGGTGGCTGTGGCTGCTGATACCTGTGGTTTGGGACATCTACATCACGAAGTATGTGCCTTGGGGTGCGTGGAAACAGACTAAAAATCCCGTCCTCCGCAAGGTGGCAGAGTGGGTGGATGCCATCGTTTTTGCCTTGGTGGCTGTTTACATCATCAATCTTTATTTCTTCCAGAATTATAAGATTCCATCCCCATCTTTGGAGAAAACGCTTCTTGTGGGCGATTTCCTTTTCGTGAGCAAGGTGAGCTACGGTCCGCGCGAGCCTATGACGCCGCTTTCTTTCCCACTTGCGCAGCATACCATGCCGTTCTTCAATACGAAGTCGTACATTGATTCTCCTCAATGGGAATATAAACGTCTCAAAGGTTTTGGTGATGTGAAACGAAACGATATTGTGGTGTTCAACTATCCCGCTGGCGATACCGTCGCGCTGAATGCCCCCAACCAAGACTATTACGCAATGGTGAATGCCTATGGTCGCGATTATGTATGGCAGAATCCGGACAAATTTGGTGCGATTGTCGCACGACCTGTCGACCGACGGGAGAACTATGTGAAGCGTTGCGTGGCACTGCCAGGCGACACGCTCAGCGTGGTGGATGGATTGGTGCAAATCAATGGCGTGCCTACCGAAGATATCAAAACCCTGCAATTCAACTATTTTGTGGAGACTTCGCAACCCATTAGCAAGGCCCTGTTTGAGGCGGCGCACGTGCGCGAGGATGACAGAGTGCTGATTAACAATGAGATGGGCGGTTTGGAGTTTCTCGAAAATATGGGCTACAAAGATTCTACGGGCGTGTTGAGTCTTGTCTACCGCCTGCCGCTCACGGCCGAGGCTTGCGAAATGCTGAAGTCGAAAGAGTCGATTCGTTCCGTCAAGAAGGAGCCTGTCGAGTTGGGTGGAAAAACATTCCCGTACGAACGTCGGGACGGTTGGACGCGAGACGATTACGGTCCGCTTTGGATTCCGCAGGCAGGTGCGACGGTTGCTTTGGACGCAGACAACTTACCGCTGTACGAAACCATTATCCGCAACTACGAACTCAATGACTTGGAGGTGCGCGACAGCGTCATCTACATTAATGGTGCGGCGGCCGACTCGTACACATTCAAGATGAATTATTATTGGATGATGGGCGACAACCGCCACAACTCATCCGACTCGCGCTACTGGGGTTTTGTTCCCGAAAATCACATCGTCGGGAAGCCTATCTTTATCTGGCTTTCGTTGGACGAGGATAAGTCGTTCCCAGCGTCAATCCGTTGGGAGAGACTCTTTACAATGGTTCATCCTGACTGATGCAACCGCTCGTTGTAGACGGTGTCGGGTGGTGAAACCAATATTTGTTTTTGGTTATGAGGAAGATACTAATCATTCTTTTCTGCTTCGCCTGTGCCGTGTCGGCCTTTGCGAAAGTGCCGTACAAAAACGAGCCTGCTTTCAAGGCAGGCGAGGTGGCCGTGTACAACGTCTATTATAACCTTGGCTTTATCTGGATACATGCGGGTGATGTGCAGTTCTCCGTTTCCACTAAGAATGTGGACGGCGAGCAACTCTACTTCTTGCGGCTTGCTGGCAACACGGTGCGTTCGTTTGATAGTTTCTATCGCATCCGCGATACATTCTCTGTAACCGTAACACCGCAGGAACTTATGCCTCGCTTCTACAAGGAGGTGAAGTATGAGGATTCCTATTTTTGCGACCGCCGTTACCACTTCGACTATTCCGAAGATCCCATCGTGCGCTGGAATTGGAATAAACGGGGAAAACTCTCGACGGATTCGCTGAATATCGCCGCAGACGTGTTCGACCTCATCACCACTTGTTATCGGTTCCGAAGCCTTGAAGTTTCTAAAATCTCTGTCGGTACGCTCGTTCCTTTCAACCTACTTTTCGATGACCAGGTGTATAATTTGGGACTGACCTACCGAGGAAAACAGGACATCAAGCTGCGAAATAAAAAGAAATATAAGGCACTAAAATTTGTACCTAAACTGATTACGGGCGATTTGTTCAAAAACGAGGACGACATGGCTATCTATGTCTCCGACGACGACAACCACGTGCCGCTTTACATCGAAACGAAAATCAAGGTGGGTTCAGTAAAGGTGATGCTCGAATCTGTGAAAAACACTAAATATCCTTTCTCCGCGCTTATCACCAAGTAGCGGCAAGAATAAACCGAATCGGAATATTATGGCGAAACTTTTAATCATCGACGATGAACGAAGCATACGAAATGCCTTAAAAGATGTGTTAGAGTTTGAAGGCTACACTATTGAATTGGCAGAGGACGGTATCGTTGGCTTGGAACTTCTGAAAAATAACAAATATGACTTGGTGTTTTGCGACATCAAAATGCCGAAGATGGACGGCGTTGAAGTCCTGACCAAAATCATGGAGGATTATCCCGAGCAGACTGTCGTGATGATTTCGGGTCATGGCTCCGTCGATACTGCGGTGGAGTGCATCAAAAAAGGTGCGTTCGATTTCATCGAGAAGCCGCTCGACCTCAACCGCATCCTCGTGTGTGTGCGAAACGGCCTGGATCATCGCTCCCTCGTGCAGGAAACCAAGACGCTGAAGCGTAAAGTGTCGCGCAAGATGAAGATGGTGGGCGACTCCCCCGCCATGCAGCACCTACGCAGTGTGGTGGAGCGTGTGGCGCCTACCGATGCCCGCGTTCTCATCACGGGAGAAAACGGAACAGGCAAGGAGGTGGTGGCAATGCTGCTCTACGAATTGAGCAACCGATGCAACGCACCGTTTGTGGAGGTCAATTGTGCGGCAATACCAACGGAACTGATTGAAAGCGAGTTGTTTGGACATGAAAAAGGAGCATTCACCTCGGCGGTGAAACAACGGATAGGAAAATTTGAGCAGGCAGATGGCGGCACCATCTTTTTAGATGAGGTGGGCGATATGAGTCTTGCCGCCCAAACCAAAGTGCTGCGAGTGCTGCAGGAGAAAGAACTGACGCGCGTGGGCAGCGACAAGGTGATAAAAGTGGATGTGCGTGTGTTTGCCGCCACCAACAAAGATCTGAAAAAGGAAATCGAGGCCGGCAGATTCCGCGAAGACCTTTACCACAGGCTGAGCGTCATACCCGTGACGGTGCCGCCCTTGCGCGAAAGGTTGGAGGACATCCCTCTCTTGGTGAGCCACTTCTGTGAGTTGATCTGCGAAGAGCAGGGCATCCCCGCAAAGGAATTCTCTCCCGAGGCAATGGAGGAACTCAAAACCTACCGTTGGAGCGGTAATGTGCGCGAACTGCGCAATGTGGTGGAGCGCGTCATCATCCTTTGCGGAAAAACCATCTCGGCAGACGACATCAAAATGTACGCCTCCCCAAACTTTTAGAAAACTGATAAAAATATATGGCGAAAGTGGTTGAAACCCCGATGATGAAACAGTATTTCGAGGTGAAAAAACAACACCCTGATGCAATCCTGCTTTTTCGTGTGGGCGATTTCTACGAGACTTTTTTAGAGGATGCCGTTACTGCATCCGAGATTTTGGGCATCACCCTCACCAAACGTGCCAACGGAGCGGCCAGTTCCGTCGAATTGGCTGGTTTCCCACACCACGCTTTGGACACATACCTGCCTAAACTGGTGCGTGCCGGCAAGCGTGTGGCTATCTGCGACCAGTTGGAAGACCCGAAACTCACTACCAAAACCGTTAAGCGAGGCGTTACGGAGGTGGTAACCCCAGGCGTAACCACCAGTGATAATGTGCTGAATTACAAGGAAAATAACTTCCTCGCTTGCGTGCATATCACCACAAAGAAGGTGGGTGTGGCATTCCTTGACATCTCTACGGGCGAGTTCCTCACCGCCGAAGGCACGTTCGACTATGTAGACAAACTCCTCAACAGTATGAACCCCAAGGAGGTGCTTTTTGAACGTAGCAAACGGGCGGATTTCGAATCCCACTTCAATTCAAAATTCTGTACTTTCGAGTTGGACGATTGGGTTTTCACCACGGAAACGGCTACCGAGCGACTTCTGAAACATTTCGAGACGTCCAGTCTGAAAGGGTTCGGCGTGCAGGAACTTACATTGGGTATCATCGCCTCGGGAGCGATTCTCCACTACTTGGACTTGACGCAGCACACGCAAATCGGCCACATCACGCACCTCTCACGCATCGAAGAGGATCGCTACGTGTGGCTCGACCGCTTCACCATCCGCAACCTCGAACTCTATGGCACTTTGCACGATGAGGGCAAAACCCTTGCCGACATCATCGACCGCACCATCACCCCTATGGGCGCACGCCTGCTGAAACGCTGGATCGCCTTCCCTTTGAAAGATGTGCGTCCCATCAACGAGCGTCTTGAAATGGTGGAAACATTCTTCAAGGAAATAGATTTGAAGGAGACGCTTATGTCTCAAATGACGTCGATTGGCGACTTGGAGCGGCTCATCTCGAAGGTGGCAGTGGGGCGCATCTCGCCACGCGAGGTGGTGCAACTCAAAACAGCCCTTGCTGCTTTGTTGCCCATCAAAGAGGCGTGCCTTGCCGCTGACAACGAGGCCCTGCGCCGCATTGGTGAACAAATCAATCCCTGCCCGAATATTCGTGAAAAAATCGCTCGCACCATCCAACCCGATCCGCCGGCTTTGGTGAATAAGGGCGGCGTCATCGCCCAAGGCGTGGATGCCGAACTCGACGAACTGCGCAACATCGCTTATTCAGGTAAGGATTTCCTCCTCCAAATACAACAGCGCGAGGCGGAACAGACCGGCATCCCAAGTCTGAAGATCTCCTATAATAAGGTTTTCGGTTACTATATTGAGGTGCGCAACACACACAAAGACAAAGTGCCGCAAGAGTGGATCCGCAAGCAGACACTCACCAACGGCGAGCGTTACATAACACCCGAACTGAAGGAATACGAAGAGAAAATCCTCGGTGCGGAGGAGAAAATATTGGTGATCGAAGCCCGTATATTCTCGGAGTTGGTGGGCGAACTGGCGGAGTATATACCAGCCATCCAAGTCAATTCTAATATGGTGGCCCAGGTGGACGTGCTGCTCTCCTTCGCTCGTGTGGCAGAGGAAAACAAGTATGTGCGCCCTGTGGTGAACGACTCAGAGGTGATTGAAATCAAACAGGGACGGCACCCCGTGATCGAGAAACAGCTCCCCTTAGGCACTTCGTATATTGCCAACGACTTGCTGCTCGACAGTGGCGACCAGCAAATCATCATGATCACGGGTCCAAATATGGCAGGTAAGTCCGCTTTGCTGCGCCAAACCGCCCTTATTGTGTTGATGGCTCAAATCGGCTGCTTCGTGCCTGCCGAGGCGGCATCCATTGGTGTGGTGGACAAGATTTTCACCCGCGTAGGCGCGTCAGACAATATCTCGATGGGCGAATCGACCTTTATGGTGGAGATGAACGAGGCGGCGGGCATCATCAACAACCTTTCGCAGCGAAGCCTCGTGCTGTTCGACGAGTTGGGGCGAGGCACAAGCACCTACGATGGCATCTCCATCGCTTGGGCAATTGTGGAGTATATCCATGAGAACCCTCGCGCCAAGGCGAAGACACTCTTCGCCACCCACTATCACGAGTTGAACGAGATGGAGAAACTCTTCCCGAGGATACGCAATTACAACGTGTCTGTGAAAGAGGTGGACGGGAAAGTCATCTTTATGCGAAAACTGGTGCGCGGAGGCAGCGAACACAGCTTCGGAATACATGTGGCGAAGTTGGCTGGTCTGCCCAACGATGTGGTGAAGCGCGCCAATGAAATCCTGAAACAATTAGAGGAGGGGAACGCAAAAGTGTCTGAATCAACCAAAAGCATCGGTACTAAACCTGTGCAGAAAGACGGATTCCAACTCAGTTTCTTCCAGTTGGACGACCCTGTGCTGACGCAGATTCGCAACGAGATTCTTGACCTCGACGTCAATAACCTCACGCCCCTTGAGGCTTTGAACAAGCTGAATGATATTAAGAGAATCATCACCGGGAAGGGATAGTGTCTACCATCCAGTGGCCGAACGGAATGTTTGCGGAAAGTTGAATGCAATGGAAACTATTTGATTTTCAGACTGATGAATGAATCGTAAAAATTCCGTGGTAAAAAAGTGCCGTAAACACTTGCATTTAACGCCGATAATGCCTAACTTTGCACCGCAAATGCGAAAATAGCTCAGTTGGTAGAGCACAACCTTGCCAAGGTTGGGGTCGCGGGTTCGAGTCCCGTTTTTCGCTCAAATGGAAGCCGCAGTGGTGGAATCGGTAGACACGCGGGACTTAAAATCCCGTAATCATTGCGATTGTGCGGGTTCAAGTCCCGCCTGCGGTACGATTTCGGTCGCGCCGGTGAAGAGAGGCGGAGTGTTGAAGTGAAACTTTGAAGCGGGTGCGTTTTGCGTGCCGGCTTTTTTTGTTTTTTGCCTTCTCTGTGGAGAGTGGGGCGGAGCAAAGTGTCAGTGGAAATTGATTTTAAAGTATAGATTGATGGCAGAAGGAACGAAAGAAAGCAAGAATGTGAAAGACCGCGTGGTCGGTTTCGTGTGGCAGCACTTGTGGCTGCTTTTTTCATTGTATGTGATGACGCTTGGTGTGGCTGTGTGCGTGCGCTCTCAGTTGGGGTCGAGTGTCATATCCGTCATTCCATACGTTATGGAGACGGCGGGCGACGAAGGCATCGTTTGGAATTTCACCATTGGCGAGTATACCTATTGGATGAACGCGCTGCTTGTGTTGGGGCAGATATTGGTGCTGCGGAGGCGGTTTGAGCCGGTGCAGTTGTTCCAGTTGTTGGTGGGTTTCGTGTTCGGCTCGCTCATCGATTTGAATATGGCACTCACCACGTGGCTTGTCGGTTTGAGCATTCCGCAACAGGTGTTGGCGCAGGTGGCTGGTTGCACGATCCTTGCCTCGGGTATTGCCTTGGAGGTGCGTTGCGGGTCTGTTACGATGCCGGGCGAGGGCTTCCCAGTTGCCATCAGCCGTGTGTCGGGGGTGGAATTCCCGAAGGTGAAGATATGCGTGGATGTCTCGCTCGTTGTCATTGGTGTGTCGTTGTGCTATCTGTTTTTCGGTGCGTGGCAGTGGAATATAGTGGGCATAGGTACGCTTTTTGCGATGGTGTATGTGGGCTTTGTAGTGCGCTTGGTGGGCAGACATCTGGGGTGGTTCGACCGTGTGTTGTGGTATCGTCCTGGCTTCCGCCGCTACGTCTACGGCTTGGCGCGTCATTTGTTTAAACAAATGGGCAAAAAAAATGATGGGACCGACATTTAGTCGCCACCATCACCGGCATATTGCCTGTTTCGGGTTTAATCGTCGTCATCGTCATCATCGTCGAAGTCGTCAAAATCATCGTCTGCTTCGTCATCTTCGCCCGGACCGGGAGTGTCGGGTTTGAAGTCGTCTTCGGTTATGGCAATGGCCGTTTCTTCCGCTTCTTTTGTCAGAAAGAGCCCGAACCACGCTGCAGCTCGCCTCTTAATCGTCATTTCTTCCCATTTCATCTTTCTGTCTCTTTTTTTGTTCGGTGCAAAGGTGGGGTGGCGAGGTTACAATCGTGTGTCGAGAGTGTGAATTTCGTATGACAATCTGTTTGTTTGGTTTTATCTGCAACGAAAGATTTGTTAATAATTAATTCCAAATAATTTTTTTCTCTGATAAAAAGTGTGTTTATTTGCAATTGCTCGTAGTTTTGTAAGTGTGAAAATATGGACTTAAGGACGAGCAAGTCGGAAAAATAAATTGAAAAACTAAAAAAACAAGTATAACTAAAATTTAGTGATTGTATGAAAAAGAAAGGTTTACTAACTTTTGCTGCGCTGTCGATTTTGGCTACGGCTTCTGCTGCGCGGTATGACATCATCAAGGATGGTAAGTTGATGGATGGCATTGAGCAAATGGCTTACGAGGATGAAGTGTTTGACTCTTTGAATGAGGAGGATGGTACTTATACTCACCCAGGTGGAGAGGCTTTGTACAAGGATGTTCGTTTGGACTTCACGAAGGCTGCTTCTATGCCAGACTTGAGCCAGACTTGGGTTTTGAATATCGAGTACGAAGTTGGCGATGATTTGGTTCCTACTGCTAAAATGGATTTGATTGGAGATAAGAAACCAGCGTTCATTATTGCTTTGTTCGACAAGAATAATGTTTTGACTGATGAAGGTTTTGGCGAAATCGATCCTACCAGAGGAGATGCTTGCGTCTATATTGATGCAAAGTATGGAGAACGTACCGCAAAGAGAACTTTCTATGTGTTCGCAAACCCTAACTTTAAGGACGTTGCGTGCATGTCTTTGGGTTATTGTCGTGAAGCTTCGATTGCAACTACTGCAAAGATTAAGAATTTGTACCTTTATTCAGACAATGGCACTAAGCCTTTCTACGCAGAGAACTTCGATGGTGTAGGTGCTGGTCGTTTGGATATCTGGACTGGTGGTGCCGATTTGACAGGAAAGGCCGCAGAGAAACTCTCTGGTGGACACAAGCTTACAAATCCAGATGGTGATGTTACTGCTCCTGTAGTTAGACTTTGGGAGGCTGACGGTGTTGATGGTGGTGGACAATTCTATGATGCAGAGCAATTTCAAGCATTGCAGATTACACCAGATCCAGAAGTTTGTGATCCAGTGCTTGTTAAAGACATCGCAATCCCTGCAAACGATGGTAAGTTGTATGCTTCTGCCGCTATCAAGTATAAGTGGGTAGAGGGTGAGGACTTCGATATGGATGCTGCTAACGAGAAGTTGGATGATGCTATCACAATCACTTTTAACGATGAGAAGAACACCACCGTTGGTTTGTTCGCTGGCTACCTTCTTGAGGCTCAGTGGGGTCTTGACTCTTGCGCTATCGACATTCCTGCAGGTGCAACTGCTTGTACTGTAACTTTCGGCTTTACTAAGAAGTACAACTATTGTGTTGATAACTTTATGTTGTCTGTTTCTCCTAACGTAGAGGTTGAAGAGGCTGCTGCTGAGGCTAACAACGTGGTTGTTTACCCTAACCCTGCATCTGATGTAGTTAAGGTATCTGGTCAAGTTGACAAGATCGAGGTTGTAAATGTTGCTGGTGCTGTTGTTGCAACTGCTAACGCTAACAGCGTAAATGTTGCTGCCCTTCCAGCAGGTATCTACTTCGTTAAGGCTTACAACGCAAACAACGTAGTTGTTAAGTCTATCATCAAGAAGTAATTTCTCCCCCTTTCTTAGGGAAAGATGATAAAAGAGGGTGTTCCTTAGGAACATCCTCTTTTTTTGTGTACAGAACTTAGCGCAGCGTGCCAACTTGTATTTTAACACTTGAGGCTTGAAGTCTGTGAGGTCTATGTGTTGTGAAAGGGGATTGCATATTCTTAGAATCCCAGACAAAGAGTTGAAATTAATGCTTCAAGAAGCGTCCGAAGCACCTCCCAATGACTGCGATGAATAGAGTTTAGGCTTGTACATAACTCGCTTACCTCCCAACTTCTCTAAATTCAGCAAGTTGGCTGATGGTATTGTTTTAGCGGATAGTAATAGATTCAAAACGAAACGAACCAGCGATTCAATCAAAACGAATCGGCGATTCAAACGAAACGAATCGGCGATTCAAACGAAATGAATCGACGATTCAAACGAAATGAATCGACGATTCATTTGAAACGCAATAGTACTGCGATTTTCTTGTCCCGAATACCGATTTAGATTCGTGCCTTTATCCCAACGTAAGTTCTAACATTTTGCTCATTGCATACACCGCCCTCCGTTGTGTGGGTGGTTCGGCTAAACTTGACGGAGGATGATTGAATATTATATTTTCTTCCGCATCCCCCCAGTATTACCCATTTCCTATACTTAACTCATTGATTTTTCAATGTGCGCTATTTGATGGCGCACAAATGTGGTGAAGTCGGGAGTCGTATTTCTACTATTTTCTAATAAAAGGAAAGCGACTGTGGGGGAACTTCCCCGCAGTCGCTTTCCCTTCTGTTATACTGGGCTTATCAATACTCGTCCCAACTCTTGATTTGGATGTCGTCCATACTTTTCTCGCAGCAGGCTCTGATAAAGGCACTGGCGAGTCGTGCATTGGTGATGAGCGGAATGTTGAAGTCGATTGCTCCGCGTCGGATGGCATATCCGTTGGACAACTCTCGGTGGGTGGCATCCTTAGGGATGTTAATCACCAAATCAAACTTCTTTTCGGAAATCATCTCCATTACGTTCAGCACGTTTTTATCTTCGTCTGGCCAACCTACCATAATCGACTCGATGCCATTGTCGCTGAGGAAGCGGTGCGTGCCACCCGTCGCATAGATTTTGTAGCCGTTTTTTTGCAACATTTTGCAGGCATCCAACAAGTCCACTTTCTCCTTTGTCGCTCCGGAGGAAATCATGATGTTCTTCTTAGGGATTCTGTATCCAACGGAGAGCAGTGATTTGAGCAACGCCTCCGAAAAGTCGTCGCCGATACAGCCTACCTCGCCGGTCGACGCCATATCGACGCCATGCACGGGGTCTGCCTGTTGCAACCTTTGGTAGGAGAATTGGGAAGACTTGATGCCCACATAATCTAAATCGAATGCGGATTTCTCTGGCTTCTCCACCTTCAGCCCCAACATAATCTTTGTTGCCAACTCAATGAAATTGATTTTCAGCACTTTCGATACGAATGGGAAACTTCTGGAAGAACGGAGGTTGCACTCAATCACCTTGATTTCATTGTTCTTTGCAAGGAACTGGATGTTGAACGGACCAGAGATGTGCAGTGCCTTGGCAATCTCGCGCGCAATGTGTTTGATGCGGCGCACCGTCTCCACATAGATCTTTTGCGGAGGAAACTGCGTGGTCGCATCGCCCGAGTGGACGCCAGCATATTCCACGTGTTCGGATATTGCGTAGACCATTATCTCGCCATTTTGAGCCACGGCGTCGATTTCAATCTCTTTGCATCGCTCCATAAACTCGGAAATGACAACAGGGTGCTTTTGCGACACGTTGGCTGCCAACTGCAGGAAGTTCTCTAATTGCGATTGGTTGTAGCATACGTTCATCGCTGCGCCAGATAGCACATAGGATGGACGAACTAACACAGGGTAGCCGATTCTGTCGACAAACTCGTTGACGTCGCTCATTGTGGTGAGCTCCTGCCAGCGTGGCTGGTCAATGCCGAGGTCGTCGAGCATGGAAGAGAATTTGTGGCGGTCTTCAGCACGGTCGATGTCTTCGGCCTGGGTGCCAAGTAGTGTTATGCCGGCGTTAGAGAGTTTCACTGCCAAGTTGTTCGGAATCTGCCCTCCGGTGGAAACGATCACACCCATTGGGTTCTCCAAATCTAAGATATCCATTACGCGTTCGAAACTCAACTCGTCAAAGTAGAGCCGGTCGCACATATCGTAGTCGGTGGAAACGGTTTCGGGGTTGTAGTTGATCATCACAGAGCGGTAGCCCTCCTTGCGGATGGTGTTTAGCGCATTCACACCGCACCAGTCGAACTCGACGGACGAACCGATTCGGTAGGCACCCGAGCCAAGCACTACGACGGATTTTCTGTCGCCCACATATTTCACATCGTTTCCTACGCCGTTGTAGGTGATGTAAAGGTAGTTGGTTTGTGCGGGATATTCGGCAGCCAAGGTGTCGATCTGCTTCACCACGGGAACAATGCCGCGTGATTTTCTGTATTTGCGTACGTTCAGCACTTCGTCGTCCAACTGGTCGCTGCCGCATTTCGTAACAAGGCGTGCGATTTGAAAATCGGAGAAGCCGAGTTGTTTGGCGTGGCGAAGCAGTTCGTCTGGCACGTCTGAGAGTTGGTTATAGGTCTGCAACTCGTGCTCGTGGGTGATGATGTGCTGCAGTTTCTGCAAGAACCAGAGGTCGATTTTTGTCAGGTCGTGAATCCTGTGGATGTCATACCCTTCGTGCAGTGCCTGTGCGATGTGGAAGATTCTCTTATCGGTTGGTTGCGAGAGTGCCTCGTCCAAATTGTCGGCGTTGAGGGCCTTGTTAGCGACGAAGCCGTGCATGCCCTGGCCGATCATCCTCAGTCCCTTTTGAATGGCTTCCTCGAAGTTGCGGCCGATAGCCATAATCTCGCCCACACTCTTCATACTTGATCCCAGAAGGTGCGACACACCGTGGAATTTTCCGAGATCCCAACGAGGAATCTTGCAAACGATGTAGTCCAACGCTGGTTCGAAGAATGCGGAGGTCTCTTTCGTTACAGAGTTTTTCAACTCTGGCAGTGCGTAGCCCAAGCCCAATTTTGCGGCGATGAACGCCAATGGGTAGCCTGTCGCCTTGGAGGCGAGGGCGGACGAACGACTGAGACGTGCGTTGACCTCTATCACACGGTAGTCTTCCGATTGGGGGTCGAAAGCGTACTGCACGTTGCACTCGCCCACGATGCCGATGTGGCGGATGATGCGGATGGCGAGTTCGCGTAGTTTGTGGTATTCCTTATTGGTGAGTGTCTGCGAAGGGGCGACTACGATAGACTCTCCAGTGTGGATGCCGAGTGGGTCGAAGTTCTCCATGTTGCAGACGGTGATGCAGTTGTCATAACGGTCGCGCACCACCTCGTATTCTATTTCCTTCCAACCTTTCAGCGATTTTTCTACCAATACTTGCGGCGAGTAGGAGAATGCTTTCTCCACCAAGACGGTCAGTTCCTCGTCGTTGTTGCAGAACCCAGAGCCGAGTCCGCCGAGGGCGTATGCCGCGCGAACGATGACGGGGTAGCCTAAGTCGTGGGCCGCTTTCAGTGCGTGCGAGAGGTCTGTTACCGCCTCGCTCTTGATGTAGTTGACATTGATCTCAGAGAGTTTCTGGTTGAAGATTTCACGGTCTTCCGTGTCGATGATGGCCTGCACAGGCGTTCCCAACACTTGGATGCCGTATTTCTCCAACACACCGCTCTTGTAGAGTGCCACGCCGCAGTTGAGTGCGGTCTGCCCTCCGAACGAGAGGAAAATGCCGTCTGGGCGTTCTTTCTCGATGACGCGCTCCACAAAGTCGGGCGTTACGGGTAGGAAGTACACCTTGTCTGCCACACCCTCCGAGGTCTGCACGGTGGCGATGTTCGGGTTGATCAGCACGGTTTTGATGCCTTCCTCTTTGAGGGCTTTGAGGGCTTGCGAGCCGGAGTAGTCGAACTCGCCCGCCTCGCCGATTTTCAGTGCGCCCGAACCGAGCAGCAACACCTTGTTGTAGCGTTTCGCACCCGTGTATGCTCCTTTGTCCTTTGCGTTGAACACTTTGATGTCGCGGTTGCGTATCATGTTGACGAATTCGTCGAAGAGGAAGTCGGTGTCCGTTGGTCCCGAGCATGCCTCGGGGTGGAACTGGGCGGAGAAGAACGGTTTGCTCTTGTGGCGGATTCCCTCGTTGGTGCCGTCGTTCATATTGACGAAGAGGGGTTCCCAGTCTGCGCCGAGCGACTGGTTGTCGACGGCGAATCCGTGGTTTTGCGAGGTGATGAAGGCGCGTGTGCTGCCCACCATGCTCACGGGTTGGTTGTGGCTGCGGTGTCCGTATTTCAGTTTGTAGGTTTTCGCGCCGCCGGCGATGGAGAGGAGTTGGTTACCCATGCAGATACCGAAGATGGGTTTCCCTTTCTCCATTGCTTTGCGGATATGGTCTACCGTGATTTGGCAGTGGGCGGGGTTGCCCGGACCGTTGGAGATGAAAAGTCCGTCGTAGTCGATGGTGTTGAAATCGTAGTCCCAAGGCACGCGAATCACTGTGACGTTCCTTTTCAGCAGACAACGGATGATGTTGTTTTTCACGCCGCAGTCTACTAACACTACTTTCTCCTTTCCATTTCCGTAGGTGATGACCTCTTTGCAGCTTACTTTTGCCACTTGGTTTTCAAGGTCTGGGTCGACAAATGGAATGTCCTCCTCATCGGGGAAGACGAGTTTGCCTTTCATCGCACCTTTCTCGCGCACCAATTTGGTGAGTTCGCGGGTGTCGATGCCGAAGATGCCAGGCACTTTCTGCTCTTTCAGCCAATCGCCTAAACTCTTGATGGCGTTCCAGTGGTTGTATTCAAAAGAAAAATCGGAAATAATCAAGCCTTCGACTTGAATTTTTTCCGATTCGTAGAATTTGGAAATCCCGTTTTCGTCCACCTCGTCGGAGGGAACTCCGTAGTTTCCGACTAACGGAAAGGTAACCGTCAGAATCTGCCCGGCGTAGGAGGGGTCCGTCAAACTCTCGGGATACCCGACCATCGCAGTGCTGAAAACTACTTCGCCAGCAACCGGCTTCTCATAGCCGAACGATTTTCCTTTGAAAATGGTGCCGTCTTCCAACACCAAGTGAAAAGGCCTGTAAGCGTGCATATTTATCTGTTATTTAATTCGTGCAAATTTCGCTAATATCTACCGAAATAGAAAACCTATGACGAAAAAATTTTCTGACATTTTTCTTTAATCTTTGTCTGCTTTCTGTCTTTTTGCTTTCTGATGTGCGATTTTATGTTGCTTTTGTCTGAAAATAACGCAATTCGGGCGAATCATCACCGACTTGCCCGAACCGCGTTCTGTTGCTCTTCTATGTTTTTAGTGCGGATTTAGAACTTATATTGTAGTCTAACCGTCAGCATGTCGTCTTTCAAATCCTTGTTGTAGCCTGCGAGTTTCGTGCTGGTTTCGTTGCGGTTGATGAAAATGAAGAGAGGGTTACCAATGCGTTAAGCAGGGGTTACAGGATTGTTACAGCCGTGGAAATAACTTACCTTTGCCGCAGATTTTTTCATTTGTATGGAGTTAGAAGACAAGATATACCAGAAGGTGCGGAAGGCGATGGAGCGTTTCGGACTCGTGGAGGAGGGCGACAAGATATTGATTGGACTTTCCGGAGGGAAGGACTCGCTTGCTTTGGTAGAGTTCCTTTCGCGAAAACGGCGGAGCAACCACCCGAGGTTTGACCTTGTGGCAGTGCATATATCAATGGAGAATATTCCCTATCAGGCGGATATAGACTATTTGCGGGATTACTGTGCGATGCACGATGTGGCGTTTGTGCATTGCGTGACTGCTTTTGACCCGTCGACCGACAAGCGTAAAACACCTTGCTTCCTATGCTCGTGGACGAGGCGGAAACAAATGTTCGCCCTTGCCAAGGAATTGGGCTGCAACAAAATCGCTCTGGGGCATCATTTGGACGATATGGTGCATACGCTGCTGATGAACCTCACGTTCCAAGGCTCGTTCAGTACTATGCCGCCGTTGCTGACGATGAACAAGTTTGATATGCGTATCATCCGCCCGCTTTGCTTAGTGGACGAGGAGGATTTGCGTGCGCTGGCGCAGATGCGAGGGTTTCGGCGTCAGAAGGAGAATTGCCCGTATGAGTCGGACTCGCACCGCACCTCCGTGCAGAATGTACTTGACGAGATGTTGAAACTCAATCCCAATGCGAAGAGTAGTTTGCTGCGCGCTATGATGAACGTGCAGGAGGATTATCTGCCGAAGGAGGTTGAATGAGAAAATCTGCCTTAGATGGAAAGAAAAATCCCCGATAGAAGTCAAGTTCTATCGGGGATTCCTTTTATATGAGGCTTGGGTGCCTTGTGCGGCTATCGTATCAGGTTGACCACGCCTCGTTCTGTTCCGCTCTTCTTGATTCCGCGGAAGTCGCTCTCCCAGTCGATTACATATCCGTAGATTCCCATCGGACACTCCACGTTGTTGAACTTTCCGTTCCAAGAGTCTGAAACATCGAAGCCCTCGTACATAATTGTACCGACGCGGTTGTAGATGATGAAGTGAACGCCAGTGAGGAACTCAGTGCCCATCAATCGGAACACGTCGTTCAAACCATCCTCGTTTGGCGAGAATGCGTTTGGCACCCAGAACTTCTTCCAAACATAGATGGTGGAGTCTGCCGTGCGCTCGCAGCCGCGGTCGTCTATCGCAGTGGCGGTGATGGTGAACGAGTCGCGGGTGGATGGGTTAGGGTAGTGGTAGGTTGCGGTCTTACCCGTCAGCGTAGTACCCTCGTCGTCGCCGGTGTCCCAACTCCATTCGGCGTTTTCTGGATAGATGCCCTTCATTGTTACGATAGGGTTCTCTTCCAAGATGATGGATGGATCAACCTCGAATTGGATTGGCTTGTGGGTCAGCGTGTCGAGCAGGAGTTCCGCAGTAGCGTAGCAGCCGCTTTCATCCGAGGCGGTAACGGTTACCCTTGTCAACTCGTCGATCTGGGCGACAATCTCGTTGGAGGTGTTGCCCGATATCTCGCCGTTCGTAGGTTCGCTCTGCCACTCGTAGAATGTTGCTCCGCCAGCCAAGATAGTTGCGGTGGTTTCCGTGCCAGGGCAGCCTTGCATATCTTTCAGCCTTACCCAGAGGTCTGGTCGTTTCCGCACATCCACGGTGTAGTCCACTTTCTTGGTGCAACCGTTGGTGGAGATGCCTTCCACATAAACCGTGGTCTTTTGCGTCAAGTCTTTCAATACGAGTATCCTGCCGGTTGTGTTTGTACTCCAGATGTATTCTGACGCGCCGTCTGCAATCAGGATTGCGGAGTCGCCCGTGCAGACGATGGAGTCCAAAGAGGTGATTTCCACGTTTGGCGAAACATTCGCTTTTACGTTGATTTCAATTTCAGACGAGCAGGAGCCTTTCGTACCCTTGAGCGTTACGCGGGTGTTTCCGATAGGAACGATGTTGAAGTTCTCTCCCTCCATTTTCTGGTCGTTGCCGTAGGTCCACTCATACGTTTCCGCACCGTGTCCTTGGAGTTTGATGGAGTCGCCCAAACAGATTTCGTCTGTTCCAGTGTAGTGGATGATAGGGGTTTCCTTCAACTTGATGTCTTTGTTCTTGATGGTGTAGCAACCGTTTTGATCCATCGCCTTGACGAACACATATTGTGCTTTGTCGATTTGTTGGTAGACGGTTTCGCCGTCAGCACTGTGGGCATCGTCGGTGGTGTTGGTTCCGAAGCCCCAATAGTAGGTTTCGGCGTTACCAACGGCTTTCAATTCGGCGATGAACCCGCGGCAGATGCTGTCGTCAGCCAAGATCTCGAAGTCTGGTTTTTGGTTGACGGTTACCGGGATCTCGATGGTCGTGCGGCATCCGTTGACGTCAGTACCCGTAACGGTGTAGATTGCGCTTTCGGTTGGGTAACTCTCCAAGCGGCTTCTGTTCAAGCCTTGGTTCCAACGGTAGGTGTTAGCACCGTAGGCGTTGAGCGTCAGCTTGTCGCCCAAGCAGATGTTGGTGTTTCCTTGGTAGGTGAGGGCTGGGATTGGCAGCACGTTCACGGTTACGTTCAACTTCGATACGCAGTTTCTGCTGATACCTTCGATGGTGTAGACTGTCGTACCCTCTGGGTAGTCGGTCATTTTGCTCGACTTGTTGTTAGGATCGTTCGACCAGGTGTAGGTGTCGGCACCGGTAACATTGATTTCCACTTTGTCCTTAGAACATACTTCCGACGGGCCGGTGTAAGCCAGTGCTGGGTAAGGGTTGCTTCTGACGTTGTGCGTCTTCTTCGCCTTACAGTTGTTGGCGCCGGTTGCCTCTACCGTGAACGAGGTTGATTTCTCGATGACAGGGGTGATGGAAGTGGAGTTTGCACCGTTGCTCCAAGCGTAGTTGAGAGCATCTCCGTCTTTGATTTTGAGGGTGATTGCGCTACCCTCGCAAGTCTCAGATGGTCCGTCAATCTCAAACTTAGGAAGAGAGTCGATGGTAACGGTGAATGTGTTGGTGCTGCTGCACTTGTTCACATCCGTACCTTTGACGGTGTAGGTGGTCGTCTCCGTAGGGCGTGCGTTGTGCATAGCCGATTTGGAGATGATGTTTTCCGACTTATCGTTCGTCCATTCGTAGGTCAGACCGCCGGTTGCGGAGAGTTGCACTGTTCCGTTCTTACAAACCGAAGATGCTCCGGTGATCCAAATGTTTGGCAGTTGCAGAACATCCACGTTGAACGAGATGTTGCGTTGGCATCCCTTGATGTCGCCCACCACGTTGTACGTCTTGCTGTTGTCGAGTGGTTCTTTGAGCGAGAGTACGTCCGTTACGGTAGTGTCTCCGTTGAAGATGTACCTTGTCGCACCCATAACGTAGACGGTCGCCGTGTCGCCCTTGCAAGTCTTTTTAGGTGCGTTGTACGACAGGATTGGGTATTCAACATTCTCGACGGTGAACGAAGTGTCGTTGAAGCAGCCGTAGACATCCGTTCCTGTAACCACGAAGGTTTTGTTTTCCGTGATGATAGGGTAGATGCTTGCGTCGCGTTCGCCTGTGTTCCAACTGTATTCGTTAGCACCGGAAGCGGTGAGTTGACCTACGCCGCCGTTGCAAACAGCCTCATCTCCGCTAATGGTGATGGTTGGCTTGCCGTGTACGGTAACTTGGTAGTCGGCTGTGGTGTATGAGCAGCCGTTGGCGTCGGTTCCTGTAACGTGGTAGAAGTAGTCGCCCACGGAGGTCTTCGTCTCGTTCATTATGCTGCCTGGTCTGCCGTTGCTCCATTCGTAGGATACTGCTCCTTCGGCGGTGAGGTCGACGGTTTCGTTGGTACAAATGTCTCTTTCGCCCGTGATCCAGACGTATGGCTTAGGTTGAACATTGACGATGATTTGGTCGGTGGTAGAGCAGCCGTTGGTTGTGCCGACGAGGGTGATCGTCTGGCTGTTGGCTACGTTTGTTTGGTTATACTCGGCTTGTTCCACGCCATCCCAAGTGTAGGTGTCGGCACCGGTGGCGGTGATGTGGAGGTCGCCGCCCTCGCAGATGTAGGCTGGCACATCTGTGGAGATGATAGGGCGTGTCTTCATCGTAACCGTCTTTTGGCGTGTCGCACTACAACCCATCAGATTTTGTCCAATCACGACGTATGTTGTGCTTTGGTTGATGGTAGGGTTGATGGTGTCTTTCTGCTCGCCGGTGTTGGTCCACGAGTAGGAACTTGCAGCACCTTCTAACGTCTTGTCGTACGTTACGAACAGGGTGGCTTGGTCGCCCGAGCAGACTTCGTCATCTCCGCCGATTTCAAATATTGGTGCGGCGTTGACGGTGAGTGTGAACTCCTCACTCCAATTGGAGCAGAGGTTGGCGTCTGTTCCGTAGACTTTGTAGGTCTTTGTTTCGGTAGGGCTCTCCGTTCTCGACGAGGTGGTTGTGCCGTCCGCCCATTGGTAGGTGTTGGCTCCGTTGGCGGTCAGTACTGATGACTCGACGGTGCGGCAAATCTCGTCCTTCGTTGCCGAGATCCAGATGTTAGGCAACATCATAACTGGCATAGTGATCTCTTTTGAGAGAGGACAATCGCCCACATAACCTGTTACGGTGAATGTGGTGTCTGCCGAAGGCGTGATGGTCATCTTGCCGTTGAGAATTTCTTCAAACTGGGCATTCTCGAATCTGTCTGCACCGGTGAGGGTGATTTCTGCGGATTCTTTTTGGCAGATGTACTTAGGTGCTTCGACTTGGATGTTTGGAATAGCCTTTGCCGTTACGGTGTGGAAGGTGTCTTTCTTACATCCGTTGAAGTCCTCCACGGTCAAAGTGAAGGTCTTGGTGTCGTCGATTGTCGCTGTTACGATTGCCTTCGTTTCACCATCGCCCCAGAGGTAGGTGCTGATGTTTGATTTGCTGACGGCGGTCAGTTGTACATCGTTGTTGGTGCAGACTGCCGTTTCGCCGTCGATGCGGATGTCTGGCAATGGGTTGACTACTAAGTCGTAGGTAGCCTCGTTCTTACATCCGTTTGCATCCTCGCCATACAGGCGGTAGGTTGTGTTATCGGCTGGCGACACGGTGATGTCGTCTTTCGTAGAGATTGTTTCGTTTGTTCCTTCAATCTTCCAAACGTATTTGCCGCTTTCGCCGAATTGTGCGTTCAGCGTTATGCTGTCGGTTTTACAAATCTCGTTGGTAGGGTTGAGGGTTGTGATCTCGATGGAAGGCAATGCGCGTACATCCACGGTGCGGGAGTCGGTGGTAGAGCAGCCGTTGGTGGTTCCCGTTACGGTGAATGTCTTCTCCGCAGTCATTGTCTCGGTGATAGAGGAGGCGATGACCTTGCCGTTGTTGTCGAGTTCGTTCTTCACGCCGTCGGTCGTACCCCAGTCGTAAGATGTTGCGCCAGACACTCTCACGGTTGTCTGCTCGCCCATACATACAAAGTCGGCAGACTCGAATGTGAGTACAGGGAACGGTTTGGTGGTTACTTTGATGGTGTCTGTGTTTTCACAGCCGTTCACATCCACACCCTTGACGCTGATGTAGAGTTGACCGCTGACGTTGGTGGTGAGCTCGTCGCCCGATACTCTTGTCGTCCAGGTTCCGTCGATAGCGTCTGCGCTATACCAGGTGTGGTCTGTGGCGGTGCTGGAAACGAGTCGGGTGATTTCCGTTCCGTCGCAGATTGCCGTGTCGCGTGCGCCCACGATGGTAACCGTAGGGAGGGCGTTGATCTTCACGTTGAAGGTTTCGGTCGACTTACAGTTGTTGCCGTCTGTCGCACGCACGGTGTAGGTGCGAGGCGAGGTTGCCGTGTTGGCGGTTTCGGTGATAGCATCCCGAGGGTTGCCGTCTTTGCCGAGCCACTCATATTGATATGTGTTGGCTGCGTTGTTGGCTTTGGCGGTCAATGCGATTTCGGAGCCGAAACATACCTCCTGTGTGCCGTCGATTTCGAAGTCTGGGTTTGCCCAAACACCGATGATGATGGTGTCTTTCGTTGTACATCCGTCGGTAGTACCTTCTACGTAGAACGTCTTTTGGCTTGAAAGGGTTTCCTTGCGGAATGTCTCTTCCGAGTTGTTGTCCAACCACTTCCACTCGTTGGCGTTCTCCAAGTAGATGGTGAGTGGTTCGCCCTTGCAGACGGAATCCTTTCCGGTTGAAGTGCGGTGTGCGAGGACAGGGAACTCTTTCACGGAAACCGTGATGCTGGCTTGTGTCTCGCAACCGTTCATATCGGTTGCTTTCACGTTGTACTTGACGGACGTTTCGTCAGCCGCTGGAGTAACCTTTGGTGTGATAGTGGCGGTGGAAGCGAATACTTTGTTGCTTCCGTCCACAGTCCACTCATAGTAAGAGGCTGAGCCTTGTGCGCTGATAGTGGCTTCTGTGCCGCGGCATACAGGGGCTACAGCCGGAATCTCGATGTCTGGCGCACTGTAGACGATGATGTCTTTGGTAGCGGTGTTGACGCAACCATTGGCATCTGTACCGATCACCTCGTAGTGGGCGGAGCCTGCTGTGGTAGGTGTAACGGTCGTTTGGTCAGTGTTTACGCCGTTAGGGGTAGTCCACTTGTAAGTTGCGCCGCCAGTTGCGGTGAGTGTTACGCTGCTTTCCAAGCAGATCTCTTCGCGGTCGGCGCTGATTTGGATGTCAGGCAAAGCCCAGATGTTGATTATGGTGTCGATGCGGCTTTCGCAACCGTTGGCTGCTGTGCCGACTACCCATACGTTCTGTGTTTCCTCAACATTTGTGAGGGTGATGCTCTTGCTTGTTTCTCCGGTACTCCACTTGTAGCTGTTGGCTCCCGATGCTTGGATTGTCCTCTCTCCACCGAAGCAGACGTAGTCGTTATCCATTGCTACGCTGATGGTAGGGAGCGTTTTCACCTTCACGGAGAATGTCTTCGTGACGGTACATCCGTCATTGGATTTTCCGATTACGGTGAAAGTGGTGTCTTTGGTGATATCCACTGTCAGGCTGAGGTCGCTCTTGAATCCGTTACCCCAGTTGTACGAGAGGGATGGGTTGCTTGCGCTGATGGTTGCTTGGCTGCCGTAGCATACCTCTTCGTCTCCGCTGAGTTTGAAGTCGATGTCGTTGTATGTGCTGACGGTAACCTCGGTCTTGCCTACGCATCCGTTCTCATCCTTTCCGTTGGCGATGTAGGTGGTTCTGCCGCCGATTTCAGGCGTGTTCCATGTTGCCGTTTTAGCCAAGGTGTCGCTTTCGCTACCTTCTTCCACCCAATACCACGATTGAATGATGGATGTGCTGTTGGCACTGAGGGTTGCCGATTCGCCCTTGCAGACGGTTGCCTTATCCGCGTTGATGGTTGGAATGGCGTTGATGCCGACGGTCGTGCTGCTGGTAGTGGCACATCCGTGGGCGGTAGCCACAACGGAGAAGTTGGTGCTTCTGTTGATAGCAAGGCTCACTTCGTCGGCGGTCTGCTGGTTGTTTTTGTTCCAAACGAAGGTGCAGGTGCTGTCGGTTGTCGCTTTGACGGTAGCGATGTCGCCAGGGCAGACAGCGGCAGGTGCGCTCAGTGTTACAACTGGGTAGTCGTAAGCCTGAACGGTAACTTGCATTGGGGTTTCGTTGACGCAACCAGACTTGTCAGTTCCTTCCACATAGAACGTGTCGTTTTTGCTGATGGTTGGCTTGAATGTCTGCGAGCGTGAAACCACGTTCTTCATATCTTTTGTCGATGACCAGCTGTAAGACAACGCATTGTTGTTTGCAGAGAGGGTCGCAATGGCTCCCTTGCAGTAGCCTGGTTCGCCTGCCAACTCGAAGGTTGGGAGAGGAAGAACCTTGACGTCGATGGAGGCTGTGTTTTCACAATTCTTCGCATCTACACCCCAGATCTTATAACTGAAGTCTGCACGGGTGTTGACGAAGTTCTTGCTATCAGTATTCACGTATGTATCGCCTTCTTCTTCCCATTTGTACGATACACCGCCAGTCGCCATCAACGTTACCGTTGAGCCTAAGCAAATCGTGTTGGATGGAGTTGCTTGCAACATAATGTTAGGGCGAGGTGCGACGGTTACCACTACGGTGGAGTCGCTTGTACATCCGTCATGCTCGGCAATCACATAGTATGTTTGGTCGCTCGTCAGTGCGCTGATTGGACATTCGCTACTGTTAGAAACCACGCTGCCGAACTCGTCATTGAGTTTCCAAGTGTAGGAAGCCTGAGGGTTTTGACCAGACATTGAGGATGTTGCATCGCCCTCGCAGACGTAGGTTGGCACTTTGAGCAACAGGTCTGGACGATCTTTCTTGGTGATAGAGATGGACTTTTGAGCCACACAGGTTGTGCTGAGATCCATTGCTTTCACTTCCAAAGTGGTGTCTTTGCTGATGGTGATTTCGTGGTTGGTGTGCGACTGGTAGCCGGTGTTGTCCCAGTCGTAAGCCAATGCAGGGTTGGAGGCTTTGACGGTAACCTCCTCGCCTATGCAGACAGCCGAGTTGGAGGCATCCAACGTGAAGGTTGGCAATGCGTTGACAACCACGCTGTGGCTGGCTTTGTTTTTACATCCGTTTCCGTCGGTTACCTCTACATAGAATGTGGTGCTTTGGGTTGGGGTCTCCTCGCAGGTGCGTTGGGTGCTTGCCTTATCCATATTCTCGCGATACCACTGGTATTGGTAGTCGGCGTTTTCGGTTGCGCTGAGTTGAACTTTCTCGTTCTTACAGATAGCCCCGTCGCCGGTGATTTCTACGATTGGTAACTCGTGGGTGTTGACGGTGAAAGTCTCCGAAGCGGAACACTCAACCTCCTTCGTTTCATACTGCTTGTAAGTGTAGGCAGCCTCTACGGTGTAGCGGGTGTTCGAGGTGGAAACCTCAGGATTGATTTTGTTGACGTTTCGGTCAATTACGTTGTCGTCGGCGTCTTTCCATAAGATGGAGGCGTTCTCGATGTTCTGAATTGCCAAGTCAGCCTTCTCCCCTTTGCAGATAGTGGTGGTGAAGTCGCCCGTGGCAGATGCAATGGTTGGTGCTTTCTTCGCCGTTACTGTAATTTTCGAAGATTTCTGACAACCCTTGTTTGTTTCTGCCAACACGGTAACTTCAACATCGCTGGTGATGTTGGTCAGCGTGAAGGTGTTTTGGTTGCTTGCGCTCGAGCCGTCGGAGGCAGTCCAGCTGAAGGTGTTGATGCCGCTCACGCTGTTGGCTGTGAGGGTAGTCTCGCCGTTGAGGCAGACAACCGTGTCGCCGGTGATTGTGAAGTTTGGCAACTCGTCGATGCTGACTGTTGCGGTGGCTTTGTTTTTACAACCGTATTGGTCTACACCCCAAGCGAAGAGTGTTTTCGCCTCAGAAACATCATGTGTGTCGTTAACATCATTAGTGAACACTGGGGTTGTGGTTTCGTCCTCTGTCCACGCATAGCGTTCGCCGCCCTTTGCGGTGAGGGTGAGAGAAGAGCCTTCGCATACCGATTTGTCTCCGGCGATGCTGATGGTAGGCAATTCGCGCATACTGACGGTTACTGTTTGCGTGCTTGAACATTTGTCCTCTGTTACGGCGGTAACGGAGAATTGTTTAGGCTCGGAGATGGCGTCGGTCGTCCAAGTGTCTGTTGCGGTCGACTCGCCATTCCAGTAGAACTGAGTGGAGAGTCCTTGCGTTTCTGTTGCCGTCAATTGAACATTTTCGTTGCGGCAGACAGGGTCGTTTGCGCCAGCGATATCAATGATTGGGTTTTTCTTCCAAACGATGTCGTGTGTTACCTTTTCTGACAGACAACCATTACCATTCTTGGCAATCACAGTGACGGTCTTGTCTCCCGTGATTTGCGGAGTGGTGTATTGGAAGCTTGCGAAGTTGTTCGTTTCCGTCCAGTCATATTGCAGGCGTTTGTCGCTTGCGGTCAGAGATACCGTGCCGAGGTCGCAGACAATATTGTCGCCGATGATTGTGAATCTTGGCAGTGTGTCCACCGTAACGGTATGCGATGCGCTGTCCACACATCCGTTTCCGTCGGTAACGTGTACCTTGTAGGTGGTTGTCAGGGTGGGTTGGATGGCGAATTTCTCGTCGGTTGCCGTTCCTGCCACTTTGGAAGTGTCTTTCCACGCATAATTGTATGGGTCGACCGTGCCTTGGGCGGTTGCGGTGAGTGTGAGTTGCGTGTTAGCGCAGATTCGGTTCTCGCCGGTGATGTTGACGGTAGGCAAGGCTTTCACCTCGATGTTCTTCTCGGCGTTGTTACTACAAGTCAGCGTGTTGGTTATGTCTTTGCTACCATCGTTGCCGGCGGTGTATTCGTAGGTGTTCGTACCTACAAATCTGAATGTCGTGCCTTCTCTCAGGTTCTTCTTGACGGTCAGGGTGGTCAATGAACCGTTCCCGTCTGCTTTTTCGGTAGAGCCTGTCCAGGAGATGACTTGTGCGCCGCTTGCTTCCACTACGACCTCGTTGTCATAGCATACGTAGTTTGGTGCGTTGATGGTGAGTTTAGGGGTTTCTTTCACAGCCAACTCGTAAACCTTGTTCGCTTTACAGTTTGTGGAGGCGGTTGCAGTCAATGTGTATTTCTTGCCGTCAAGGCTTGCGGTTACATCCTTGATGTTTGCCGTTTCGTTTGATCCTAAGCCGTCGCTCCATTCGAGGTTGTAGCCATTTGGATTGTCAAATTTCAGATTTGCCGTTTCGCCTTCGCACACGCCTACGGTTTCGTTGGCAAGTTCAAATTCTGGCGTTTCTGCCTTGTAGATGCTAACGGTCTTCGTGTTCTCGCAATTGTGGTTTGGCTCTGTTACTTTCACCGTATAGTAGGATGTTCCCTCGTCTGCCGGTTCAACGCTGAATTGGTTGAGCGTTTCTTGACCAGCATTGACTATGGCTGCACCCTCGGTCCACTGACTTCCCTTTTGCCATTGGTATGTGGCGTTGGTTGGCTCAACCGTCCAAGTTGTGGATGTTTCGTCTTGGCAGATGAATTCTACGCCTGTGATGGTGATGGTAGGCAAGTCGTGTACGGTAACGTTTGCAGTGTTTTTAGCAGAGCAAGTGTACGTTTGGGCGTTTACAGTGTGCGTTTCGCTTGCTGCCACCTCGTAGGTGTAGGCAACGATGTTTGCGGTTTGTGTGGCGTTCTCCGTCCAGGTTGAACCCGAGGCGGTTCCGCCGTTTGGCCAGGTGTAAGTGTAGTTGCTATTTGATGCTTGCAACGTTACTTTTTCGCCTTCGCAAATGTCTTGATTAGCGGTGAGCGTGAAATCTGGCAATGCGAGAGATTGAATGTCGATGGATGCTTTGGCTTTACATCCTTGCGCATCTGTGGCGGTAACTTCGAAATTCTCGTTGTTGCTGCCCATAGTGAATGTAGCCTCGTGGGCGGTGCTTGCCGCACCCAATGCGCCCCAGTTATAGTTGGTGGCGAATTGTCCGTTGTCTGGATTGATGCTGATAGTTACGTCCTCTTGGTTACAAGCCGCAGCGGGACCAACCAATGTGAATGTTGGCAAATCGTTGACGGTTACAGAGTAGGTTGCTTGTGCCGAGCAATGTCCGTTGTCGGCAGTTACAATGTAATCTCCGCTTTCGCTCACGGTAAGCACATTGCCCTTTATCCCTGCGATACCGCTTGTGATTTGTGTCGCGCTTGACACCTCACCTTTATACCAGGTGTAGTTGTTGAGGCCTGCGCTGGCGTTCAGTGCTGCGGTGTTGCCGCTACATATAGCGGTTGCTCCTCCCGTGGTATATCCGTTGATTTGGACGACTGGAAGTGCGTTCACAGCCACGGTGAATGTCGAGTCGAGGAAGCATCCGCCAACCTTCACCCTGACGGTGTAGGTTGAAGTGGAAATCGGACTCAGTGTGCGTTTCGCATTGCTGATGGCTGCGGTGTAGTTCACATCGTTCTCTGCCACCCAAAGTACTTCTGCCCCGGTTGTGGCTGGTTTGATTTCAATGTCGGTGGAACTGCCCTCGCAAACCCATTGGTTGCCTTCAATGGCGAATTTAGGCAAGTCTTTTTTGTTGATGGTGACGCTTGCTGGTTCGCTTTGACACCCGTCCATATCGCTACCGACAACGGTGAATGTGGTATTGTCGGCGATGGTGGCGGTTATCTTGTCGTTTGTCTCGCCGGTGTTCCATTCGTATGTTCCGTTGTTGCCGGCGCCGTCGGCGGTGAGGTCGACTGTGCTACCCTCGCAAACCTCGGTTGCACTTGGCGTGATGGTTACAGTTGGTGTAGGGCGGACGGATATGGTGTGGCTTACTTTCTCGCTTTCACACTCGTTTCCGTCTTTTGCTGCGACTGATACTGTGCAGGAAGTTTGTGTTCCGTAGTCGAATGTTGCCTCGAACTTGTTTCCACTTGCGTTGTATGTGCCTTTGTCTACACTCCAAGTGTACACGTAATTGCCTGCTCCCTCTGTTGCGGTTGCTGTGAGGGATGCCTTACTGTTGTTACATACGGTGGCGTCGCCGGTGATTTCAACTACTGGCAGAGCGAGGAAGTTCACCTCCAAATCTTTCTCGGCGGCACAGCCAAACTCTGTTTGCGTGTGTGCCACGAAGTGGCGTGTGCTGTTGATGACTTGGCCCGTCAGCGTGGCAGTCTTGCTCTTTTCGGCATTGTCTTCCGTCCACGAGTAAGTGTTCTTGTTGCCTGCGATGTTGCTTTCTGCCACAACATCTGGCATTGTCGCATTCTTGCAGACGCTTAGGGTTGTAACCTCTACGCCACCGCTCATCAGTTTGATGGTAGGAAGCTCTTTCACCGTAACCTTGTGGTCGAAGTTATTCGAACATTGCGTGTTTTTGTCGGTTACAGTCAGCGTGAATGTCTTGTCTGCGTCAATTACTTCCGAACGGGAGGCGTTTATACTTCCGTCTTCCCAAAGGTAATTATAGTCGCCTGTGCTTGTAACGCCAAATTCGGCGGTCGCACCCTTACAAGCGTAATCAGCACCGGTTATCTTCACATCTGGCAATGCGTTGACATTGACGGTGAACTGGGTTTGACTTTCGCAGATGTTTCCGCCGCTGATTGTTTTCTGTGCCGAAACGGTGTAGGTTGTGGTGGCGTTTGGCGTAACGGTGATGTCTGCATTGTCGCCCAACCCATTTTCCCATTCATAGGTTACTCCCACCACCGAACTATTGGCTTTGAGATCCATGCTTCCGCCGTAGCAGATGCTTCCGCTACCGCCGACAAGGTCGTTGATGGTAACGTCTGGTTTGGCCTCTACGTTGATGGTGATGGTGGTGTCATTGGTACATCCGTTGGCAGACTCAACATAGATGTTGTAGTCGGTAGTGACGGTAGGCGAGAAGGTGTGCTTGCCGCCGGCAACCTCCGTGCGTGTGCCGTTCACATCCACATAGCATTTGTCTCCGCTCTTTGTGCCGCTGATGTTGAGTTCTGCCTGAGAACCCTCGCAGATGGTTTGGCTTCCAGAAATGTTGAAGTGTGGAGTATCGTATGTCGATACGGTAATATGCTCTTGGTTGTCGCACTGTCCGTTGTTTACTTTCAGGATGTAGTAGGTGGTTTCAGTAACGGTTTCCGTCAGCTTATCTGAGCCGGATCCGCTGCTCACCATTGCTCCTTCTGTTCCGTTCTTGTCGGAAGCGTACCAGATGATGCTTGTCATGCCGCCTTTGACGCCGATGCTCGTCTGTGAGTTCGGACAGTAGGTGGTTTCACCTTCCAAAGCGATGGTTGGTTTGCTAAGGATGGTGAAGTTGCCGTCTTTCGTCTTTGACTCACATCCGTTGTCTATTGACAATGAGTAGGAGTAGTTTCCAGCAGTTAACGTCGACGCATCGTAGGTAACGGCAGACTTGTTGTCCAAAGCAGAACCGTTCACCGTCCAATTGTAGGTGAGGGTATTGTCAGAAGGGTCGGCAGTGAGGGTGATTGAGTTGCCCTCGCAGACCTCATTCGGAGCGTCGATGTTGTTGATGATAGGGAGAGCCTTGCTGTTGACGGTTACCTGCTCGGTGTGTGTACAACCATCAAGTGTTCCCGTTACGGAGTAGGTTACGGAGCCATTGACGGCGTCGGTGGTTACCGAGGTTCCGTCGGTTGCAGGGTTGTTGCCGTATGTCCAAGCGAAAGTCGTACCAGTAGGGTAAGAACCATCCTCAATGGAGATGTTTGCGGTTTTGCCCTCGCAGACATCAGCCGTCTTAAATGTCCAGGTTGGCGATGGCTTTCCGTTGACGTCGGTTTCCGTTTCACTCTGACAGGTGAGAGAGCCGTGTATCTCTCTTGCTTTAACGGCGTATGTTTCGGTGTTGGCAGAAACTGTGATTTTCTGGCTTTCTCCGCTACCGATAGGGGTTTCTGTTGCGCCGTCTTTCTTGAACCACTCGTAGGTGTAGTTGTCGCCTTGTGCGGTCAGTGTGATAGTGGAGTCGATGCAGGCGGTCTTATCCGTCGTGATGGTTACAACTGGGTTGCTGTAACTGATGATCGGACTTGCCTTTTTCTCGCTCGAACATCCATTCCCGTCCGTACCTTTTACAATGTAAGTGCCGGCTTCTCCGATTTCTGCTGTGCTTTGGTTGGAGATTTCGGTCTTGTTGGCATCGTCAGATTTGTACCAAGAGTAGGTGAGTTGAGAACCAAACTTCTCGCTGGCGGAGAGTTGAGCCTTCCCGCCTGCGCAGAACGCATCGTCTTGCGTGATGAGCAGGGTTGGCACTGGCATTATGTCGACGCTAACCGTCTGCGTGTTGGTACAGTTGGAGTTGTCGCTCACGGTTACGGTGTAGGTCTCGGTCGATTTGGTTTCTGCTGCGACTGTGCTGATGGTGTAGTCGCTGCTGCCCTTCTTCTCGGCTTGACCTGCCCATTGTACGGTTGCGTTAGCGTCGCTTTGTGCGCTCAGTGTGAATGTTTCACCGCTACAAACTTGGCTGATGGCGTTGAGTGTCAACGTTGGTTTTGCGGTTGGCGTGAGCGTCTTGGTGTCCGACTGGCTTGCCGAGCATCCTTTCGCATCGGTTCCTGTTGCGAAGACGTTCAGTTTCTCCGTTACATTCTTGATGGTGATGGTGCTTTGTGTAGCGTCTTCATACGTTACGTTGGTGTAATTGCCGCCGGTTGCGGTTGTTACGGTCCAAGCATAACTCTCGGCGTTGGTTGCCGTGAGCGTTACGTCCTCGCCCTCGCAGAAGTTAGTGGGGGTGTTTATTTCGATTTGCGATGGGGTGCTGACGGTTACCATCTGGGTCAGCGTTGTTGTACATCCCTTGTCGTCTTTGACGGTTGCGGTGTACGAGCCGCTCTTGCTTGGCGTGTTGGTGATTTCGGCTTCGTTTGCAACCGTTTCCTTCCCGCCGTCTATCGTTTCCCATGCGGTTTCCGCAATGGTGGATTGTGTAGACTTGGCTTGAAGTTTGATTTGCGTGTTAGGGCAAATCTCAACCGCCTCGTTGTTGGTTGCGATGCCGTCCACATAGATTTGAGCGACTGGCTCTGGCAGGGTTTCAGCATATACGGTGGTGTCCTTGCCGCAGAATCCGTCTTTGTTGGTCGCACTGATGGTGAATCCGGTTCTTGCGGCGATTGGGTTTGCCGTCGTCCACTCGCCAGCGGCGTTCTTCACGCCGTTCGTCATATTGGTGATGAGGGCGGTGCTGTTGGCGGAGATGTTGAGTTTCGCGTTGGAGTTGGCGCAGACATCATCGATGGTGATGTTGAAGATTGGGTATTCGCGTACGCTGATTGTCAGTGTGTCGAATCCTTTACAGCCGTATTCGTTGGAAACCTCCAATTTGTAGGTTGTGGCTGTCTTTGGAGTCTCCTTCAACGTACCCGTATTGCTGCTCAGCGATTTCAGTTTGATGGTGGTGTGAAGTTCCTCTTCCTCCCAGGTGTAACTGCTGTAAGATGTTCCGACGGTGTAGATTGTTGCGGTTTCGCCGTTGCAAATCTCCTGGTTGTCGGCAACGATTGTAACAGATGGGGTTGGTTGGTAGTTCACTTTCACTGTGGCCGAGTTGTCGCAGGTGGTTCCGTTGGTGGTTTGCTCTGCGGTGACGCGGTATTGGTATGTTCCTTGGGTAGCCTCCAACACATCGGTAGATGCACTGGTTACTCCGCTGATTGCCACCCAATTGCCACCTTGCTCGCGTTCCCACTTGTAGTTTCCAATAGGTGTGGACGAGGCTGATTTTGCGGTGAGCGTTACTTTGTCGTTAGGACAAGCGTCTTTCTTGCTTGTTTCCAAGACGAGGTCTGGGCGTTGTACGACTTTGATCTCGAATGATGTGTCGGCAACGCAGGTTGATGCGCCACCCTGCGCTTGGATGGTGAAGAACTGGTTGCTGTTGAGTGTTCCGATGATTGACTCGACTGTTTCGGTGCTGTTGCCGCCCGTCTGGCCTATGCTTGTCCCGGTTGCGGACGCACCTTTATACCAGGTGTAGGTGGTTGCGCCGCTGAGGGTGATGCCCGTAGGTGCGGTACCGCTACAGATTGGATCGTTGCCGTCAATCTTGATGACTGGCTTAGCCACTTTCGTGATTTCGTAAGCCACGGTGTCTGGACATCCGTCGGTGGTGCTACCCACCACATAACCGGCGATATGGTAGTCTGCCGAGCTTCCCTCAGGAATGGTGAACACTTGCGATTCTCCAGTCTTGCCGCCGTCGCTCAACTTGCTCTCGTTCAACCATACGAACGAGGTTGCAGTTCTGTCTGCTCCATCTTTTACTTTGACGGTTACATTCTCGCCCTCGCAGGCAACTCCGCTTTGCTCGAGGCTGAATTTAGCCTTTGGATGCACGGTGATGGTTACGTCGCTTGTGTTGGCGCAACCGTCGCTCACCGCTCTTGCGGTGAATGTCTTTGTGATGTCGCTCGCGTCAGCGTTGCTAATCGTTTCGTTGATGGATGGTGTGGCGGCTTTGTATGCGGTTTTGCCAGCCGTATAGTCGCCCTCATACCAGTCGTAAGCGTACGCATCGTTGGTTGCGTAGATGTTGGCGGTTTCGCCGGAACACATTTCGTTGTTGGTTCTGTCCGTCAGAATAGAGAAGTTCGGTTTAGCCTTCACTTCCGCAATCATTGAGTTTTCTGTCTGGCAGGTCGGAATGATGGTGGATTGTGCTAAAACCTTGAATGTTTCGTCTTTGTCCAACTTCGTGGTAACCTCGTGGATGCCATTGTCGTCTTGGCTGGTTTCCGTCTTGTAAGTCCACTTGTAGGTTGCGTTGGCCGATGGATTTTTCAGTTTCACTGTTCCGTCCTCGCCCTCGCAGACTTTCACATATTCGAAGTCGAACGTAGGTTTCTTGACGATGCTGATGGTCGTTTCAGCCGTTGCCGGACAGCCTCCTTCGCTTGCTGAGGTCTCGGCGGTCAGCACGTAGGTCGTTTCCTTGTCTGGTTTAACGGTTGTCTCTTTCTCAGCGGAGATAACGTTGTTCGCTTCTCCTTTGACAGTCCAAGAGTAGTTGTCGAATGTCCCGACTGAAGTTAAAGTTACGGTAGAACCTTCGCAAATCTCGCCGTTGGCAGTCGCCCCATCCACATTGATGGAGTTCACCTTTGGTGCGTGAACGGTGAATGAGAAATCTGCCGTAGCAGAGCAGTTCGCCGCATTGGTTGCCGTGGCGGTGTAGGTTACTTTCTTGTCGGTTGTGGCTGCGATGTTGCCCGTAACAATTGCACCGTTGACGGTTGCACCTTCCGTTCCCGTCCAGGTGAAGTTGCAGTCGGGAGCGGTGGCAGTTACTTTGAAGTCGTTGCCCGAGCAGATGTCCTCGCTACCTGAGAATGAGATGGTAGGCACGTCGTTCACCTTGATGGTTACGGTGGTGTCTTTGGTACAGTTGTTATCGCTCGACACGGTTACATCGAGGTACATATCCTCGGTGAGGTCGTTGAACTCGCGGGAGTTGCCTGTTGTTTGTCCGTCTTTCTTCCAAAGAACGGAGGCAATGGTTGTTCCCTTGTCGAAGGTTATTGTTGCGTCTTCGCCCTTGCAGACTGACACTGCGTCCCACTTAGGTTGTGGCAGGGAGTTGACGGTTATTGTCTTCACATCGGAGGTGCTGCTACAATTGTTCTCGTCGGTACCGGTTACAGAGAACGTGTTGTTTGTGGCAGTGATGGTTGGTTCGATGGTGGCGTCTGTTCCGCCGGTGTTCCAAACGTATGTCCTTGCACCTTGGGCGGTGAGTTCGGCAGTTGCGCCTTGGCAGACTGCGTCAGCACCGTCGATGGTTACGGTAGGCAGAGCGTCGATGGTCAGCGTGATGGATGCGTCAGCCTCACATTGTCCGTTCTTTCCTGTTACGGAGAAGGTGTATTCTTTTTGTTTTGTGAGGTCGAAGGAGGATGGGTCTACAGTGGCTATGTCGTTGTTGACTGTCAGTCCGTTGGCAGCCACCCAGGTGTAGGTCGTTCCGCCGGTTGCGGTGAGGGTTGCGGTGCCGTTTTGGCAGAAACGGCGTGAGAGTGGGTCGCTTGTGATTTTGATGACTGGCAATGCGTTGACGGTTACCATTACATCCTTCTTGTCGCTGGCGCAGCCGTCTAAGTAGCCGGTGATGTGGTAGGTGCGTCCGGCGGTCAGCTCCTCGGTGGTGTATTGGGTATTTGTCCAATTGTTTTCGTTGCCGCCTTCCCACTCGATGTCGTAGGAAGTTGCGGTGCTGTTTTCAATTTTTATGGTTGCCGTCTGTCCGTAGCAGGTGCTTTGGTCGGCTGCGGTGAAGGTTGGCAATTCCTTTGGTGTGATGGAGAATGTAGCCGAGTTGTAGCAGCCGTTGGAGTTGCTACCCGACACGGTGATTGTTGCATCACTGTTGATGGTAGGGTTGTAGGTGAGTCCGCTACCCACACCGGCATTGTTCATCGTCCATTGGTAGTCTTTGTTGTCGGCTCCTTCGGCGGTCAGCAAGAATGCTTCGCCCAAGCAGACTTTGCCGGTTCCGTTTGTTTCGCCGTTGATGGTGATGGTCGGCTTGCCGTTGACGGTTGCCTTAAACTCGGCGTTGGCGGTACAAAGTCCGTCGCTCACTTCCACTTGTGCGTTTATTTCGCTGTCGCCGTCGTGCGAGGTCATTTCTGCCAATTTGCCGTCAGTTGGGTCGGCGGTTGCGCCTGTCCAGGTGTACTGGGTGGCAGTGGCAGAGTTGGCAATCAGCTGCAGACTCTCGCCTTCGCAGATGCTGTTTTTACCTGTTACGCTGGTGATGGTTACAGTAGGCACGTCGTTTACAGTAACGGAGACTGTTTTGGTGGCTTTACAGCCTGTGGCAGTTTCGACGGTTGCTGTGAAGTTGTAAGTTTTGGCGATGGTCAGGGTGGTGTCCATCGTGATTGCTTGGTTGCTGATGCCGGATACTGCGTTTCCATTCGGCCAGGTGATGCTCACGCCGGTTTCCGTGGTTTGTGCGGTGAGGGTAACCTTTGAGCCTCGGCACACGGTGTTGTCGCTCGTTGTGAGTGTGAGGTTAGGTTCGGACACTACGTTGAGGGTGAAGGCGGCAGTGTTTGATTCGCAGCCGAAGCTGTTGAGACCTTTCACTTCGTATTTCTTTGCTGCGGTGATGTTGGTGAGTTGCATATTGTCCACCTTCGTGCCAGTTTCTGCACCCTCCTCATACCAAGTCCAGCCAGAGGTTTGCATAGCACTTCCGTCTGTCGCTTTTGCTTTGAGCTGTGCGGCGTCGCCGTAGCAGAGTGTTCCTATTGGGTCTATTTCGACCGTTGGGCGACTCTTGAATTCGATTTCAGCCTCGGCTTGTGCCGTGGCACATCCGTTGGCGTCTTTCGCATTCAAGTAGATGGTGGTGTTGGCAGAAACTCCGTCCAGAGTGGTGGTGCTTCCGCTCTTTGCCCATACGTTATCGTCTTTTCTTGTCCAATTAAAATCGCTTGCGCCACCGATGGCTTTCAGTGTGATGTTGCCACCGTCGCACACGTAGCCGTTGCCTTTGTCGATACCGATGGCTTCCACAGGGTAGACCTCAACCTTGGTTTCCTTTTGCGAGGTACAACCCTCGGCAGTGGTGGCTGTTACGGTGAAGTTGCGCGTGGTGGTGATGTTTGTTGCCGTTACCTTGTCTTTGTCCGCACCAGAAGTGCTGTTGTCGTCATCCCAAGTCCACTGGCTGACGATGGCGTTGTTGTTGGTGTTGACGGCGGTGAGGTTCGTGCTGCCGTCTTTGCAGACTGCCATTGGGGCGGCGGTGAGTTCAAGCACTGGAGTCTCCATTGCCTCAATGGTGGTGGTTGCAGTGCCTTCGCAACCTCTGCTGTCTTGACCGGTAACGGTGTAGGTTACCTTCTCTTGGATGATAGGGTTGATGCTTCCACATTCGGAGCAGGCGTAGCTCTTCTCGCCTCCGCTCTGAGTGGTGTATTTCCACGTGTAGCCGTTAGGATTGTCTGAGCCGCCTGCTGTGATGGCTACCGAGTTGCCTTGGCACACTTTGCTTGATGCTGCCGCAATGGTGATGTTAGGTTTGGAATGTCCGGTAACGGTGAAGTTTTCGCTCGTACCCATACACCCTTTGGCGTCGTACCCGACGAGGTAGAACGAGGTTGTGCCTTCGTCAATGGTTTGTTTAATGGCGTCTTGGTCTGAGATTTGCGTGCCGTCGTCTGCTTTGTGCCATTGGTATTTGCCTGCTGCACCTCCCTTGGCGGTGAGGGTTACGCTACCGCCGGCGCACACTTGGTTGCTACCCGTGATGTAGACAACTGGCGGAGTGGAAACGCTCAGACGGAACGAGGTGTCTGTCGAACATTCGTTTTTCGTTATCGTCAGGTTTACTTGGTAGGTCGATGCGCTGCCGAAGTCAGGGTTCTTGTACTCAAACTCATTGGTGGTGCTTTCGTTCACACCGTCTGTCCAGTGGTAGGTCTTGTCGTTGGCTGCGTCTACTGCCAATTTGATGTCCAAGCCTTTGCAGACGTAGTCTTTGTTGTCTGCAGACGGACTGATGGTTGGGTAAGGGCGTGCGGTGATGACCTTATCCACCGCTTTGCTTTTACAGTTGTGGATGTCTGTCGCCGTTACGGAGAAGACTTTCGTCTGATCCATATTGATGGTAAGGTTCTTGCCAGATGCGTCGCCGGCGGACGAGTTGTCTGCCTCGTTGGTCAGCCTCCAAGCGTAGGAAGCCTCGGTGTTGTCTGCGACGGTTGCGGAGAGTGTTACGGAGTTGTTTTGGCACACCCACTCCTTGTCTGCCGTGATGGTTACCGTTGGGTTCTTGTAGGCGGTGAGGATTGCTTTGGTTTCGCCTTCGCAACCATTGGTGCCTTTACCTTTTACTATATAGGTGATGTTGCCATCGGTTTTAGGGGTTGCGTTGATGACGGCGTGGCTTGCGGAACTTTCGTCTATTGTCGCATTGGTCAGTGTTCCCCATTCTTCTTGGTCGCCGTTCATAACACCCCACGTATATGTAGCGCCTTTCATCGCTCCGCTTGCGGTGAGGGTTACGGTGCTGTCTTGGCAGACACCCGACTCGTGACCCGTGATGGTGAGGGCGGCTGCCACGTTGATGTTGACTGGGAATCGCTCGGAACTTGTACAAGTGGCAGTTTTGCCGTCCACAGTGTAAGTTCTTGCGCCGGTAGCGGTGTAGTAGACGATACCGGTTCCAGTCGGACTGTGCTTGACGGTGGCGTCGGTGCCGATTCCCGCGTTGTCGAATGTCCAGCTGTAACTATCGGTGTAGGTGTATGTTGCGTTAGCCTTGTTTTGGACGGTGAGCGTCGCCTCTCCGTTTTCGCAGATGGTTTTGTCGGCCTCGCTTCGTATATCTTCAAGTTCTGGGTTCGGAACAACTTTCACCTCTACTGTTTTTTGTGAGGTGCATTGGTTGTTGTTGTAGGCAGTTACGGTGAATGTTCTGCCTGCGTCCAATGTTATGGTGTAGTTGGCGTTCTCAGTGCCGTCGTCCCAAACGAATTTGGCTATCTTGTTGTCGGCGGTCGCACCGGTTATCTCGGTGGCACTCAGCCTGTCTGTTCCGCCTTCGCAGATGAGTCCTTTCTCGGCTGCCACCTCAAACTCAGGTGCTTTGTGGATGGTGATGAGTGTGCTATCCAAACTCCAACAGCCGTTGTGTCCGGCGTCGTTATACGATTTCATATAATACCACACCTCCGTTTTGTTGGTTGGTGCGGAGATTTTCAGCTCTTCACTGTTGGAGAGTATGTTTGTCATATCGCGGTTGTCGCTCCACTCGTAGCTGGATGCGCCATTGCCGGAAAGGTATATGTCTTCGCCCTCGCAGATGTGGCCGGCAAGGTAGGCGTGATCGATGATGGTTGCCTTTGGCGCATTTTTGACGGTAACACCCACTGTGAGCGAACTCTTACACTTCTCATTTCCGTGGAAGGCGAATCCGTCCACATAATACATCTTTGTGGTGGCACTCACGGTGTCGGTCATTTCGAGGTGCTTGTCGTCTGTGTACTTAGGAGAGGAAGAACCGCCCGTCCAAACAGAGCAGGAGTCGACACCGGTAACGGACAGCGTTATTGGTTGATCCTCGCAGGCGGTGGTTTCTCCCTGGACTGTCATTGTTGGCAGTTGGTGGATGTTGATGGTGGTGCTGATGGTGTTGCTACAACCATTGTCGTTTTTACCCAGCAACTTGAGGGTATATGCGATTGGGTCTCCCATGCCTTCGTACTCGCTTTTTTCAAATGGCAGGTTGAGGTTAGGGTTCTGTATGGTCGCGTTGGAGGCAAGTGTCCACACATACGAGCTGGCGTCCTCTGCACCCTTGGCGGTGTAGTTGTAGTCGGAGCCGACGCAGGCATCTGCCGAACCTTCAATTGTCAATGTCGGGATCTCCATTTTGATGGCGTTGGCAGAGTCTCGACCCGAACAGCCCTGTTCGGTGGTAACCGTTACGTAATAACGTGCGTTTTGGGTAATGGTTTCGGTGTGCTCGCCCGAACTGGCGTCGGCTGTTCCTTTCGCAAGCGTGTCTTGTTTGGTTGCGCCTTCTGCCTTGCCGAGCCAGTAGAACTTACCGTCGATGTTGGTGGTGGCAGAGAACTCTGCCTCTTCGCCGTCGCATATCTCCACGTATTTAGCACCGTTGGCCTCATACTTCATATTGTTTGCGGAGAGGGTAACAGATGGCGTCTCGTTGACGGTGATGGAGTGGTCTCCATCATACACGCACTCGCGGTCGGCGTTGTTGCCCGACTTCTCCATACTGGTGATGTAGAGCGTGTAGACGGCAGTTCCGTTGGTTGGCTTTACGGAGTATTTGGCTCCGTCTTCGCCTTCGAGAGTTTCGTTTAGCACGTTGCCACCCTCGTCAGTCCATTCATATTTGAATTTGTTGCCGAATTGGTTGACATAGTCGCCCATGGCAGATTTGAGGTAAGCATCGGTGGTGAGTCGCAACTCTTTCGACTCGCCGTTGCAGACGGTGGCATCGCCTTTGATCTCCACGTCAGGGCGGCCCACTACCGTAACCTGTTTTTCTAAGCTCTGCTCGCAGTCTCTTGATGTGAAGATGGTGAGTTTCACATCGTAGGTTTTGCTCTCGCCTGGGTTGGCAGGGAGGATGCGGGTGATGCCGTCGCCTTGGACCTGTTGCCACGCATCGGTGGAGCCGTGTTCTCTGTAGCTCCAAATGCGGTTGACGATGGTGTCTGGTTTTACCTCGTCGCCATTATGGAGGATTTTTGTGATGACGGTTTTGTCTGTCAACAGCACCTCGTTGTAGCACGCCACGTCGGCATCGAAGTCCATATTGAATGGAGTCTTGGTGAGGCGGAACTTGTCAGTGGTTTGCGTGCAGTTCTCTCCGTGTTTGAAAAGGTTGGGGTCGTTGTCGTGGCTCGACATAGTGCAGGTGTAGTCCTTGCTCTCGTCGATGGCACTTCTGCTGATGGTTGCCACGTTAGGGTATTTTGAGTCTGGCACGCTGATTGGGGAAGACCAGGTGTAGTTGGCAAAACCCTCGGGGGCGGTGAGGGTGATGTTGTTGTCGCCCACACAGTTTTTGATGGTTACCTCAAAAGGCTTTGTCTCTGCGGTGAAATAACCGTAGGTGCGGTGTGTGCCGGCCATATATTTTTGTGTAACTCTATAATCTTTTTTAACTGCATCACAATACGCTTTCCCGTTGCTTACTTTACTGTCGTCAATGGCTTTTGCACAGTAATTGCACACCCACACCTTTTCAATACAGTCGTGGTTCTCGACGGTGATGGTGATTTTCTTGCCGATGTAGTCGCTCAGGTTGTAGGAGACTGTTGTCCAGTCCTTATAGTAGGTGGTTGCCAACTGGTCTTGCGTGAGGTATGCCTGGTAGCAGGGGTCGTTGGTTGTCGATTGGGTTACGCCATATTCCAAGCAGGTTCCGTAGCGACAGTTGTAGCAAGTTTGGTTGTCTTCTGGCGTTTCGTAGCCGTAGTTCAGTATCTTGGTTTTGTATTTTTGGTATTCGCAGTCCACGCAGATGGTTTTGTTGTAGGTGTTGGTGTATGTCTCCCAGTAGCCGTGGTCTTCCTTCTTTGTAGTCCAATAGCCGCTGGTGCAGCGTGTGTAGTAGTCCCTCTGTTCTCCTTTGTCAGTGCCACTAGAACTGTACTGGAATTCCACACAGTTGCCATTCTTATCTTTTTTGTCCTTGCTGCAGGTTTTTGTGTTCCAACCATCGCTCCATTGGGTGCAATTCCCATTGTTGTCATATTTGTTGCAATAGTAATATTTTGTACTCCAGTAATGACCCTTTTTTTTCCATTCCTCCTCGTACCCTGTGCATACCCAGGTTTCCACATTTTCCATTTTCGGTATCCATCTCTGCGCCTGCTCGGAGATTTGCTTGGTGACGGATTTTAGACATTTGAAGTTTTGCTTGTCAGTGCTGCTTTCGCACTCTGTGCATACGCTCTCGGTGCTGGTTTCTGTCACGTTGCCGCAGCTGTGGGTTTCCACATCTTCAAGTTCGGAGGTTGTTATTTGGCATCGTTTGCAGTATTCCACTTCACCACCCAGTCCGTTGGTGTTGGCTTTGGTCAGACCGTTGCTGTTGTTCACCACGCTCGAGAAGCACAGCGTGTCGCCACTCTCGGAGGTTACGATGACGGCGAAAGGCGCGCGCTCGTGGTTCTTACCCTCGTGTTTGCCGTCGGCTGCGCCTTCAAGCACGGCGGCATATTTGTAGGTGAGCAATGTTGAGTTCTCGTCCACCACAAAAGAGTAGGTCATCTTCTCTGCCATGGCGCGTTTTTTCCACGAACCAGGGTCAATGGAACTATATTCACCGTTTAGTTCCGCTTTTTCGCTGGAGCCGATTCTCACGGCGTAGTTGCTACCGTTGGGTATTTGTGTCAGGTTGTTGCAGGCGATGTTTTTATCAATACTACCGGAACTCATAATCTGGAAGTCTCCGATAGTGGTGCCTGTGATTTGAGAAGTACGCTCCGTCCAGCCCGCTTCGCTATTGTTTACTTCCTCTTCGGATGCGTTCGCCGAATGACTTTGATTTGAGATGAGGAATTTATTGTTAGCGGCAGTGGTGTCTTTCGCCCAATACGCTTGTCCGTAATAACCGAAATAACGGGTCCAACCGCTGTAGTCTCCCTTTTCGAAACCAAGGTTAGGGGTGCTTTGGTTCACCTCGGCGGCGAGTGCCGGCGTGGTAAGACAGCAGAAAAACGCTATGAAGTAGAGGATATGTCGCATTCCGTTCCGTATGAGTCTTTTCATATTTTGCTAACTTTCAGTTCATTAGTTACGTTAAGACTGTAGTGCAGTCCATTTTCCAAAAATACTGTTGATAAGTTAGATTTGCAAGAAATGTGTTTTGATTTTTCTTTGCGGCGTTGTTTTCGGGAAAAGTTATGCTCTTATATCACTATTTTCCCAATACTTCACAAAAAACTCCTCTGTCGCCACCCCGCCGCACGATGGTGTTGTTTGCTTTCAGTCGGTTGATATGTTTTTGGATGGCACTGGGGGATATTCCAACAGCCTTGGCAAGATCATTTCTCGTAATTGTAGGATTATCTCTAAGAAGTTGCAGAATGGCATCAATTTTTTTCTGACCACCTTTCCGATCGTCCCATTCTTTATCCCTTTTAACGTCATTTTCATTGATGACTTCAATGCCGTCAATTCCTTCAATGTTGAATTTAGGCAAAGTCAAGACAAAACTATTCCAAGGGGTTTTGAAAGTTGGATCCATCCCCTCCGTGTAACCATCATGTGTTTTGTAGGCCAAAATCCTACTAACCCTCCAAAAAAATGATTGAGTAGGCATGAAAAAAAACTTGTAAAAATTTGCAAGTTCGGAAAAAAGCAGTACCTTTGCAACGTCAAAAAGAAAATGACAAACGAATGGCGGATTAGTGTAGTGGCCTAGCACGTAGCTCTCTCACGGCTTAGACCCGGGTTCGATTCCCGGATCCGCTACAAGGAAGGAGAATCTTAGTTGGTTCTCCTTTTTTTGTTTCGTTATGGTTAATGTTGTGTGCTTATGATGAACGGAATATATAAGTGGCTCTCCGTGGCGGCTCTCCCTCTGCTTTTGTCTTGCGGAGGCGGCTCTGTGACTGGTGCGGAGAAGAAGGCTGCCGGCAAGGCGGATGCCCCCACGCAGGTGCAGACGGTGCATCGCCCGGATTTCAGCGCAGACTCTGCTATGGCTTACCTCCAAGCACAGTGCGGTTTCGGTGCACGCGTGCCGGGAACGGAGGCTCACCGCCGTTGTGCCGGCTACCTGCAGCAGCAGTTGGAGCGGCTGTGCGACGAGGTGCAGGCGCAACGCTTCACCGCCGTCAATTACGAAGGAAAGTTGTTGGAGGGTGTCAACCTCATCGGCAGACTCCACCCCGAGGCGCAACGCCGGGTTGCGCTTTTCGCCCACTGGGATTCGCGCCCGTTTTGCGACAACGATAAAAAAGAGTATTGGCTGCAACCAGTGATGGGTGCCAACGATGGTGCCAGCGGTGTGGCAGTGCTTTTGGAAGTGGCTCGGCAGTTGCGGTTGTCGGCAGACTCGCTTGGGGTGGACATCGTCTTCCTCGACTTGGAGGATTACGGCACGCCGTCGTTCTCGACCGAGGGCCGCGAAGACACTTGGTGCTTAGGTGCGCAGCACTTGGCGCGGCATCCTTATTATAAGGTACGGCCGCAGTGGGGCATACTGCTCGATATGGTGGGCGGCGCGGAACCACATTTCGGCTTCGACCGTGTTTCGCTGCATTTTGCTGAGCAGTATCTGTCGCAAGTGTGGCAGACGGCAGTGGGGCTTGGCTATGCGGAGGCGTTCCGTCCCATTGAGACTGGGGCGATTGTGGACGACCATTATTACATCAACCTCTTGGCAGGCATCCCTACCATAGATATTATAGACTACTCTGCTGAGCGGGGTTTCCCCGATACGTGGCACACCGTGCGCGACACGCCCGAGAACATACACCCTGCCACCTTGCGTATGGTGGGCGAGGTGGTGTTGCAGACGCTCCGCAACCAAACTAAGCAGTGATGAAAGACTCCACGAAGATATACCTCTACACTTGCGGTTGGATATTCTACTACCTGCAGAGCCTTGTGGGCTTAGACGGGTCGCTCGTTACCGCGATGTGGGTACTCTTTATGGTGGGTGTCTCGTTTTTGTATGTGGTGGCAGTGCATTGGCCGACGGGCCGCCCCGAGAGAACCCGCCTCCCCCTCTTCATCCTCTCGTTAGACCTTTTCCTCTTCGTGCTGACGATTTATGGGGTGGTTTATTTGTTTGATGATACGCCAG
>CAVGRN010000002.1:0-86102 GCA_963631545.1 Paludibacteraceae bacterium | reverse complement strand
AACCTGCGTGGACGGCTCAAAAAATAAATTGTTCCCTCCTGGACAAGAGAATATATCAAATCCGTTTTATCAACGTAGACAAAACCACCTTCAATGATTTTATCAAATGTCTGTATGCCGACTGGGTACTTCATAACGCTCTCGGTTTCTTGTTTCCGCAAATATACAAAAAAGGAGTGCGCCGCACTACGGTGGCGCACTCCTCTCATTATCTCTGTTCTTGTTTATTACAATTGCAACCTTCCTTGCTTCCTGCAAAATTCACCCCGCTTCGCGGGGAGTCCTTCGCTGAGACCGCCCTTGGGGGACGGTCTCTCAATTATTTTGGAACATCCTGGACAATGCGGACGCTGAATCCGCGGTCCCGGTAGCCATTGCGGGACGATACAACCCCCGTAGAATGGAAGTAGAAACTGTAGGCGTAGTAGGAATCGTTGGCAGAAGACGACCAATAGCGGCCGTACGACCCGACATCGCTCACCGACGAGCCGCTGCGGTAGCCAGCGCAAGGCAACGCCACAACACCCAGCTTCTCTATCTGGGAGAACTGCTCAACCGTGTAGGTGTTGTTAGAATAAATACTCTCTGATATGTCTCTCATAACAGTTTCAGACAAATTGCCTGTGCCTACCACATCAATATTTATGCCCTCCGGTGCAGTGAACGTTTCCGGAATCAGCATAAAGCATGAGTATGAGTTACCGCCATCCTCGATATAGCCCAACGTCCACTTGTTGTTTTTGAACAGATACTGCCACTCGTCCGTGGTGAGCGTCCTCCACTGATTAGGCTCGTTGCCGCCGTTGGTGATGGCGTTGTACACACCCCAGTCCGCCTTGGCGTAAGTGCCAGTCAGACTGTTGGAATAACTACCTCCTGGGTAATAGTCCTCGTTATCAACTGATGTAGCCCACGGTTTGTAGGCATTCGCGCCACTGTTCCAGCCGCTCGTTCCCCATCCGAAGAGGTCAATCCAGCCAGTGTAGGTCGACGAGATGTTGTTGTTGGCAGAACCGATATAGTCGTACTGGTTCTCTGCGAACCGCCAAGTGCCTTGTGCTGTCTTTCCATCTGCCGTTGCGTGTGTGCCTTGTGCGGCATTGAACTGCAAGTTTCCTTGCGAGAAGTAGACGCTCTTGGTGTCGGACACCTTGTAGGCGCAAGCACGGATCGCACCGTCTTTCTTGGCAAGGACGGTGTCGTAGACTGCCGTGTAGGTGATGTCTTTGTCCGCCGCTGAGATTTCCTTATCCCAACCCATAAAGACATACTCGTAGTCTGCGGGGGCGGTTTCAGACGGGGTCGCGCCAGTGTAGGTTGGCGTTACGCCGCGTGCCACGGTGGTGTCGAGCAGGGTTGTTCCGTCTGCATTCACAAAGTGGATGTCGAAATTGATGTCCTGGATTAGGCGGACGCTGATTCCGTAGAACCGTTTCAAATGAGCATCCGATTGCACCAGCTGTTCACTGAAAATAAATGTATTAGCACGTTCCTCTGAATAAGCAGAAGACGACCAATATTCGCCGTACCCATTATCGCCATACGCAGAACCTTTGCGGTGGCCGGTGCAGGGCAGTGCCACAACGCCCAACTTCTCGAGTTGAGAGAATTGCTCAACGGTGTAGGTGTAAGGGGTGGCACAGACATCTACAAATGATGAGGTCGTGCCGGGCAATAAGTCTGTCATCGCGACGCCGTCCACCACCGTGATGCCGTCTGGCGCGGTGAAGTCCGCCGGTATCAGCATAAAGCACAGCGTTGAGTCCTCGGACGTGGTCTTCACATAGGCCAGGGTCCAATTGTTATTTTGGAAGAGGTAATCCCACTCGCTTGTGGTGAGCGTCCTCCACAATCCTTTTTGCTTGCCGCCGTTGGAGATGGCGTTGTACACGCCCCAGTCGGCCTGTGCGTAGTCGCCCGTCAAGTCGTTGGTTGCGCTTCCGCCTGGGTAATAGGCGGTATCCGCCTCCGAGGTAGACCACGGTTGGTAGGCATTCGCGCCACTGTTCCAGCCGCTCGTTCCCCATCCGAAGAGGTCAATCCAGCCAGTGTAGGTCGACGAGATGTTGTTGTTGGCAGAACCGATGTAGTCGTACTGGTTTTCAGCAAAACGCCACTTTGTGGAATAACACCAGCGAATATTTTCATCAATAATTTCTAGTATCAATTTCTCTCGTGAAGCCTGCAGGTTTCCTTGCGAGAAGTAGACGCTCTTGGTGGCTGAAACCTTGTAGGCGCAAGCACGGATCGCACCGTCTTTCTTGGCAAGGACGGTGTCGTAGACTGCCGTGTAGGTGATGTCTTTGTCCGCCGCTGAGATTTCCTTATCCCAACCCATAAAGACATACTCGTAGTCTGCGGGGGCGGTTTCAGACGGGGTCGCGCCAGTGTAGGTTGGCGTTACGCCGCGTGCCACGGTGGTGTCGAGCAGGGTTGTTCCGTCTGCATTCACAAAGTGGATGTCGAAATTGGCATCCTGGATTAGGCGGACGGAGTTGCCGGAGCAACGATAACTGCTCAGGTTTGAAGTCGCACTCGTGGCGTAAAAATTGAATGCATAGGCGTAATCCTCATCGTCCCGGGAAGCCGACCAATAGAACCCTCCTTCGGCACGATTCAACGTCTTGTTGATGCGATAACCTCCGCAAGGCAACGCCACAACTCCCAATCTCTCAAGGGTGTCGAACTGCTCTGTTGTGTAGGTGTTGCCAGCGTAACTGCTTGCCGAGATACCGCCGGAATATCCATCTGACAGACTCAGGCTCGTGCTTATCACCGTAACCTTCACACCACTTGGTGCTGTAAAGCCATCTGGAATCAAAAAGAAACACAGACTTGAATCGGTTTCTGATGTCTTGATGTACCCCAATGTCCATTTGTTGTTTTTGAAAAGATACTGCCACTCCGATATCGTCAAAGTTCTCCATTTGTTAGGTTCGTTGCCGCCGTTGGAGATGGCGTTGTACACGCCCCAGTCGGCCTGTGCGTAGTCGCCCGTCAAGTCGTTGGTTGCGCTTCCGCCTGGGTAATAGGCGGTATCCGCCTCCGAGGTAGACCACGGTTGGTAGGCATTCGCGCCACTGTTCCAGCCGCTCGTTCCCCATCCGAAGAGGTCAATCCAGCCAGTGTAGGTCGACGAGATGTTGTTGTTGGCAGAACCGATGTAGTCGTACTGGTTTTCAGCAAAACGCCACTTTGTGGAATAACACCAGCGAATATTTTCATCAATAATTTCTAGTATCAATTTCTCTCGTGAAGCCTGCAGGTTTCCTTGCGAGAAGTAGACGCTCTTGGTGGCTGAAACCTTGAAGGCTGACTTGATGAGGGCGCCAGAGTCAACCACCACTTCAGAGAACTTGACGCTGTCAACAAGCGACAACTTAGTGAGGGAGTATTTTCCATCCCCCTTGTAGATAACCATAGAATCAATGCCCCCTGGGCGAAGTTTGACGCTATCTATTTCAGACACCATATGGTCTTCCACATTTCCGGTTTTCATATAGATGTCCATTCGGGTTTTCATAGCGTGTACCGCGATTATCGCAGTGCAACAAGCCATCAAAGCCAATAAAAAAAACTTAAACTTCTTCATTTCGCTAAAATTTCAAATTTCTACTTTTTAACAACTCTAAACGCCTCGCCGTCCACCAGCAGCGTGTACACGCCGTTTGGCAGATTGCCCACGCTGATGCTCGCACCCTTCGCCGAACGCACCACACGCCCCTGCATGTCAATCACTTGCAAGGCGGTCTGCTCGTCCGCGCCACGCACGAACAGCTCGTCCTGCGTTGGGTTCGGGTAGACGCTGTATGCGCTTGCCGGGGTCGCCTCGTCCACATTGGTTTTGTTCTCCGTAAAGACAATTTTACGGATCTCCGCCAACTTCCTCGTCGCCAACTCCGTGCCGTCCGCCTTGGCGTACAGCACCATCGCCGTGTCTCCCTTGAACTGCCACGTGCCGATGCGATCGATCTCCGTGCTCTGCTCCGCGCCCGTGAGCGGGACGATGGTCAACTGCGTGGCCCAAGCCTGCGAGGCGAGGAGCGTTGCGACTGCAATTCCTAATAGTCTTCTTTTTACCATTACTTTAATATGTTTTAATTAATAAATGAACCTGAAAACTCCAAACAACAAAAAACGCCACAGACTTCGCATAGCGAGCCTATGACGGGACACCGAAACCGCAGAGGTGCGGTTATTGGGCGGATAAAATCGTAAGAAAATCCAAAAATAGGGGGGGGTATTGACATTAGTCAACACCTGCTCCATTCCAACGCAACAACGATTGTTGAAAATGAAATTGTGATATGTCGTTTCCATACCCTTCATCATAGGGGCAAAGTTACGGGGAAAAACTAAGAATGCAAAGAGATTGCGGCGAGAAAAAATTATAGTATTCCAATACACACTTACCAACAGCCCCACTCGTCCTCACAAATTGGCAGGGTTTTCAGTAACTTCACGACCCTTACAATGCGACACCCTTTTCCTGACTTCATCCCCAATATACCCCTCCTGGTCATAGCAACGGTGGTATTTGTGGATAAGATCTATCAGCTTTTGCAGAGAAGGACTATCCGCGGACAGATTCTTAAATTTTTGATACTGGTCTTTGTACCTCTCCGAAGAGCCACAACTTAGACGTTCCTCAACATCCTTTGGAATGAGGAATGAGGAACGGCAGCCAAGATATTTTTGAAATTCAGTAAGGAAGATATGTATTCCCGCAAGGTCGAAGTCGCCGAAATGGACATACCGATTGGGGATGGTTAGCAACCACGAACGCAAATCGCACGATTGAGGGTAACGCGACACAAACAACAAGCGTTCGTTTGGCAGCACAGAAGAAAACAACACACGTTGCCGGCGGATAAGCCGGAAGTTCTCCATATTCTCAACATTCACGATTATAACATCCTCCGGAATGAAAAACGATTGGTAGTCTGCTATAAAGAGGAATGACCCTTCTTGCGGTTCAATCGTCATTTCACAACCATCCAGCTGGCAGACGATTGGCTCGTATGAGTTGACGGGAAACCCCGGGCAAGAGCGGACTGTAACGAGCTTGGAGTTACCCGTATCGGTTGCTTGCTCTGCGCGCGAAACATCCTCCGTAAGGATACACTTCATCTTTTCCAAATTGCCCAACCTCTCATCGATTTGCCTCAACGCTTGTTCCAAATTCTCGGGAGATGAGGCGGAGACGCTACGTTTGCTGCCGTGCGAGCGACTGACGAGAACGCCATCGCGGAGCAGCTCCTCCACCCAATCGCCACGAAGCACGCTGGACGGAAGCGATTCGCCCGCACGCAGGCGCAAAAGCTTGTCTATAAACGCTGGTGTTATCTTTATCATAACTGGCTATAGTTGCGATATCAGCGGGCTCACCTTGGTTTGTGATTTTCCATCTTTTTCCAAGATGTAGGTGTAACGATAGTTCGACACAATGTAAGTGGTTGGCGAAGAGTTGATGAGCAGGATATTGCGGGCATTGGCGAAGTCGAGGATTCCTTTCACGTTTTGGGGGTGGAGCTTGCCAATCTCGTCCATCATACAATGTATGCGGAAGTCGCCGAACTTGCGACTCACTTTTTCCTTGAAAACATTGATCAGCATAATGTTGATCATCGCCTTAACGAGGGTGTCTGTACCCTCGCTGCCCACGTGCGAAAGTTTGTCTGCCCAACCGGTGTCATTGTCGTTCTCCACGATGCGGAACTGCAGCTGGAATAGGTCGGAGAGGGTAAGGTACTGGCGTTGTGGGTTGTCGAGGAGCGATTTCATAAAGTCTAAAAGGTAGCCCACCGCCTTTTGGTTGATTTCGTCGCGGTTGGCAGGAGAGAAGAGGTTGATTTCGCCCATAGCAAACGGATTATCATCATTAAACTCTTTGATTCGCTTCATCAGTTGCACCATCTTATCGGCCGATGCCACCTGTTGGAGTTTGATGAGTTTGATGACGCCTGCGAAGTTGCGTTCCTGGAAATCCTTGTTGATGTCTTGGATGATTCTCTCAATGTCCGATTCGTGTCGGGTCAGCTCGCCCATCTCCTTGGAGATGCGGGCGAGGATGTCCACATAACGCTCGCTGGTGCGGCGGCGGTACTCCTCGATTTTGTTGTTGATGAGAAAGTCGTCGAGGTTGTCGGCGAAATCCAGGAAATCCTCGTCAATCGTCAAATCCGTATGGAAATTGAAGGTGTTTTTGACGGAGAAGTTTGCTTTGAATATGTTTATCCTTTCTTTGAGCGAGTTGAAATGTTTTTGACGCAACACAATAACGTCGGTTAGGTCGTTCACAGCCTGACCAGGAGAACGGAGCGTTTGGCGTTCGGGTTGGTCTGCGAAGAATGGCGGACAGAGGTTTTCGTCTTGGACGAATCGGTCTGTCTTTTGCAAATCGCCGGCTATGTCGTTTTCCTCTTTTTGGCGGTCGGCAAGTTCCTTTCCTATGGTGGTTAGCGTATCGTTGTGCTTCTGCCTGCGTTGGTTGTATTTTTCGTCCAACTGTTGCAGTTTGTCGGTAATTAGTTTCTTCCGAGTCTTGATATCCTCCTCTTGGTCAAAAAGTTCTTTCTTATCCCGATGATACTCCACCACGATGATTCTATGCTCGTCGATGTATCTCAGTTCCTCTTCCGAGGTATGTATTGCTGCTTTGCACTCTTCCACCATTTGGGTGTCCGCGCCGCGCCCGTGCAGTTCGTCCAACTCCTGCTGCTGCAAGTGTTTCAGGTCGGCATTGGTTTTCTGCTCTTGTTGCGTTATTTCATTGTTTATTTCCGCGGTTTTCTGTTCAAACTCTCTTCCAGCATCGGCTTTCGCCTTGTGGTATCGTTTGTCTCCCTCCTCCCGTTGTTTTTGTTTTGCGGCGTGTATTTGGTCAAGGTTCTCTTCTGCGGAAAGGCGTTGATGGGCGAGTTCCTGCAGGCGGCGGTTCAAGTCGTTTTTTTTCTCCTCGGTTTCCTGTTTGCCTTTGTTGGTGTAGTCATCCACCTTCACCGCCAGCGTTTTCAGTTTTTGCGGAATCATTCTTTGTTCGGCCTCCAAAGCAGACTTATTGCTACGCAACTCTTTCATCTTTGGGGTGAATTGGCGTTTCAGGTCATCAATCTGTTTTTCTTGTTGCTTGAGCAGTGTGGCAAGTTCCGTCTTCAAGGTCTGAAGTCTTTTTTCAATGTGCGTCTTCTCCTCCTTCAGTTGGGTGGGTTTCCGCACAGACACAGGCATATCCACAAGGTCCAATTTCACGCCGAAAAGCGAGTTTCCGTCTTCCTTTTCAGGGTGCAACCCTGTTTGGTACAGAATTTTTTCTTCGTTGATTACTTTCCCGATATTTTGTTCCCAGCCGCGTTTGTTTTCTTCCAACCATTCGTAGAGCGAGCCTTGGGTGCGAGCCAGCAGATTCTCGATTTCGGACAGTTGCTCGGCAGCGGAGTCTATTTCCTGTTGCTTGCTGTCTTGTAGTTTTTTGTTGTCGGATAGAATGGACGCCTCCTGCTTGTCATACTCGGCTTGCTGCTGGTTGATGTTGGCGGCGGTTGCCGAAATCAGACCGTCCAGTTCCTTCCGGCGCGCCGTCAGTTCGGTTTCGGATTTGTGCAGATTGTCCAACTCCTCCTTGTAGGGTCGCCAATACTTCAGTTTCAGGATTTCTTTCTCAACCTCGTTTTGCTCGTATTTCAGTTGCTCGATGGCGCTGTTTGCATTGGCGATTTTCTCGGCGAACGTAGCCTCAACGCTGTTGTGGTGCTGGATGAGTTCCTCCAACAACCGTTCCTCCGTTTGCTGTCTTTCCTGCGCAAGTTGGTTGATGCGGCTGGTCTGAGTCAGGCGGAAGTTTTCCAAGTAGTTTCTGATGTCTTGTTCAAGCGCTTTAAACTTAGCAGTAACATCGTTGAAGCGAGATGTCAGGTCGGCAAGCCGGTTTTTGTCGCCCTCCAATTTTTCGCGCAGGATCTGTTCTTTTTCGCACCTTTTCAGCACATCTTCGATCCGCTGGGCGGCATAATACTCTTTACGCTCTTTCAGCCGTTTCAGTTGGCCGTTCATCTCCCCTTGCTCCTGGTATAGGGCGGATTTCTCCGTTTCGAATTTCTGCATCAGTTCGCCCAGTAGTCGTTTTTGGCGGTTTTGCTCCTCGATGAGTTCCGCTATCCTTTTCTCTACCAATGGCAGTCGCTCGCGGTATGTGCGTTCGGCGTATTTCAGTTCGCCGCATAATTCAACTGTTCTTTGTTTGTTGTGCTGCAGTTCGTGGTAGGCGTTCACCACGGCATCCGCCTGTTTGCGGACGGGGAAATCTCCATTTTGGTTGGGTTTGTACCAGCACGAGATGTCTTTGTATTCTTGCTCAAAGTCAGACACTTGACGGCGGAAATAACCAAGGTCGATGTTTGCCTCCTCCTCGCTCATCGAACGGATGATGATGTCTTTGATGAAGTTGGCGTCCAGACGCGAGTTGAGGAAGACATTCTGTATGCTGAGCGGAATGTTTTGGTAGCGGTTTGTTTCCATCAGTTGGAACCGGGCAAACTCTTTGCCAACCGCCTGCTTGTTGCCGTAGAGGATGTCGCGGTACAATTCGTAGCGGTCTACGATTTTGCTCATATATGCGCCGCCCAGTCGCTCGCGTATCACCTTGCTTTCGGCGGTTACCTCTCCTTTCCCGTCCAACAGCCATTCCTTGCGATACTCGGCATCGATGAATCGGTAGCAGGCGCGCCCCGAATTGCGAAATGTGAGGATGCAGAAAGGTCCGTGTTCGTGTTCCACCTCATAGACGATGTATGAGTTGGCGTGCGGCAGGTAAAACTCGTCGAAGTTTTTCATTTCCTTGGGAATGCCAAGGTGGAGTTTGTCTGCATTGTAGAAGAACAAGATGGCGCGCAGCAGTGTACTCTTTCCAACACCTTGTGTACCAATGAAATGTACGTTTCCGTCTAAACGGATTTCCGCATAACGGATGTGTGCGCTGTTGACAAATACAATTTTCCGTAGGGCTCTCATTCCTGTTCTGGTTCTATGATGGTGAGACAATCAATCAATTCTTCAATGTAGTGGAAGGCGGCGGTAACCTTATAGGTGGAGTCGAGTTCGTTTTCCAATTCCGCAAATTTCTGGCGCACAAGATCGTCAATGAGTTTGTCCATCTTCTCCTCGTTGTTTTTGAGGTCGGGGTAGAGGCGGCGCGCCTTTTCTTTCAATTCGACGTCGCTGGAGAATTTCTCAAGGATGTTGGATTTACGGAAAGAGAATCCCGATCCGAAGGCGGCGTTGAATGTTTTGAGGAAATCCACACGGTCTATCCACTCAGCCAGGCGTTGCACTTTGTCGGCCAACTCTACTTTGCTCTCCGTGCGCGAGAAGTAGTAGTAGCCGTTGCCGCCTTCAAGTGTGAACCCGATGCCTTCGTAGTACTCCTGGTACTCGTGGAAGTCATCTTCTATGGCATCATAATAATGCGATATTTGCTGCGAGACAGAGTTCTGGGAGATGAACCCGCCCTTGCTCAGTATGTCGAATATTTCTTTTGTGTAACGCATAGTGTTCAAGCGATTTTGGGGTAAATCAAAGGGTATTCAAGGTTATTATAGCGTTGGTAATCGGCGCTGATGGAGAGTTCATCGATGTACTGCGTCGTAATTTGGCAGAATAGCACGAGTTTTTCCTCGTCGGTAACTTGTTTTCTGTAGCCGGAATAGTTCATCACGAAGTGGAACAGATGGTCGCCAGAAGCCATGAATGCGTTCTTCACCTCGTGTATATCCACCATTTGCAGCACTTGTTGCTGTTGTTTCAGTTCCTCTTCTGTGAATGGCTCTGCTAAGTTTCCTTTGCGCAGGCGGGCGTTGCCTTTCCCTGTTGCAGCGTCTTGCAGAATTTTCAGTCCCACATCCGTAGTCCGCAGCATGGAGAGCGACACTTTCAGCGAATACCTTGGGCGTGCCTCCATCCACACGGGGTTTTGCGGCATCATCTTCGCCTTGACGTCAGTGTTTGTTTCGAGCAGCAGCTGGTCGCGCAGATATTTGAGTTTCTGCACCTTTTCGAAAAGGCGGCTTTGATATTCTATGAGGTTGAGGTAGTTGATAATCTGACGGTCTAACTCCAACAGGTTGTGGTACACCTCGCGCAGTTGCAGTTTCACATCATCAACAATCTCCTTTAACTGCACGTCCATTGCGGTGAGGAAGAACGTCGATTGTTTCACGTCGATCACCTGCTCGCACTCGTCGATGAGTGCTGCGATGTCCTTCCTTTTCTCGTCTAAGTGTACCAATTTCTTCTTTTTGATGGCGAAGGTCGGCTCGTTTTTGTAGGTGTTGTCGATGTTGCGTTTTAGGTCGATCACGTTTTTCAAGGTTATGGATGCGATGTTGCGGAGGATGCGTTTGACCTCTTTCAAGTAGCCGTATTTGCGTGTGGGACTGTTTTCGCTTTGGTAGTAGTCTATGGCGGCGTTCAGATTCCCGATGTTTTCCCTCACGCTTGCCACGTTGATTTCCTCGTTCACCTCGAGCACCTCCTCGAAAAATTTCAGATAGACATCCTCCAATTCAACGAAGTCGCCGTTGTCGCGTATCACTCCGTACCTCCGCAAATATTCTATGCTTTCGTCTCTTTTCGCCGCAATATCGCGAGCCACGTCATAGCGGAGCGACAAGCGTTTACGGTCTTGAAACAGTGCGTGCAGCAACTTGCGGTCTCTGTCCAAGGCGCGTATAAGCTCATCTATGGAGCGGAAGTGGGACAATATATCCATTTTGATTTTACCTTGAATATTTGCGAATATTGGCTAAGATATACATAATAAGCGAGAATGGCGCAAGGGAGCACCAAAAAGGCGCGGAAAAATGCTTTTTCGTGGGCAGTCTGCCAAACTCCACGCCGCCCGCTCGTCAGTAAAGGCGCCCCAAGAGCCACGAGGGGAGTCTAAATGCAGGCGGTGCGACGAGGGTTTCCGCCAAATCGTCAGCCGATGTTTGCCAATCTGTCCGCTAAACTGACGGAATTGTCATTATATCCGCTTGGCACAAGATTTGATTAAGTCATAGTGAACGGTTCAGTTAAGAATCGGTATAAAGATTGATAAAAGTAAAACTAAATAATTGGAGGATTTGACTATGTTACTTGCAAAAAGAAGTCAGGATTTCATTCCTACATTGTTCAATGATTTGTTTGATATGGATCTGAACGGCAACTGGAACAAAGGTTTCGCTCCAGCGTTTTCAACTACTCCGCAAATCAACATCATCGAGAAAGAGAATGAGTTTGATATGGAGTTCAGCGTCCCGGGCTTGACCAAGGACGATTTGAACATCACCGTCGACGCAGACAGCAACTTGGTGGTGGAGATGTCTAAGAAAGACGAGAAGAAAGAAGAAGACAAGAAAAACGGCCACTACCTGCGCCACGAGTTCTCTTCGTGCCAGTTCAAAGAGGAGTTCTTCCTGCCGGAGAATATCGACAAAGAGGGCATCACCGCCAAAGTGGACAACGGCGTGCTGAACATCGTCTTGCCCAAAATGTCCGTCGAGGAGAAGACGAAACAGAACAAAATAATCGAGATACAATAATCTCATTCTGAGAGTGTTAACAAGATTGCGAATCTATAAAATATGTGTGCTATGAAAGGAAACGAGAAAAAGCCAAGACAAATGGATAGAAAGGCTAAACACCACGACCACATCCCTGCTTATGAAATAGCAGAGGAACACGCTGCAGAGAGCAGAAAGAAGTAATGTTTTGGAAAGGGTGGAAATAAAGAAACGCTGTCGTCCGTGCATCGGGTGGCAGCGTTTTTTTTCATATCTTCGCGTATGTCAGTTTTGAAAGACAATATGAGGTGCGTTATGCTTTTCCCCATCCTTTTCTTCGCCGTGCTTGTCAGCGTTTCGGCTTGCACCGTGGTGGAGGATGATGAGGTAATAGATGCCGTTGTAACCGAGCATACCGAATATGACGAGCCGTGACGCTGCCTTGTGTAGTATAATTTTAGAAGTATAATGGAAGATTTTTGCAAAGACGAGAAAATGGTTGTCGCCAACTCTGCGGAGGCGTGGATTTTGGCTTCCCGCCCCAAGACGTGGGCTGCGGCTGTCGCCCCCGTGATGGTGGGGTGCGCCGTGGCGGCGAACCATAACGCATTCGTGCCTGTTGCCGCGGTGTGTTGTCTGCTTTTCGCTGTGCTGATGCAGGTGGCAGCCAACCTCATCAACGATTTGGTGGATTTTAAAAAAGGCTCTGACGGCGAGGACCGACTCGGTCCGCTGCGTGCCACCGCCCAAGGGTGGATCACCCCTGGTGCGATGAAGAAGGGCATCGTCTGCGTTGTCGCGCTGGCTTGCCTTTTTGGCTCGGTGCTGCTGTTTTATGGTGGCTGGCAAATGATTTTCGTCGGGCTGTTCTGTGTGGTGTTTGCCTACCTCTACACCTCGGGGCCGTTCCCGTTGTCGTACAATGGGCTGGGCGATGTGGCAGTGGTCTTGTTTTTTGGCGTGGTGGCAGTGGGTTTCACCGCATACGTGCAAATGGGTGTTTGGGACGATATGGTAACCTACTGCGGTGTCGCCACGGGTTTGGTGGTCGATGCGCTGTTGGTGCTGAACAACTACCGCGACCGCGACCAGGATGCGAAGAGCGGCAAACGCACCTCCGTTGTCGCGCACGGCGAGAATTTCGGCCTTTATCTCTACCTTTTCGTGGGGATTATCGCCATAGTGTTCGTTGTGAAGTACTTTTTCATTTTCTCTTACATTGCGTTGCCCAAGCGGCTGCCCCAGGTTTTTGCCGCTTGCGGGGTGGCTTCCGCAGCATTGAAAGCGGTAACTTTCCCAGTCCTGGTATGCTTGTACTTGTTGCCACATCTACGCACCTGGCAGAAAATCAAGGCGGTGAGGAGTGGGGTGCGACTCAATGCGTTTATCGGCGAGACATCACGCAATATGCTCATCTTTGCCGTTTTGCTTTCGATAGTATTGATTTTTTCATAAAAAGATATGATGATGAATATTCCAAAGTTAAGACATACCGACTCGGGGAACTTCTTCCTCTTGGCGGGTCCCTGCGTCATCGAGGGTGAGGAGATGGCATTCCAGATTGCCGAGCATGTGGTGGCACTGACGGAGAAATACAAGATTCCGTACGTTTTCAAAGGGTCTTACCGCAAAGCCAACCGTTCGAAAATTGACTCGTTCACAGGCATTGGCGACCTCCGCGCACTGAAGATTCTGCAGAAGATTGGCGAAACGTTCGATGTGCCGGTTGTTACAGACATCCACACGCCCGAGGAGGCTGAGATGGCTGCCGAGTATGTAGACGTGCTGCAGATTCCCGCTTTCCTCTGCCGCCAAACAGACCTGCTCGTTGCCGCTGCCAAAACCGGCAAAGTGGTGAACATCAAAAAGGGACAGTTCCTTTCGCCTGCCGCTATGTCATTTGCGGCGCAGAAGGTGCGCAACTGCGGCAATGACAACGTGATACTGACCGATAGGGGAACATCCTTCGGCTATCAGGACTTGATTGTGGACTTCCGCGGCATACCAACCATGCAGAAGACGGGATGCCCCGTGGTGTTGGATTGCACGCACTCGCTGCAGCAGCCCAACCAACTGTCGGGCGTGTCGGGCGGCGACCCCGAGATGATTGAGACCATCGCCAAAGCCGGCGTGGCAGTCGGGGCAGACGGACTTTTCCTTGAAACACATTTTGACCCGGCCAACGCCAAGTCGGACGGGGCTAATATGCTGAAATTGGATAAGTTAGACGGATTGCTGAAGAAATTGGTGCGTGTGCGCCAGGCAGTGATATAAAGACTTTTAGCGAGGGGAAAAAGGCTGAACTGGGTTTCTCCCGATTCAGCCTTTTTGTTTGCCTGCTACCAATCAATGGGTTCCAATCCCATCCTTTCCAAATAGGCGTTGGCTTGCCCAAAGTGCCCACAGCCGTCGAAACCACGGTAGACGGAGAGGGGAGAGGGGTGGGAGGTGGTCAGCACAAGGTGGCGTTTTTTGTCTATCAGCGCACCCTTCTTTTGCGCGTATGCGCCCCACAGAAGAAAGACGATGTGTTCGCGGCGGTCGGACACCTCTTTGATCACGCTGTCGGTGAACTCCTCCCAACCTTTGTTTTGGTGCGAGCCGGCTCTGCCGTGCTGCACGGTGAGTGTCGCATTGAGCAGGAAAACTCCCTGTTTGGCCCAACGCTCCAAGTTTCCACTTTGCGGTATGGGTTTCCCGAGGTCGCGGTGTATCTCTTTGTAGATGTTGACCAATGAAGGGGGGATTGCGACACCATCGTTCACCGAGAAGCATAATCCGTGCGCCTGCCCCGGCTCGTGGTAGGGGTCTTGACCAATGATCACCACTTTCACCTTGTCGAACGGACAAAGGTTGAAGGCGTTGAAAATCAGTTTGGCCGGCGGGTAGCACGGCCCCTTCTGATATTCTTTCCGCACAAACGATGTGAGAATGGAGAAGTAGGGTTTCTCAAACTCCTGCGCCAACACCTGATGCCACGATGGGTCTATTTTTACATCCATTTTATTCTGTTTTTATTCGTTTACACACCCCAGAAAACTTCTTTACCATAACACCTCCGACTTTTGTAGTTTCCGCAAATTTAGTTTTAAAAACCCCTCATTCCTAATCCAGCTTTCTTTAAATGCATCAAAAATTCCACGGCTTCCTGGGAAAACTACTAATTCCTCATTCGTAGCTCTTTAATTCACCAACCTCTCATTTTTGCCAAAAATTTCCTATCGTTTGCAAGAATTTCCCTATTCATTGCACAAAAATCCCTATCCAAACCCTTTCCTACCTAATATTTTTGCATCGTGTTAGCACATAAACAGAAATGCCATGAAGAAAACCATCATCTCTCTAATATTATCTGCGTGCGCCCTCGGTGGCGCAAACGCCGCTAATGTGATTGCCTTTCCTGGCGCACAGGGTTTTGGAAAATACGCTACGGGCGGTCGAAGTGGTAAGGTCTACCATGTTACCAACCTTGACGATTCGGGAACTGGTTCGTTCCGCGACGCCGTCAGCTCTCCTAATCGTATCGTAGTGTTTGATGTGAGTGGTTACATCAATTTGAAGACTGCCGTGCAGGTGAAAAGCAACATCACCATTGCAGGACAGACGGCTCCGGGCGATGGTATCGGTATCGCCGGCGGTAAGGTTTCTTGCGGTAGTCAGTCGAACATCATCATCCGCCACCTCCGTATGCGTCCGGGTTCAAACACGGCAAATAAGAAAGACGATGGCCTCAATATGTTGAAGGCTAAAAACTGCATCATCGACCACTGCTCCGTGGAGTTTGCTCCGTGGAACAACATCGGTGGTAGCGGTGAAAACGCAGACAAGAGTACGGACATCACCTTCCAATATTGTTTGATCGCCAACCCTATCTACCAACAGTTTGGCGCACACATTGAGAGTGTCAATAGCCAGTGGACATGGTATGCCAACTGTTTCGCCAATACGCACAACCGTAACCCGTTGGATAAGGTGAATGATGTGTTCGTCAACAATATCCTTTACAACTATCAAGCAGGCTACACAACCCACACGAGTACGAAGTTCAGTCACGACCTTATCAACAACTACTTCGTGGCTGGTCCAAGTTCGTCGACCGACAACACTTGGTTTCAAGTGGATGAGAACCAGAGTTTCTACACATCTGGAAATATGAAAGATAGAAACAAGGATGGCGTTCTGAATGGTTCGTCCACTACGCCAACTTGTTATAAAGAGAATAAGACCTTCACCACCTTGTCATCTCCTTGGAGCAGCATGACCAGCACGATTCCGACTATGACGGCTGCCACTGCCTATCGTGCGGTCTCCTCGTTGGCAGGTGTTCGTCCCGTGGATGAGATTGACGACCAGATTTGGTCGAATGTCTATTCGTTGGGAAAAGAGGGAAAAATGTATAAGAGTCAGACGGAAACCGGATTGAGCAACAATGGTTTCGGAGTCATCAATAGTGGCACGAAAGAGACGGATACCGACAACGATGGTATGCCTGACTACTGGGAGTTGGCAAACGGATTAAATGTCAACAAAGATGATGCAATGACCATTGGCTCAGATGGTTACGCTAACATTGAGAAATACATCAACTGGTTAGGCGACCTCCACAAACGCACTTCAATGGGTACTGCCCTCACCATCGATTTGGAAGAATACACTGAGGGATGGAGCAAAGTGTCCCCTTCTTATAAAGTATCTAATGCAAAGAACGGAACTGTTTCAGTATCAGGCAATAAAGCCACTTTCACACCCGCAGAAAACTTCTACGGAATGGCTCAGTTTGATTTCACCGTTACAGGAAATGATGGCACATCATTCACCGCAACTATCTATGTGTTAGTTGAATACGGTGAGAAAATCGTTTACGAAAATCCTTATTTGCAGAAACAAGGGGGAGGAAGTTCTAACCAAACGCTCTTCTCGAATGTGGCTCTTACCAACTTCAACTATTACTGGGAGAATGCCCAGACGGTGGAGGTAACTTGGACGCCTTCCGAGCCTACGGGCATCACGACGACTATCGACAACTCTGCTCATAAAATCTATTTCGCAGGTACACCTACGGAATGTGGTAGTTGGAAATTCACCGTTTCGACAGTGGGCGCAACCACAACGGCAACGAAGAGTGGTAGCCTCAACGTGGTAGCAAGTGCCTATCGCTTCAACACCACCACTTCGGGTATCTACTGGACTGCTACCGATGGTTGGGACAGAGGTGCAGTGCCTTTCAACTGCGATACCGCCTACATTGAGAGTGGGGAAGTGAATGTCTCATCTGACGTTCGTGCAACAACAATCGTACAAAGCGGTGCGACTTTCAGAATCCGCGGCAATATGGCAGCGCGAGAGTTGCAACTGAATGGTGGAACTTTGAAATCTTATACCAGCAATCCGCAGTTCCGCTTGACCGTCAACGAGTTGAATGTGCTTCAAAACTCTGTCATCACAGCAGGTTCAATTGAAACATCTGAATTTGTGATAAACGGAATGATCAAAGGGACTGGCAATCTCACAAAGACGGCTAAGGGAATTTTGACATTGAACGCCAATGCTTCCGACTTTTCAGGCGTATGGACGATAAACCAAGGAACGCTTCAAGTAACCAACGCTAACGGCTTAGGCACAGGCGGTGTTACTTTGGAAGATAGCACAAAGATGATCGTTGCAAAAGCAATTACAACCGGTGCCTTGTCTGTTGCTGAAAGGGCGACTATGCAGTTGGATGCTGACTTGACTGTTACCACTGCTATTCTCGGAGGGCAGAAAATTTCCGCTGGGAAATACACAAGTAACGATTTTCCTGACTATATTAGCGGAAATGCAACTTTGACAGTGCTTGAAAGCACAACCGATGTGGTAGAAGCCGAAACCGACGGCGATACGCTCACATTAGCACCTAACCCTACTGACGGAATCGCCCACCTCGCAATTCGCACATCGGAAGTCCAAACGGCAAGCATCGAAATCCTTACCCAAACGGGTATCGTACTACAAGAATCCAACCATGAGATACCAGCCGGGACTTCGGAAATCGAAATCAACCTGCTGGATGTCCAGTCTGGTATCTATATAATTCGCTACACGGACAACAAGACCGTGCAGTTATTGAAAGCGATAAAAAAGTAAATACAAAATCCTTAAATCATAAATCATGAAAAGATTATCACTCTACTTACTCTTGGTATGCTACTGCTGCTGCCTACAAGCAGCCCGCAACATTGAGTGGCTCGACCGTGGATTGGTGGCAGTGAAGACATCAAGTGGTGTTTTCCTCAGCTGGCGTGTCCTCGGAACAGACCCTTCTGACATTGGTTTTAACCTCTATCGTGATGGTACGAAGGTCAACGCTTCGCCTATCACCACTTGCTCGAACTATACCGACGCAAGTGGCTCAACATCATCTACTTACACTGTAAAACCAGTGATTAATGGCGTTGAGAATAGCGTTGGAGGAACTGCCAAGGTATGGTCTTCGCAGTCACTGACTATAAAATTGAACCGCCCAACTTCAAGTAGCTGCACCTACTCTCCAAACGATTGCAGCGTGGGTGATGTGGACGGCGATGGACAGTGGGAAATCATCTTGAAATGGGATCCTTCTAATAGCCAAGACAACTCTAAAAGTGGTAAGACAGATAAAGTCTACTTAGACTGCTATGAGTTGGACGGCACGCAACGCTGGCGTATCGACCTCGGCTACAATATCCGTGCGGGTGCGCACTACACTCAGTTCTTGGTGGGCGACTATGACGGCGATGGTAAAGCAGAGGTGGTCTGCAAAACTGCTCCTGGAACGAAAGATGGAAAGGGCAACTACTTGAGCAAAGGTCCCGCAGCCAGCGCAGACCACAGCAAAGTTTACCGCAACTCAAAAGGTTACATTCTTACAGGTCCAGAATATTTGACTATCTTCAATGGATTGACGGGACAAGAAATCTCGACGGTTGATTTCAACCCTGGTCGTGGAACAGTGTCGTCGTGGGGTGATAGCTATGGAAACCGTTGTGATCGTTTCTTGGCAACTAACGCTTATTTAGGAAATAACAACAATCCGAGCATCGTCTATGTTCGTGGTTACTACACTCGTATGGCAGTAACCGCATGGGATTTCAATGGCTCAACCCTTTCCCAACGTTGGTACTACAACGCTGCAACGAGCGGTAAAGAGGGCTACGGACAAGGAAACCACAACTTGGCTTGCGGTGATGTCGACAATGATGGTTATGATGAGATTATCCATGGTGCGTGCGCTATCGACCACAATGGAAAGTTCATGTACCGCACCGGTTTAGGTCACGGCGATGCAATGCACTTCGGCGATTTGAACCCCGACCGCAATGGCTTGGAGGTGTTCTGTGTTCACGAAGAAAAATCTGCTGCATACGGGTATGAGTATCATGATGCTCGCACAGGTACAATCATTGGCGGTGCGAAGACAGGAACAGATAATGGTCGTGGTATCGCTGCCGATATCGACGCTTCTTCAAAAGGATACGAAGCATGGTCGGGTGGTAACGGAAACGTTATTAAGTGCGATGGTTCGGAGGGTGGCACTCGCAATGGATTGTCGCAAAACTTCCGCCTCTACTGGGATGGCGACTTGCAAGATGAGTTGATGGATGGTGGTTACACAGAAGACTTAACCATCACCAAATGGATCTCTAATAATAAGGTAAACACGATTTATACCTTGCCAGGAAAATCATGCAATACAACCAAGCGTACACCAAATCTCTCTGCCGATATTTTGGGCGACTGGCGTGAGGAGGTCATCTCACACAATGGCGCTGATGAAATCTACATCACGACAACAGTCATCCCTACAACCTACAAGATGTACACGTTGATGCACGACCCAATCTATCGTAACGCTATCTCTTGGCAAAACACGGCCTACAACCAGCCTCCTCACCTTGGTATCTGGTTGGGTAGCGGCAAATTCCCTACACCAGACATCAACTTAGTTGGTGGCGGTCAAGAGGTTGTCGTTCTTCCTCCTACTTTGACGAAAAACGGCACTGGCGGTTCTTCTCAGACTGTTGCGATAGGCACAAACATCACAGATTTCTCTTTCGTATGGGCAAACGCCTCAACCGTAAAGATTTCTTGGGCACCATTTGTTCCAGAAGGTCTTACAGTAAAGATTGATGATGCTAACAAACGTATCTCCTTCTCAGGAGCCTCATCTGTCGGTGGAAAATATACTTACACCATTACGACGGTCAGCGGATATGAGACGGAAGCCTCCAAGACTGGTACGCTCACCTTTGGTGATGGCACCTATCCAAAAGCCACACTTCAGAAATGCGGAGGTGGAAGTTCAAAGCAATCTGTTCCGTTGGATTCTGCTATCTACAATTTCTATTATAAGTGGAATTACGCCGAGACAGTGAGTGTTACTTGGGAGCCAAGCACGCCAGAGGGCATCAATGTTGATATTGACAATGACAGCAAAGAGGTTCACTTCTCAGGTGGTGTTACCAACGCATCTGCTTGCAACCAAACTTTCAACTTCAGAGTAACAACTGTAGGAAACCCTTCTGGTTTGGATAGCACCAAGACAGGTAGAATCACTATCACCAAAACGAGCCACGTCTTCGAATGCTCTGCCACCAACGGCGATTGGGATGCCACTACTTATTGGAACGATCAGGTTGTTCCAACCGATTGCGACACTGCTTTCTTGCGCACTGGTGAAGCAAACATCACCTCCGACGTTCGTGCTTTGACATATGTCGAGACGAACGGAACTTTCCGAATCCGCGACAACGTGGCAGTTCGCGAAGTGCATTTCGTGGGTGGTCAATTGAAATCATACACCAGCAACCCTGAGTTCCGCCTTACCGCCTCTGCTCTCTATTTTGATAAAGACACGAAGGTAACTGCCGGCTCTGTTGAGGCTTCCGTTTTCAAAATCAACGGTACAATCATGGGTGCGGGTAACATCACCAAAGTGGGTGTCGGAACGCTCTATCTCAATGCGAGCGCAAGCGAACTTACAGGAAAATGGCTTCAGACCGAAGGAACACTCCAAGTTGCCAAAGCTGATGCTTTAGGAAAAACAGGAGTCGAGGTTAGCAATGCTGCCAAACTGCAAATTGACGCTGCCAACACAACTGGCTCGTTGACCATGGCAACCGGTACAACCGCGGTTTTGAACGCCGACCTCACCGTCAGCCACGCTACGCTGGGCGACAAGAAACTCCCTGCTGGCACATACACCGCTTCGGATTATCCAAACTTCCTCTCGGGAAGTGCAAAACTGATTGTTACAGTTGGCGAATCTGTCACGCTGAGCGAGGAAATCGCCGCAGACCAGGCGGTGTTCGCCGTTGCGCCTAACCCCGCAAGCACGGAGGTAACCGTGTATTTCAACGCAACCAACGTATGCGAATATACGATTCAGATCATCAATCTGACAGGCAGCGTTGTGGATGAAGTTGCAGGAGTAGCCGCAGAGGGGCAAAACGAGGTCGTTCTCGGCATTTCAGACCTTGGGTCGGGGGTTTATATCATCCGTGCGACAATCGAGGCTGAAACAGAAAATATGAGAGTGATTGTAGAGTAATATTTCTTCATGTCGTGGAAGTCTGGCCGTGACGGTTAGGCTTCCACTTTTTTTGACCGCTCGTCAATCCCAAAACAGAAAAGCGCCCGAGGAGTTTTCCCCCGGACGCTTCATTTCTCTTTAAACCCTGACTCTATTTTTGAGAAACGGTTTCTATTTCCTCCTTTAAGTCGATCTCGTTGCCGTCCAAATCCACAAAACGGTATTGCAGGAACGAGAGATTCTGGGAAGGAATGATTTTGAACGATGCCGCCTTGTATTTCCGTTTCCACTTCCACTTCAAGGTATTGAAAAGGAAACCTTTGTTGATATAAGCATCGACGTAAGGGTGGACAAACAGTTTGAACCCCTTAACTTTCAATGTGTTGACAAGGTAGTCAATCTTGTGTTCCAACGAGTCGACAAACAAGATAGACGGCCGAGCCACACCTTTTCCGTAACACGTTGGACAAACCTCCTCCGTGTCGATGTGCATTTCCGGGCGTACCCGTTGACGTGTGATTTGCATCAATCCGAACTTGCTGAGCTGCAAGATGTTGTGCTTGGCGCGGTCGTTCGCCATATTTTGCTTCATCCTAACGTAAAGCGCCTGTCGGTTCTCCGCCTTCACCATATCGATGAAGTCCACCACGATAATGCCGCCCAAGTCTCTGAGCCTCATCTGCCGTGCCAACTCGTCGGCGGCGGCAAGGTTCACTTCAATGGCGTTTGCCTCCTGGTCATTTCCGGCGCGCGTCTTGTTGCCACTGTTCACGTCGACAACGTGCATAGCCTCGGTCTTCTCAATGATCAGGTAAGCGCCGTTTTTGAAGGATACGGTGCGACCGAACGACGATTTCAACTGCTTCGTAACCGCGAAGTGGTCGAAGATCGGCGTATCGCCCGTATAGAGCTTGACGATTCCCTTACGCTCGGGGGCGATGATACCCACATAGTCGCATATCTCGCGATACACCGCCTCATCGTTCACATAAATGCTCTCGAACGACGGATTGAAAATGTCTCGCAGGATGCTCACCGCACGTCCCATCTCCTCGTAAAGGAGCTTCGGCAGTTTGTTCTCTCCGCTTTTGAGCTTAGCCACGGAGTCGTTCCAGCGCGCAAGCAAGGCGTTAAGTTCGAACTCGAAATCCTCCACCGCCTTTCCCTCGGCCACCGTGCGAACGATGACACCGAAGTTCTTCGGCTTGATGTCTAACAGTATCTGCTTGATTCTGTTCCGCTCTTCCGCCGACTTGATTTTCTGGGAAACGAAGATCCTGTCCGCAAACGGTATCAATACCAAGAACCGTCCCGCAATGGAGATTTCGGATGTCAGCCGCGGCCCCTTCGTGGAGATTGGCTCTTTGGCGATCTGCACCATCACCTCCTGCCCTTGCGCAAGGAGGTCTGTTATATGGCCGCCTTTCTCGATTTCCTTCTCAAGGGGAAAGCGGGCGAGAGAGAAATCCTTCTTCCTACCCGCGCGGACCTCGCGGACGAACTTGCCGACCGACAAAAACTTGGGACCCAAATCCTGGTAATGCAGGAAAGCCCCTTTCTCATAACCCACGTCAACGAATGCTGCATTGAGTCCCGGCATCAATTTCTTCACCTTTGCAAGGTAGATATCCCCTACGGAAAATTTGCTGACTCGGCTCTCTTTGTTCACCTCAATCAGCCTCCGATCCTCTAAGAGGGCAATGGATATCTCCGATGCTTGAACATCAATTACTAATTCGCTACTCATGTAAAATGTAAATTTAACGAGGGATGCCGCTGCACCGCCTCTTACTTAAAAAAAGAACAAACTCGAAGTCGAACCCCAAGTTTGCTCTTTATCTTCTCAGCGCAAGAATAATCACTTCTTCTTATGGCGATTCTTCTTTAATCTCTTCTTGCGTTTGTGAGTGGACATTTTATGTCTCTTTCTCTTTTTTCCGCTTGGCATGATGGTTAATTTTTAAGTTTGTATATAAAAGTTATTTGTTCGATTTTGAACTGGAGACTTCCGTGAGGAACGATTTGGCTGGTTTGAATGCCGGAATCTTGTGGGCAGGAATCCTGATGGATGTGCCTTTTGAAATATTACGGGCAGTCTTCTCCGCACGCTCCTTGATGATGAACGAACCGAATCCTCTGAGGAATACCTCTTCGCCACTGATCATCGACTTCTTCACTTCGCTCATAAACGCTTCAACGACTGTCAAAACCTCCAACTTGTCGAGACCCGTCGATTTAGCTATTTCGTTTACTATCTCCGCTTTGGTCATTTTGCTAAATTGTTAATTTTTACTTTTTTATCTTTACTTCAACAAGATGCAAATATAAGGCTTTTTAAGCACACAAAATAAGAGTTGGCACTTTTTTTCTTATTTTTGGCTATCATTCTCCCTTCTATGGATTTGAATTTCAGTTATATCATTGTCAAGTGGTACGCCTCCCACCACCGCGAACTACCTTGGAGGGGCATTTCAGACCCCTACCGGATATGGGTTTCAGAAATCATACTGCAACAAACGCGCATCGCCCAGGGTAGGGACTACTACCTGCGTTTCATCAACCGATTTCCCTCCGTGCAGACTCTCGCCAACGCCTCGGAGGACGAGGTGCTACTGCTCTGGCAAGGACTCGGCTACTACTCGCGCGCACGCAATATGCACAAAGCAGCAAAGAAAATCGTGGCGGAGTGGGGCGGCGTTTTCCCCAATTCGTACGACGGAATCAGAAGCCTCAACGGGGTGGGCGACTATACCGCGGCGGCCATTGCCTCGTTCGCCTTCCACCTGCCGCACGCCGTGTTAGACGGAAACGTGTTTCGCGTACTGTCGCGCTTCTTCGCCATCGACATACCTATCGACACCGCAACTGGTAAAAAACATTTCCAAAACCTCGCCCAGGAACTTTTAGATGAAAAGCACCCCGAAATGTTCAACCAAGGCTTGATGGATCTTGGCGCAACCATCTGCCTCCCCTCATCGCCCAACTGCGCTGACTGCCCCCTTGCCGACGGCTGCCTCGCCCTCGCACAAAACAAGACAACGGATTTTCCCGTGAAAGCGAAAAAAACACAAAGCAGAAAACGATACCTCGTCTACCTCGCCGCTACGGACGGAATGGATACTTTCCTGCACAAAAGAGGGCAAGGCGACATCTGGACGGGACTATACGAATTTCCGTTAGTGGAATTGGACGAGCCTTTTGACGAGAATATCCATTGGGGAAGAATCACCGCCGAACTGTCTGCCAACTTCACAGACCTGCAAGTTACAAAAATCCACCCGCCCCTGAAGCATGTGCTGACGCACCAAACGCTTTTCGCCTGGTTTATCGAGGGGACGGCGATATGCCGACCCGACAGCGAAAAATACATCCGAATCCCGAAAAGCGACATCGGCAACTACGCCATCTCGCGGCTGACGGAGCGTTTCCTTGAAAAACAAAAATAAAAAAGAGGGCGAGCCTACTCAGACCCGCCCTCCGATTCTTTCCGAAGAAATCCTCTAAAATGGATTAGAGGTTAGAGTTGTATTTCTTCCAGTCGGCAACTGCTGGGAGAACGCCCATAGAGATAACCTCGTCGCGCATCTTGCAGAGGTGCTCGTAAGAAGCGTCCAAAGCCTTCTTCTCGTCAGCAGAGAGGTTAGCCTCAGTGTAAGAAACACCCTTCTCGTCGATAGTAGACTTCATTGCCATACATACGTTCTTGTATCCGTACATACCGTCCTTTACGAAGCAGCCAGCAGGCAAAGTGAACTTCTTTCCACCCATAGCAGCCTCGATCATCTCAATGGCAACGTATGCTGGAGAAAGGTTAGAAGAACGACCACGGAGAGCGATGATGTTAGAACCGCCTTGGATGGTCTTTTGCTTGATCTCCTCGAATTTATCTGCAGGGATGTTGTACTTAGCAAGTGGCTTGCCCATAACCATAACGTCAGAAGTTACAGGAACCATCTTCTCGCCGTGTCCGCCCAAAGTAGCGCAACCGCTAACAGCGTATTGAGGAATGTTGAAGTATTTAGCCAACTCGCTCTGCAAACGAGTAGAGTCCAAACCAGCCAAAGTGGTAACTCTCTCAGGAGCCAAACCAGACTTAACCAAAACAACCAATCCTGTTACATCGGCAGGGTTGAAGATAACCACGATGTGCTCACATTTAGGACAGTATTTCTTTACATTGTCACCGAAATCTGCAGCAATCTGAGCGTTACCCTTCAAAAGGTCCTCACGAGTCATACCCTCCTTACGAGGAGCTCCACCTGAAGAGATGATGAACGAAGCACCGGTCAAAGCCTCTTCTACGTTGTCGGTGAAAGTGAAGTTCACGCCTTCAAATCCACAGTGACGCATCTCTTCGTAAACACCCTCAAGACCCTTCAAGTATGGATCGTAGAGTGTGATATTGTTTGTTAAACCTTTAACGGCTGCCAATTGAGCCATAGTGGAACCGATAGCACCTGCGGCGCCAACGATAACCAATTTCTTGCTTGTTAAGAAACTCATGAGTATATAATTTAAAAGATTTCTTATTCAACGCGAATTTACATAAAAACAACTTAAAACACAAAACGGCGAATGTATCGCGAAAGGCTAAAAAATGCTAACGCCGTATATGGCTTGTGTGTTTTCCTCACTTCATCATCTTCGCCCAGCTGTCTTTGAGTGCGACGGTGCGGTTGAAGACAAGTTGTCCCGGTTTAGTGTCGGGGTCTACGTTGAAGTAGCCGATACGCTGGAACTGGAAGTTCTGCAGCGGCTTCACATCCTTCAGCCAAGGCTCCACAAAGGCTTTGCGCACCTCCAACGAGTTTGGATTGAGCAATTCGCGGAAGTCTTTGTCCTTCTCGTCGCCGGGGTTCTCCACATTGAAGAGGCGGTCGTAGAGGCGCACCTCCGCCGCCAGGGCGTGGGCTACAGACACCCAATGGATGGTACCCTTCACCTTGCGGTCGGCGCCTGGCAATCCGCTGCGGGTCTCAGGGTCGTACTCGGCGTAGACTTCCACGACCTTTCCGCTCTCGTCTTTCTTGCAGCCCGTGCATTTGATGATGTATGCGTTTTTCAGGCGCACCTCGTTGCCGGGTGTCAAGCGGAAATATTTCTTCGGAGCATCCTCCATAAAATCATCTGCCTCAATGTAGAGTTCGCGGGAGAATGGCACCTCGCGCGCACCCATACTTTCGTCCTCTGGGTTGTTGATGGCCTCCATCATCTCCACTTTTCCCTCTGGATAGTTTGTGATGACAAGTTTGATAGGGTCGATGACGGCACTCACACGCATGGCGGTTTGGTTCAGCTCCTCGCGGATGGTGGCTTCGAGCAGCGACACATCAATCACGCCGTCATATTTCGTATAGCCGATTTTGTCCACAAACTTGCGGATGGACGATGGCGTGTAACCGCGGCGGCGCAACCCGCAGATGGTTGGCATACGGGGATCGTCCCATCCTGCCACAAGACCCTCCTTCACCAATTGCAACATCTTGCGCTTGCTCATCACCGTGTAGGTGATGTTTAGGCGGTTAAACTCGCGCTGCTTGGGGCGGTATCCAGACTCTGCAAACTGGTCGATAAACCAGTCGTAGAGTGGGCGGTGCACCTCAAACTCAAGCGTGCAGAGCGAGTGGGTAACCCCCTCGAAATAGTCGGACTGCCCGTGGGCGAAATCGTACATTGGGTAGACCTTCCACCTGTTGCCAGTGCGGTGGTGAGGGTGGGTGGTGATGATGCGGTAGATGATAGGGTCGCGGAAGTGCATATTTGGGTTCGCCATATCGATTTTGGCGCGAAGCACCATTTTTCCGTCTTCGACTTTTCCGTCGGACATATCTTGGAACAGGCGGAGGTTCTCCTCAATAGGGCGGTTGCGGTACGGGCTTTCAATGCCGGGCGTCGTAGGCGTGCCTTTCTGGCTGGCTATCTGCTCAGCCGTCTGCTCGTCGACGTATGCCTTGCCCTCCTTGATAAAGCGCACGGCCAAGTCCCACAATTTCTGGAAATAGTCTGACGCATAGTAGACATTGTTCCAGTGAAAGCCCAGCCACTCGATGTCCTCCTTGATGGAGTCGACATACTCCACATCTTCCTTCACGGGATTCGTGTCGTCAAAACGCAGGTTGCAAGTGCCATTGTACTTTTCAGCGATGCCGAAGTCCATACAGATAGCCTTCGCATGCCCGATGTGCAGGTAGCCGTTAGGCTCCGGTGGAAACCGCGTCTGTATTCTGCCGCCATTTCTGCCCTCGCGCAGATCTTCCTCCACAATCTCTTCTATGAAGTTCAAACTCTTTTTTTCCTCTTTCTCGTCTGTATTCTCCGCCATAAGACTATGTGTTTTAACCCGAAACGCCGAAAGACGAAAGGGTCGGTTTTTTGTTAGATGTAAAACATAGCGCAAAAATAATTTTTTTCAAGCGAAAAAGTACCTATCTAAATCTCCGATTTTGTATATTTCCGAGATTCTTCGTTCTTTCGCCGAATCGCTTAAAGTATAAAGTGTTTTTCAACCAATAGAAATATTGGCGGGTTAACCATATTCTTATAACCGCTTTTTTGGAGTATAAATGTATCGAGTCATATCTTTCATATTAAGCATCCTCTGCGGTTGCCTGCTGTTTGCCGGCACGCCGTCGAGGTTCTCACCGTATAGGTCGCCGGTGTATGCGCCCCACAGCAACATCAACACCATGACGGAAGACTCATACGGCCTAATCTGGATAGGCACCGAAAACGGACTTTTCCTCTTCAATGGCTATGAATACTTCAAATACACGCAGGACATCAACATACCAAACTGCCTGCCCAACAACAACTGCCGCCACGTGTTCGAAGACTCCCAAAAACGGGTGTGGATCTGCACCGACAACGGAATCGCACAATACGTAAGAGTGCATAATAACTTCAAAAGACTCAACCTGACAGGACTCTCCAACCATAATTTCTTGGACGTAAAAGAAGACAACGATGGAACATTATGGACGATAACCTTCAACGAACTCATACACTTCACCGCCGACGGCGATATTATCGACGTCGCACCGTTCCCCAACATTATATGCTTCTGCTTGGACAATGACAACAACCGCGTGTTGGTTGGGTCGCACCTCTACGGCATCGCCGCATTCGACAAAAAAACGAAAACATACGGAAAACTCAACCCCTCTACCGACGAAGACCGCACGGCAAGCATGCACCCATACGTAATGAGAGTAACGTCAAACAAACACCTCTTCGTGGGCTCGCGAGACAAGGGACTGTACATCATCGACCTCAAAACCGGAAAAATATCTCCAAACAACGTAGAAAACCATCCTGAATTTTTCCAAAGCAACTTCGTGTATAGTCTATTCGAGGATTCAAAGCAAACCGTCTGGATCGGCTTCGTCAACGGGCAACTGTTGGAATATGACCTGCTGAATGAGAAATTCCACATACCCGACTTCCAATACCCCATCGGCGTGGACCAATTCACCGTCAGCGACATCAGCGAGGATCACGAGCATAACATCTGGGTAGGCACGCACAACTATTGGATCTATATATTCAACCGCAGCACCAGCAATTTCCAACTCTTCCAAAAGAAACAAAACCAAGATAAAAGCCTGTCGCACAACACCGTAACCTGCTTCGCCGACGACAAAGACGAAATATTGATCGGCACCGACGGCGGCGGACTCAACATCATAGACAAAAAAACGCTGACCGTCCGCCACGAAACCCGATTGGGAAAAGTCATACTCGACCTCCACAGAGCAGAGCAGGAAGGCGAATTCTGGATCAGCACCTGGGGAAACACAGACAAAGTGCTGTTCAAATATAACACGCACAACGGCACATTTAAAGGCTACGACTTCAACGAAAAAAACGCCGACGCCAACTCGTACAACCTGCTGCGGGACATCTGCATTGACGGTCCGTACGTCTGGATTTCGACCGATGGCGAGGGACTCTTCCGCTTAGACACACGGACGGAGAAATTCGACAACAAATACAACTGCAATGAACCTATCTTCGACAAACACATACCCCAGTGGGTGAACCACATTATGAAAGACAGCCGCGGACGCCTGTGGCTTTGCTCCAGCGAGGGTATCATTCTCTACGAAAAAAACGTCTGCCTCAAACTCGCAATAGAAGACATCAGCATAGAAAACCTGCAAAACGAAGTGAAAATGTCCATAGAAGACCACGACGGCGACATCTTCTTCATCACCGCCAACAACGGACTGCTGAAATTCGACGAAAAGAAAATGAAATTCGTCAACGTCTCAAAAAAATACGACCTTCCGTCGTCGCTCTGCGCCATCTGCGAAGACGACAACCACGAACTCTGGATCACCAGTTCGGAGGACATCATCAGATTGGACAAAACAAAAAACGGCTGCTTCCGCTTCAATATGCAAAACGACCTCAACGGCCACACATTCACCACCAACGCCATACACTACTCCAACAACTATGTGTACGCCGGCTCTAACAACGGATTCTTCAGTTTCAAAACCGATGATATCAAACTCACACCCTCCAACCCTAACGTCTACCTCGGCAGCCTCTATGTGGGCGGCGAAAAACAAAGAGTTACAACCTCAAAAATACTGAAAAACACACTGGCATTCACAGACACGCTCTACCTTAAACACACAGACAACAACTTCAGCATAGACTTCTTCTGCGTCGACCTCGACAATGTGGAGAACGTGCATTACCACTATAAACTCGCCGGCTTCAACAACGAGTGGACCAACGCCTACGACACGCGGCGAGCCAACTACACCAACCTCCAGCCCGGCACCTACACCTTCCAAGTGAAGGCAAACACCGTCAACGCCAACAGCAACTTCTACACCAAACCCCTCACCATCATCATCAAACACCCTTGGTGGCAAACCTGGTGGTGCAAAGCCGCCTTGTTCGTGCTGTTCTTCTCATCCATCTTCTTCTTCACATTCCTGAAAGAAAAGCAAATGCGGGAGAAACAAACCAAATTGGAGGAATTGGTACAGGAAAGAACCGAGGAACTGCAACATCAAAAAGAGAGCCTCGTGATTCAGAACAAACGACTCGACGACGCCATTGACACGAAAAACAAAATTCTCTCCGTCATCGCCCACGACCTCCGAAACCCACTCGCAGCCCTCGTCGGCAACATCACCATCCTCAACGACGAGACGGACAGCAAATCCACCCCTAAAATCCGACTCATCTACCAATCCGCCAAAACACTCCAAGCGCAGATGGAAAACCTACTCGACTGGGCGAAACTGCAAAACCAAACCCTCTTCTACTCGCCAGCAGACACCTCCGTGGCCGCCCTCACCAAAGAGAGCCTCACCATACTGCAAGACCTGCTAAAAAAGAAAAACATCTCCACACGCATCTCCAACCACTGCCAAAAAACGGCGTACATAGACCGCCGAATGATCAATTCCGTGTTCAGAAACATCCTCACCAACGCCATCAAATACAGTTTCGAAGACGGCACAATCGAAATAACCATCTCCGAAAGCGAAAACTTCATCGAGTGGAGCGTGCAAGACCACGGCGTGGGAATGCCGCAAGAACGAACCAGCAAGATTTTCAAGAAAGGATTCCTTAAATCCACCTACGGCACCAACAACGAAAAAGGCTCTGGCCTGGGACTGAAAATCTGCCAACAATTCATCTCCGTGAACAACGGCGAAATCGCCATCAACAGCAACGAAGGAAAAGGCACAACCGTTACCGTGAAAATTCCGAAAGGATCCGAGGCTGAAACCGCACTCACCAACGAAGAACTAACAGAGAAAACAGATAACGCCGAAAAAACGACCTCCACGCAATACAACATCTTAGTAGTGGAAGACAACATCGAAATGATGGAATACATCTGCGAGCTGCTGCAATCGTCCTACCACATAGAAACTGCCACCAACGGTGCCGACGCACTCGACATCGCACGCAAAAAATTGCCAGACCTCATCCTATCCGACATCGTTATGCCGAAAATGAACGGAAAAGAACTCTGCCAACACATCCGGAAAGAGAGCCTCACGCAACACATCCCTATCATCCTCCTCTCGTCGGAAGACACCATCGACAACCAAATCGACGGACTCAACATCGGCGCAAACGACTACATCACAAAGCCATTCGTGGCTGAAATTCTGAAAGCAAAAATTCTCACAATATTGAAAAACAGCGAGTTGCAACGAAACGAACGCCGCTCGCAGATTCTGCAGACCAACATCGACGTGCCACCAAGCGTGGACGACTCATTCGTGTTGCGCATCAAGGAAATCATACTGCAAAACATAGCATCTGCCAACCTCAACGTGGAGTTCATCGCCGAGAAAACGGCACTTAGCCGCGTGCAACTCTTCCGTAAGATGAAAGCCATCACAGGCTGCTCACCGTCAGAGTACATCAAAGCCATCCGCTTAGACTATGCGGCAGAACTGCTTGCAAAAAGCAAGAAATCCGTGGCTGAAACAGCCTACGCGACAGGCTTCTCAGACCCTAAATACTTCAGCAACTGCTTCTCCGAGAAATTCGGCATATCGCCCTCACAATACCGAGAAAAAAACTGTTGATAAGTAGTCTGATAACCTTGTTGATAACTTGTAAATCCGCAATTAGTAAAAATTCAAAAATAAATTTTCATTGTTCATTACTTTGTATATACACGCTAAACAATCAAAAATGCAAGAAAAGAAATCCTTTGTTACCACGAAATATCAACCCATTATCTACACCTTTCAACAGAGATATTTTTCAAATATTCGTAACTTTGTGTGGTAATTAACAATGTTAATTTTTATTATAAGTAAATGATTATCAGATGTTTATTACTAACAAAGCACGCTTTTCCTTGTGAATAGTTTTTTTAAAATGAGAATTGCAATAACTGGATAGAAAAAGTTTTAACGTAACTAACAGCCTATAATTCTCATTATCTAATTTTTATATATTTATTTTAATAGATAATAAAAAGACGATATGGACATCAAAGAAGAAATACTGCGACTGAAAAAAGAACGCAACGCCGTCATAATGGCTCACTACTACGCCCTCGGTGAAATTCAGGACATTGCCGACTGCGTGGGCGACAGCCTCGCACTCGCACAGCAAGCCGCCAAAACCGAAGCGGACGTGATTGTGCTTTGCGGCGTCCATTTTATGGGCGAAACGGCAAAGATTCTTTGTCCCGACAAAAAGGTATTGGTGCCAGATATGCAAGCAGGCTGCTCGTTGGCAGACAGTTGTCCCGCCGACGAGTTTAAACGCTTCATCGATGCCAATCCTGGCCACACCGTGATTTCGTATGTCAACACTACGGCTGCCGTCAAGGCACTTACGGATGTAGTGGTTACGTCGAGCAACGCACGCCAGATTGTTGAGAGTTTCCCGAAGGACGAAAAAATCATTTTCGGTCCGGACAGAAACTTGGGAAACTACATCAACTCCATCACCGGAAGGTCTATGAAACTGTGGAACGGCGCTTGCCACGTACACGAAAAATTCTCCATTGAGAAAATCATCGATTTGAAGAAGATTTATCCCGATGCGAAGGTGTTGGTGCACCCCGAGTGCAAAGGTCCGGTTGTGAAGTTGGCAGACAAGGTGGGTTCTACCGCCGCACTGCTGAAATATGCCGTTGCGTGCGACGATTGTACCGATTTTATAGTTGCTACGGAGAGCGGAATCCTCCACGAGATGCGCAAGCAGGCACCGCAGAAAAACTTTATTCCGGCACCGCCCAACGACTCCACTTGTGGCTGCAACGACTGCGCCTATATGAAACTCAACACGTTGGAGAAACTCTGCAAGGTGCTTCGCGACGGCGAGCCTGAGGTTACAGTTGATCCAAACATCATTGAACGGGCGAAACTACCTATCCTTCGTATGTTGGAAATCAGTCAAAAGTTGGGTTTGTAAAAATGACACTCAGCGAATTGCAAACCACTGTTGATGAGTGGATTAAGAAATACGGCGTGCGCTACTTCAGCGAATTGACCAATATGGCTTGCCTTACCGAAGAGGTGGGCGAGTTGGCACGCGTCATGGCACGCAAGTATGGCGACCAGTCATGTAAGGAAAGCGACCTTAATCGTTCTTTGGAAGATGAGTTAGCAGATGTGCTTTGGGTGCTTGTCTGCCTTGCCAACCAGACGGGTGTCGACTTGGAGGAGGCTTTTCAAAAGAACCTTCGGAAGAAGACTGAACGAGACAGCACGCGCCATTTATCGAATGAAAAACTAAAACAATAAGATATTTTTATGGATCGTTTTGACGAATTGTTTTCTAAATACGATTTTTCCAATTTGGAAAAAGAAAACGTAACCGCCGAGGCAGAGCGTTTGGTGGCTGATAACTTCAAGACTTACAATGTGAACGCTGTTTACAGTAATATTCTCAGTTGTTTGGACTTGACTTCGCTCAATCCCGATGATACTTTTGAGAAAATCACCAACCTCGTTGAGTTGGTGAATGGCTTTGATGATGAATTTGATATTTTGCCGCACCCAGCCGCTTTGTGCGTTTATCCATCGTTCATCCAAACGGTGAAAGACACTTTGCGAGAGAACCTTGAAATTGCCACGGTGGTTGGTTTTCCGCACTCAGACACGTTTATGGAGGTGAAAATTGCTGAAGTTGGTATGTCTGTCTTGGAGGGTGCGACGGAAATTGACGTTGTAATGCCTTTATCTCTCTTCTTATCGCAAAACTATGGCGATGTGTACGATGAACTGTCCGAGATTAAATTAGCGTGCCAGGACGCAAAATTAAAGGTCATTTTGGAAACTGGTTTGTTGGACGACCCTGTTTTGATAAAGAAAGCCTCGATTTTAGCGATGGCGGCGGGTGCTGATTTCATCAAAACCTCTACGGGAAAGATTTCTAAAGGTGCCTCTTTTGAGGCCGTTTATGTGATGGCGCAGGCGATAAAGGAGTATAATGCTCTTGCCGGCAGGAAGGTTGGTTTGAAAGTGGCTGGCGGCGTTTCCGATACTGCTTCTGCTGTTTCGTATTACGCTTTGGTAGCCTCCATTTTGGGTGAGGGTTGGATGAATTCCTCGCTTTTCCGCATTGGTACGAGTAAATTGGCTAATAGACTTCTTTCATCTTTGGCAGGTCGCGAGATTTCATATTTTTGATTAGTCTTTACGGGTAAAAAAAGAAAGGAGGTTTAAAAGCCTCCTTTTTCATTTTTTCCTTTCCGTTGTATGTTGGATTGTCATTTCCAAAGCATCGCGTATTTCCTTGTTTTTCACATCTTTAAGTATTTCTTCTGCTTTGGTTTTATATTCTTGGATTTTGTTTTCCGCATATTCAATGCCGCCGTTGTTGATAGCGAATTGAATGAGTTTCTCAACGTTCTCTTTGTCAAACTTTTTGTTTCTGATAATCTCTAAGTATTCTTCTCTTTCTTGAAGGTTGGCGTTGAGTGCGTAGAGTAGGGGAAGCGTGATTTTTCCTTCTTTAATATCGTTCCCGACGGGTTTTCCAATCTCTTTTTCGCTGGCTATATAGTCAAAAATATCATCTTTCAGTTGAAAGCAGATTCCGTATATTTCGCCGAAGTGCCGCATTGTTTCCGCCTCGGCGTCTGTTGCTCCGGCGGAGAGAGCGCCAACGTAAGTGCAGGTGTCGAACAAGGTGGCAGTTTTCTTTTTTATCACTTCAATGTACTTTTCTTCCTTAAGATTGATATTTTTCACATTGGTGATTTGTAATAATTCTCCCTCCGAAAGTTGTTTTCCCAATGAAGTGATTTTTTCCAAAATCAGCGGATTCCTTGTCTTGTTCGTCATTGCAAGTGACTGTGACAGAAGAAAATCGCCAACAAGTATTGAGATTTTATTTCCCCATTTTGAATTAACGGAAGGCTGTCCGCGTCGTTCATCGCTTTCGTCCACTACATCATCGTGAATCAGACTTGCGGTGTGCAGCATTTCTAATGCCACGGCGCAGTGCATCGTGTTCTCATTCACTTTGCCGATGCTTTTTGCGGCAAGCAACGTTAGGATAGGTCTGATTTGTTTTCCTCTTTTTTGGAGGATATAATTGTTCACCGATTGGATAAGTGCGTCGTTGCTACTGAAAGCGTCCACGAATTTGCGTTCAAACTCATCAAACTCTGCGAGTATCGGCTTTTTTATTTGCTCAATGCTTATCATCACCGGATTTTTACTTTTCGCAAAATTACTAATTAAATTCAATATACTCTTTCGGTTTTCTTATTTTCTATCTTTGTCTTTCAAACCGTTTTGTCAGTTTAATGGAAAAAAAACTTTTTCTTATAGATGCGTATGCGATTATTTATCGCTCCTATTACGCTTTCATGAAAAATCCGAGAATCAATTCGAAGGGTTTTAATACTTCGGCTGTTTTAGGTTTTGTCAATACTTTGGAGGATGTGCTAAAGAACTGTCAGCCAACACATTTGGCTGTTGCTTTCGACCCTGCAACTCCTACTTTCCGTCGTGAAATTTATCCTGAATATAAAGCACAACGTCAGGCTACTCCCGAAGATATTCATGCTTCTGTTCCTATCATCAAGAATATTTTGAATGCTTACAATATTCCGATTGTGGAGTGTGATGGCTTCGAGGCTGATGATGTGATTGGTACGCTTTCGCATTTGGCTGCTAAAAAAGATTTCACTGTTTTCATGCTCACGCCCGACAAGGACTATGCGCAGTTGGTAACTGAAAATGTTTTTATGTATCGTCCTCGTCATGGTTTTGGCTACGACACTTTGGGTGTTGAGGAGGTGAAAGAAAAATGGCAAGTTTCGTCTACTGAGCAAATTATTGATTTGTTGGGTTTGATGGGGGATGCTTCGGATAATATTCCTGGTTGCCCCGGAGTGGGGGAGAAGACGGCAGTGAAAATTTTGCAGGACTTTGGTTCGATAGATAATTTGCTTGCTTCGACTTCTCAACTCAAAGGTGCTTTGAAAACGAAAGTGGAAGCCAACATTGAAAATATCAAACTCTCAAAATATTTGGCAACGATTCGTTTGGATGTTCCGATTGATTTTAACGAAGATGATTTTTTGTTGAAGTCTGTTTCAACTGAAAAGTTGATTCCGATTTTTCAAGAGTTGGAATTTAAAAATCTTCTTTCAAAATTTGGAGTGTCATCTCTGAAAACTGAAAACGATAAGAAACCAGAGGCTATTCAACTCAATCTCTTTGACACAGATGCTACCGAGATACCGAATGAAAATTTTCACGCGATTCTCAGCGAGTTAACTTCGGTGCCACACGACTATAAACTCATTGAAAATCAAGAAGATATAGCCGAAATTTTGCCTTATTTTGATAGTCAAGATTTTTTCTGTTTTGACACCGAAACGACTGGAATTTCACCATTTTCGGATAATTTGGTCGGATTGTCATTTTCTTTTAAAGAAGGGGAGGCATTTTTTGTTTATTTGCCTGCCGAGCGTTCAAAAGCGTTAGAGTGGCTTCAATTTTTCAAGCCTTATTTTGAAAATCCTAATTTGATGAAGATTGGGCAAAATATCAAATTCGATATTTTGTTTTTGAAGTCGTATGGCATCGAGGTGAAAGGTCAGTTGTTTGATACGATGATTGCGCATTATCTTTTGCAACCAGAGATGAAACACAATATGGATTATCTTTCGGAAGTTTACCTTAAATATAAAACGATAACTTACGAGGAACTTTGTGGACCGAAAGGTAAGGGTCAGTTGCCAATTCGCTCGGTAGATCATCTACGTTTGTGCGACTATGCTGCTGAGGATGCTGACGTAACTTTAAAACTGAAAAACAAATTAGAACCCCTTATCAAAGAAAATAACCTTGAGTATCTTTTCTATGATGTTGAGATGCCGTTGGTTTCAGTGTTGGTTGATATGGAGTGGAATGGTGTTCGCATTGATGTAGAAGCATTGCACTCATTGTCGGTTGATTTTACAAAGCAGTTGGCTGATATTGAAAACAAAGTTTATGAGTTGATAGGTGAGCAAATCAATTTAAGTTCGCCAAAACAGGTGGGTGAGTTGATTTTTGATAAACTGAAATTAGACGAAAAAGCAAAGAAGACAAAAACTGGTCAGTATTCCACTTCGGAAGAGGTGTTAGAGTCTTTGCGTGGAAAACACGAAGTTGTCGGTTTGATTTTGGATTATCGTGGAATCAAAAAATTACTTTCAACCTATGTGGATGCGTTGCCAGCGTTGATTAATCCGAAGAGTGGTAAAATACATACAAGTTTCAATCAAGCGGTTACTGCGACGGGTCGTTTGAGTTCAAGTAATCCAAATTTGCAAAATATTCCAGTTCGGGATGAGTTGGGTCGTGAAATTAGAAAAGCCTTTATTGCTGATAAAGACTGCAAGTTAATATCTGCCGATTATTCTCAAATTGAGTTGCGCTTGTTGGCTCATTTCAGTCAGGATCCGCACATGCTTTCTGATTTCAATGCAGAGCGAGATGTTCATGCTTCCACTGCTGCTAAAATCTTCAAAGTAGATTTAGCCGAAGTTACCTCAGATATGAGACGAAAAGCAAAGACTGCCAATTTTGGAATTATATATGGAATTTCTGCTTTTGGTTTGGCTGAGCGTTTATCTATTCCTCGTTCGGAAGCAAAGTCTTTGATTGATGGCTATTTTGAAACATATCCTACGATTAAGGCATTCATAGAGAAGTCTATCGAGACTGCGAGAAAAAATGGATATGTGGAGACAATGTTTAATCGTAAACGTTATTTGCCCGATATCAATTCGAGAAATGCAACCGTTCGAAATTTTGCTGAACGAAATGCGGTCAATGCTCCAATTCAAGGTACTGCGGCAGACATTATCAAAATTGCGATGGTCAAGTTGCACGATCGCCTCTTGAAAGAAAATCTTCAGTCTAAAATGATTTTACAGATACATGACGAGTTGATTCTGAATGTTCCGTCTGTTGAGTTAGATAGAGTAAAATCTATCATAGAAGAGGAGATGCAAAATGCGGTGAAAATATCAGTTCCGTTGACTGTTGAAGCAGGCGTTGGAGATAATTGGTTGGAGGCACACTAAGCAAATAAAATTAAAGTAAAGACGCTCGCAATCGTTATTTGTGAGCGTCTTTTAATTTTGTCTTATTGTTCCACGTGGAACACCCTACGTTAAAAGTCAAATTTTATTTTGTACTTAGTCTTTCTGCCACTTCATCCAAAATAGCAAACAATTCTTCTTTGGTGTTGGCACGAAGCATTGCAATTTTTGTTTGTCTGAAATTGTCAATATTTTTGAAAATAGGGGAGGCTGCTAAATGTCTGCGTGAGTGTAGTATGCCTCGTTGCTCATCAATGCTGGCAATATTCTGCTCAACGTATTTTTTGAGAATATCTATGTAATAGCCGATTTCTCTTTGCTCTAATTTTTCACCTGTTTTAAGATAGTGCTTAATGTCTTCAAATATCCATGGGCGACCAAAACTTCCTCTGCCTATCATCACTGCGTCAACCCCATATTCGTCAAAACATTGTTTTGCACGCTCAGGTGTTGTTACATCTCCATTGCCTATAATTGGAATTTTGATTCTTGGATTCTTTTTAACCTCTCCAATCAATGTCCAGTCTGCCTCACCAGTGTACATTTGTGCTCTTGTTCTTCCGTGAATGGCTAATGCTTCTGCACCGCAATCTTGTATTTGCTCTGCTAAGGTCGTGATGATTTTGCTCTCATTATCCCATCCTAAACGAGTTTTTACAGTTACAGGCTTTTTCACAGCATTGACTACGGCTTTGATGATTTCAAGCATTTTTGGTATATCTTTCAATAATCCTGCACCTCCTCCTTTTCCTGCCACTTTTTTTACAGGACAACCAAAGTTCAAATCTATTATATCTGGATTGGCTTCTTCTGCAATAATGGCTGCATCTCGGATGGGTTCTACATCTCTACCATAGAGTTGAATGGCTACTGGTCGCTCAATATCATTTATAGTAAGTTTCCGCTTTGTGCTTTCAACATCTCTGATTAATGCATCAGCTGAAATGAATTCAGAGTAGACCATATCTGCACCAAAACTCTTGCAAAGTGTTCTGAAAGACATATCAGTTACATCTTCCATAGGTGCAAGAAATAGCGGATATTCTCCAAATTCTATATCTCTTATTTTCATATTCTTATTTTAATGGAGTTAGTTTTGAAAATAGGGGAGTGTTCCACGTGGAACATTATAGTGTTATCTTATTATAAATCTCCGATGAAATCGTAAAATGTTCCACGTGGAACACTGCTATTGATTATTCGGAACTTCTGAAGCATCTACTATTTTGTAAAGTTTGTCAGACGGACGAATCTTTTCTGAAACTTTGATAGAGAATAAATTGCCTCTCTCACAAGATTGTGCTGGCTTGCAGTCTACTTGAATTTCATCTGCTTTTAACTCTATTACGCCTGTTGTCGGACCAGTGATTATCAAATCGTCTCCAACATTCACTCCGTATTTTGTTTCTACTAAGAACTCTGCAACACCTAATTTAGAATAGTACTTCATTCCTTTGCCAACGTAGACTTTGCGCTTTGTGGCTTCTGATCCGTAGGTCGCACTCCATTCGCCTAAACGCTGACCTAAATAATATCCATTCCAAAAACCACGATTGAAAACAGTCTTCAATCGCTCGTCCCATTGCTGTATCTTCTCCTCTGTGAATGTGCCATCAATGTAAGAAAGTATAGCCTCATTGTAACAACTCACTACCGTTTTGACATATTCTGGACCTCTTGCTCTTCCCTCAATCTTGAAAACTCGTACACCAGCATCCATCATCTTATTCATAAAATGAATCGTCTTCAAGTCTTTGGGTGAAAGCAAATATTGATTGTCTACTTTGATTTCAATGTCTCGCTCGTCATCAATCAGTCTATAGCCGTGGCGACAAACCTGATAACACGCTCCACGATTGGCTGAAGCATTCAATTCGTGCAGACTCAAATAGCATTTACCGGAAACTGCCATACATAACGCTCCGTGACAGAACATTTCAATCTTCACCAAATCACCTTTTGGACCACGAATGTTCTGCTCTTGGATGCCTTTCCAAATCTGTGCTACTTGATCCATATTGCACTCACGAGCCAAAACAGCTACATCAGCATATTGTGCGTAAAACTTTAGTGCCTCAATGTTAGCAATGTTCAACTGCGTGGAAAGGTGAACTTCAACACCTTGATTATAGGCATACAAAACAACTGCCATATCAGCGGCGATTATGGCACTTACGCCAACCTCTTTTGCTGTGTCAACAATCTCGTGCATCAAGTCTAAATCGTCATTGTAGGTTACTACATTCACCGTCAAATAACTCTTGATGTTATGATCTTTGCAAATTTTGACAATCTCTCGCAAGTCGTCCGTGCTGAAATTGCTCGCAGAACGTGAACGCATATTCAACTTGTCTATTCCAAAATAGACAGAATTTGCTCCCGCTTGTATAGCTGCCATCAAACTCTCGTACGAGCCTACTGGCGCCATTATCTCAAAATCTTCTCTTTGATAATTCATATATTGGATTTTGTCTTTTATTCGTTATTCTCTATTCTGTGAATCTATCCATATTGTGGTTGGTCCGTCATTGATCAACTTCACTTCCATATAGGCTTGGAATTGTCCAGTCTGCACCTCCTTGCCTAAAAGTTCACTGACTTTGGCGCAAAACTTCTCGTACATAGGTTTGGCAAATTCTGGCTTTGAGGCTTTGATGTACGAAGGACGGTTGCCTTTCTTCGTTTGCGCTTGCAATGTGAATTGACTGACGACGAGAATCTCTCCGTCTTCATCTATCACAGATTTGTTCATCACGCCGTTTTCATCGTCAAATATGCGAATGTTCACCAACTTGCCTGCCAACCAATCAATGTCTGCGTCGGTATCTCTGTCTTCAACACCTACCAACACCAACAGTCCTTTGCCTATGGCGGACTTCAATTTTCCCTCTATCGTAACAGAGGCTTCCGTCACTTTTTGAATTAACATTCTCATATCTTATTCCTTATCTGATTTTGCGGTTCCATCGGCATTTTCAATCTTTTCTGCACTATTTTCTGTATCGTGAAAATGCTTGTATACTGTGTTGGCTTTGTCTTTTCCAACGCAATTTTCTAAGTCTGTCAGACTGGCTTCTTTCACTCGCTTCACACTCTTAAACTCTTTCAAAAGTTTTTCCTGCGTTTTTAAGCCAATGCCTTTGATGTCTAACTCCGTTTTTATCTGATTTTTGCTTCGCTTCTCTCGGTGAAATTTGATAGCAAAGCGGTGTACTTCGTCTTGGATAGATCCAAAAAAACGAAAAATTTCATCGGTTGGATCTAAGCCTACAACTTGTGGCGGAAAGCCAAAAAGCAACTCTTTTGTGCGGTGCTTATCGTTCTTCGCTAATCCCGCTATTGCAATGTCAAGGTGTAACTCGTCTTGTATCACCTCTCGAATTACTTCCATCTGTCCGATTCCACCATCGGCAATCACCAACTGTGGTAGGGGAGACTGCTCTTCAATCAATCGGGTGTAACGGCGACGAACCACCTCTTTCATAGAAGCGTAATCGTCTGGTCCAACTACCGTTTTGATGTTGTATTTCCGATAATCATTCTTCGATGGTTTCGCCATTTTGTAAACCACACATGCTGCCACAGCGTCGCTTCCTTGTATGTTGGAGTTGTCAAAACATTCGATTTGAACGGGCAATTGGGGTAGTTTCAAAAGATTTTGAACTGTCTTCAAAAGTTTCGTCGCACGTTGTTCAGGGTTGAATTTTTCCATCTGCTTCATGCGATCGAACCTGTATTGCTTCACATTCTGAATGGAAAGGTCTAACAGTTTTTTCTTATCGCCTCGCTGAGGAACGGTAATGGTAACGTTGTCCAACTCATAACCAATCTCGAATGGAACTAATATCTCACGGGATAAACTGTGAAAACGACTGCGCAACTCCGTGATAGCAGAGGCTAAAATTTCCTCCTTTTCTTCGTCTGTTCGTATCTTGTATTCCAACGTGTAGGCTTGTGTGATGGTGCCGTTGGTAACCTTCAAAAAGTTGATGAAAGCGTCATTTTCGTCAATTTCAATGGCAAAAGTATCGATGTTGGTGAGCATCGGATTGACGATGGTAGAACGAGAGTGATATTGGGCTAAAATGTCCAATTTGTTTTTCAAAACTTGAGCCTCTTCAAATTTCATCTCGTCTGCCAATCGAAGCATTTCTTGCTCTAAGTTTTTCTCAATTTCTCCGATTTCACCCTTTAAAATCTGCTTTATCTCACTGATGTTTTTATTGTATTCTTCCAACGATTGCAGTCCTTCGCAACAACCTTTGCACTTTTTGATGTGATACTGTAAGCACACTTTGTATTTTCCTTGATTGATAACCTCTGGAGTGAGATTCAATTTGCAGTTGCGAAGAGGATAAAGTTGCTCGATTAACTCCAAAATGGTGTGCAAAGCGGGCAGATAGGTGTAAGGTCCAAAGTATTTCGAACCATCTTTCACGATATTTCTGGTCTTGAAAACTCGTGGAAAATATTCGTTTTTGATGCAGATGGAAGGGTAGGTTTTGTCGTCTTTCAACAAAATATTATAGCGAGGTTGATGCTTTTTTATCAGACTGTTTTCTAACAAAAGTGCATCTTGCTCGCTCGCTACAACGATGTATTTGATGTCTGCTATCTGCTTCACCAAGACGCGTGTCTTGATGCTTTGCTGCTCTTTATTGAAATAGGAGGAGACTCTACGTTTCAATTTTTTTGCCTTTCCAACGTAGATTATCTCACCTTTGTCATTCAGATATTGATACACGCCAGGTTTGTCTGGCAATGACAATACAATCTGCTTAAGATGAGAAACCTCCTTTTCCATGGCAAATTACCTTCCTAAAAGTATGAGCAATATGTTGATGTCGCTTGGTGAAATTCCAGAGATACGGCTGGCTTGACCAATCGTCTCTGGGTCAATCTTCGTGAGTTTTTGTCTTGCCTCGGTCGAAAGAGAGTGAATCGTTGAGTAGTCAAATTTACCCTTGATCTTGATATTCTCTAATCGATGAAGTTTGTTGGCAATCATCGTTTCACGCTCAATGTAGCCTTTGTATTTAATCTTGATTTCAGTGGCTTCCACAATCTCTTCTTTGCGGTTCGGAATTTCATTAATTGCCGTTTTCAACGCATCAATTCCTTCAGAAAGAAGTTGAATGTTGAGTTGTGGACGGGTGATGAGGTCTACCAATTTGCAACCGTTTTTCAACTCGCTCGTGCCTTGCTCCACCAAAAATTGGTTGATGTGCGAAATCTTGATAGGGTAGTTTTCTACAAACTCTGTCAAACGATTGATTTCAGCCTCTTTCGACTTGTATAAATCGTAGCGTTCTTTGGTTGCTAAACCAATTTCATAGCCTTTTGGAGTCAGACGAGCATCGGCATCGTCTTGCCTTAACAAAATTCTATATTCTGCACGAGATGTAAACATTCTATATGGTTCGTCTACACCTTTTGTTACTAAATCATCAATTAATACACCAATGTAGGCTTCATCTCTTCCTAAGGTAAATGGCTCGCCTCCATTGCAGTTGATGTGTGCGTTGATACCGGCGATGAGTCCTTGACCTGCTGCCTCTTCGTAACCAGTCGTTCCGTTGACTTGCCCAGCAAAGAAAAGGTTGCCAATAATCTTCGATTCCAACGAGTGTTTTAATTGTGTTGGGTCGAAATAATCATATTCGATTGCGTAGCCTGGACGATAGATGTTGGCATTCTCCAATCCCTTGATGGTCTTCAAAGCGTTGACTTGAACATCTAAAGGAAGTGAAGATGAAAAGCCATTGAGGTAATACTCTTGCGTCGTTTCCCCTTCTGGCTCCAAGAAAAGTTGATGACGATCTTTGCCTGCAAAGGTTACGATTTTTGTCTCGATGCTCGGACAGTAACGTGGACCGATACTCGTGATTTGTCCGTTGAAAAGGGGAGAATCAGGCAAACCTGCACGCAAAATTTCATGGGTTTGCTCATTCGTGTAGGTGATGAAGCAACTCTTCTGTTGAAGTGGACGAGGTTTGAAATCCAAAAACGAGAATTTATGAAAATCATCTTCACCAACTTGCTCGGTCATAACGGAGAAATCGATGGTTCTGCCGTCGATTCTGACGGGAGTTCCCGTCTTCATTCTGCCAGTTGTTATGCCAAGATCTTTCAGTTGCTCTGTCAATCCGTAAGATGCGGGTTCTGAAATACGACCTGCGTGGATTTGTGTTCTTCCACAGTGAATCAAGCCAGAAAGGAAAGTACCCGTGGTGATGACGACAGACTTAGCAGTAAAGGTTGCGCCCATGGCAGTTTTCACACCAGTAACAGATTTTTTGCCGTTTTCATCGGAGATTACGAACTGAACAGCAGAGTCTTGCCACATACTGAGGTTCTCCATATTCTCGAGGATGGAACGCCATTTTTCGCTGTATTTCTGTCTGTCGGCTTGCGAACGTGGACTCCACATTGCGGGACCTTTCGAGCGGTTGAGCATTTTGTATTGAATGGCAGTCAAGTCGGTAACGATACCGCTCATTCCGCCTAAAGCGTCAATCTCTCTAACAATTTGTCCTTTTGCAATACCGCCAACTGCGGGGTTGCAACTCATCTGCGCAATTTTGTGCATGTCCATAGTGATCAAGAGCGTCTGCGAACCCATACGAGCTGCTGCCGCTGCTGCCTCACAGCCAGCGTGTCCTGCTCCAATCACAATCACGTCGTAGTCGAATTTCATCTTTTTTCCGTTTAACGTGGAGTTACATTCAACAAGTTATCAAACACTTGCGAACATCTTTTCAACATTTTATTCACAATCTGCAAAGGTAGAATTTTCTTTGTTGTAATTTTACATCGTGAGACCGATTTACAATAGGATATTGCCGATTAAGGGGTTTTCAGCCATCAACCTCTTCGGGGTTGTCTTTGCCCGTAAGGAATGCCGCCTCGACAAGGTCGACATCAACCACGAGCGCATCCACACGCGCCAGATGCTCGAGATGCTTTTCGTCTTTTTCTACCTTTTCTATTTGGCGGAGTGGCTCGTCAAGTTGGCGTATTACCGCAATTTTATGAAAGCCTACCGCGCTATCTCCTTCGAGCGCGAGGCGTATGCTTTCCAGCGAGACTTGGACTATTTGAAGCAGCGGAGGGTGTTTGCTTGGAGAAGGTTTCTTAGGGTATGATTTACTCCGCCTTCCCCATCCGTTTTTTTATGCGGTATTTGCGTTCGCGCTTTTCCCATTCTTTGTTGCGATATTCCATAATGAGGGAGATGCACTTCTTCTCGTCGAATCCTCTTGCGGCGGCGTATGCCTTCCCGACGGTTTCGAAAAACTCGTCGCCGGCATAGAGGCGGCAGAAGTTTTGGCAGCCCATGCGCATATCAATCTCTTTCGGAAACTTCATCCGGTTGATGTCTATCAACGAAAAACGGTAGGTTTCATCGGGGTTTTTCTGGTATAGGATGTTTCCCGGCGAATAGTCGACATGCAGCACCCCTTTCTCGTGCAGCGCGGCGGTGTACCGCCCAAAGGCGATGGCGAGGTCGCGCACATCGTCAAATTTCACGTTTTCATCGGAGAAAATGCGGAGGTTGCCCTGCAGCGGCGTGTGCAGACTGATGAAGTAGGAGTGGTAGAGCAATCCGTGCCGCCGCTCCTCGATGTATGCCACTGGCTCGGGTGTTTCCACGCCAAGCGAGATGAGCTTCAGCGCATATTCGTAGGCGCGCCTCGCCTTGGTGGGGCGGAGTAGCGAATAGGCGATTTTGTTGATGAAAATGGGAATTTTATACGATTTCACGTTCAGTGTCAGTCCGTCGCGCTGGTAGGTCTTTATCTCGTTTCTTGCTTTGTATACCACTTCGCCCTCGTGGTCGAAAATGCCGGGGACACTCTCCACAAACGAGGACAGGAAACTGAAGTTCGGGTTGATTACCGTCGTAAAACGTCTTTTCATCATTGCTTCTCATCAGAATACATCGCAAATATAAGTGATATTTTGCTTACTTTTGCCGCCGTCTATTTTGAAAATCTAAAGGTACTATGGTTGCCTTGAAAAGGCGAAAGAGTATGCCCCCGAGGTTGTCGCGGCGAAGTGGACGGCATTGTTCTCAACATTAGTTTGATGGGTTTTCAGTCATTTTTTGTTGGAAAATAAATTTGCCGAGAATCTTCTACTTCAACAGTACAAACGTTCATTCGGAGCGCGAAGACTATCGCTACAAAGGGTCTTCCGTTCGCCTTGTCCACGATGTTCAATAATGGTCTGAAGGTCGTTCCCATTAGGGGCGGCTTCCTTTCGAACCGCAACGCTCCCAAAAAATTTTGATTTCCGCAATCCAAAATATTTGTTTACTTTCGCGCCGATGGATAAGTCGATGAGACATAGCAACTGTATGGGAGATCCAGCCGAATTAGGGATTGAACCAAAAATTGATTATCATCAATTTATCTTCCTTGTATTTTATGTAAGTAAAAACGCTAAAAAGTTGATTAATTTAGCAACGACATTTGTCGCTGCCCATCTCTTTGTGTCTGTGGACGAAAAATAAAATATTAAAATAGAAAACATGAAGAAACGATTCATGACCATTGGAATGGCGTTAGTCGCATGCCTCGCGGTTCTCTTCGCAGCGGTGAAGACGGAGGTGCGGATGTATGTGCACCAGAAAGGAAACGCCTGGAACACCACGGTGAACAGCGTGGACAGTGTGAAATTCCGCAACGACGAGGTCGACGGCAAAATGGTGGAGCGCATGCATGTGTTCCGCAAAGGCGAAGCAGCAGCTTGGTCTGCCGCGACTGCGAATGTGGACAGCGTCAACTTCCAGATTGACACGCTTCGCTACCTTGTCACCTTTATGGACGGCAAAACCATGGTTTCTGCCAAAAAGTATGATTATGGCACGATGCCCGAGTGTGAGTTGCCGGTGAAGGAGGATCTCCGCCTCAAAACCTACGATTTCTTCTGGAATCCGAAGTTGACGGTGGTGGTGGGCGAAACGACCTACACCCTCGACAGCACCTACATCTACTATAAATACAGATTTGTGGACTATGACGGGAAAACTCTGAAGGACACCGCCGCAACGTACTCCTACGAGCCAAAAGTCAGCATTCTCCCGATTATCACCAAGGACAGCGTCTTCACCTTCAAAGCGTGGCTGCGCGACGAGGGCAAGATTGCGGACAGCATCATCACGCTCACGGCACAATACGATTCCACCCTCCGCAAATACACTTGCGAGTTCTACAACTGCGACACCTTGTTTGCCACGGTCAAAGATTGCGCGTACGACTCTGTGGTAACGGCCGTTCCGCGCACCTCTACTGAGGAATATAACTACGTTTATAGATGGAGTATCGATGAGAGTAAGATGAAAAATGACACGCTTATCTATACCGCAGTTTGCGACAGTTTCCTCACAAAGAAAAATGGTGTGATTCGTGCTGCCGCTTACAAGATTTCCGAAACAGATTCAGTCTACTTTTCGCAAGGAAACCTGCAGTTCAACGCTGCGCAAGGCTCGCACGCCACCGCGGACGGTACCGCACAAGGCACCTGGCGTTTCGCAGAGAACCAGTATGATGTGGTTGGCGACGGCAATGCAAACATTGCAGAAGGCTACGATGGATGGATCGACCTCTTCGGTTGGGGTACGAGCGGATGGAACGGTGGCGCAAAAGCCTACCAGCCGTGGACGACCGCACCAACGTGGACGGACTATTCCCCAGGCGGAAGTGTTTCCAATAATTTGACGGGCGATTACGCCAATGCGGATTGGGGAGTCTACAACGCCATTTCAAATGGTGGCAATGAGCCTAATCAGTGGAGAACTTTGACAAATGCGGAGTGGATTTATCTGTTCCAAAACAACAAATGGACGTTGGGATATATCAAGGACGGCAGTAACTCATACTTGTGTTTTATGCTGATTCCGGAGTCGTTCACTGCACCAGAGGGAATAACCGTGGAGGTTATTGGCACAGCAGACTTGACGTCAACCTCAATGAAGTTGACTGTCCCAACAACAAACACCTACACGACTGAGCAATTCGCTTCCCTTGAAAAATTAGGTGTTGTGGCGTTTCCTTACGCTGGATACCGCGTCGATACGTCGGTATACGATGTCGGGTCGTACGGCCACTATTGGTCGTCTTCTGTCTACAATTACGGCAGCGCCTACATTTTCTGCTTCCGTCCTGGGACGGTTGATTCGTCCTTCGGTATCAACCGGGACGAAGGTAACAGCGTCCGCCTTGTCTACGACCTCAACTTAGACATCCGCTTTGTGAACGCTGACGGCACAACCCTGTTAGATACTACCGTGGCGAGAGGCGCAACCCCAACCTACACCCGCGGAGTTCCAACCAAGGATTCTACCGACTACGCATATCAATTTAAGGGTTGGAATAAGGAAATAGTTGAGGCAGAAAGCGATATGGTTTATACTGCCGTGTACGACAGTTCCTTTATTATGAAGAAAAACGGAGCCATCCGCTGTGCCTACAGGATTTCTGCAACAGATTCTGTCTATTTCTCGCAAGGCAACCTGCAGTTCAACGCCGTGCAAGGAAAGCATGCAACGGCAGACAGCACAGCACAAGGCACCTGGCGGTTCGCTGAGAACCAGTATGACTATATCGGATCTGCCAACAAAAACACCTCAGAGACTTACAACGGGTGGATCGACCTCTTCAGTTGGGGAACGAGCGGATGGAACAGTGGCGCAAACGCCTACCAGCCATGGTCAACCTCAGAAATAAATTCAAATTATTACCCAGGCGGAAGTGATTCCAACAATCTGACAGGCGACTATGCCAAGGCCGACTGGGGCGTGTACAACGCCATCTCCAACGGAGGCGACGAGCCTAACAATTGGAGAACGCTCACCACGAACGAGTGGGAGTATCTGTTCAAAAATAATAAGTGGACATTGGGTACAGTGAAAACTACGGCTGAGGATTCAATTCTGTGCTTTATGCTGATACCAGCGGATTTCACTGCGCCAGACGGCATAAATATTGATGTGGTAGGCACTGGCGGTTTGTCTGATGATTATATGGACATGTCAGAAAGTAGTTATTCGAATAACACTTACACGGTTGAGCAGTTCTCCCAGATAGAGAAGCTGGGTGTTGTGGCGTTGCCTTGCGCTGGACGCCGCTACGGAGCGTCGGTGCGCATTGTCGGGTCGTACGGCCTCTATTGGTCGTCGTCTGCCAGCAATTTCGGCAACGCCGGCAGTTTCTACTTCCATTCTACGAGGGTTGAATCGTCCAGCATTGACAAACGGGGCAGCGGGTACAACATCCGCCTTGTCCAGAATCTCAACTTAGACATCCACTTTGTGAACGCTGACGGTACAACCCTGTTAGACACCACCGTGGCAAGAGGCGCAACGCCAACCTACACCCGCGAGAAACCGACTATGGACTCCACCAAGGCATACAGGTTTGAGTTTATCGGTTGGGACAAGGAAATCGTCTCGGCGGAAAACGATATGGTCTACACTGCTGTGTACGACAGTATCTCAGTGCGGTACACCAGCGTTTTCAAAGATTATGCTGGCACAATGATCAAAACCGTTGAAAAATGTCCTTATGATTCCGTGCTAAATGGGAAGGAACTGAATCATAGAGATGCGTACTACCGCTATGATTTCAACGGGTGGAGTCGTGATGAGAGCAAAATCGCCCTTGACTCCCTCGTCTACACGGCGGTGTATGACACAACGAAAATCCTTTACACTCGCCTATATTACAACTGCGACACGTTGTTCAAGAAAATTGACAGTTGCGCCTACGATTCTGTGGTAACACTCGTTCCGCCAACCCGCACCTCCACGGAGGAGTACAACTACGACGTTTATAGATGGAGTATCGATGAGAGTAAGATAGGGAAAGACACGCTTATCTATACCGCAGTTTGCGATAGTTTCCTCACAAAGAAAAACGGAGCGATTCGTGCTGCCGCCTACAAGATTTCTGCAACAGATTCTGTCTATTTCTCGCAAGGAAACCTGCAGTTCAACGCTATGCAAGGCTCGCACAAAACTGCGGACAGCACCGCAAAAGGCACTTGGCGTTTTGCGGAGAACCAGTGGGATGTCATCGGGGCTGGTAATGCAGATATTGCGGAAAACTACGATGGCTGGATTGACCTGATCAGTTGGGGAACGAGCGGCTGGAACAGTGGTGCGAATGCCTACCAGCCATGGTCAACCTCAACTTCTGGCGAGGACTATTGCCCAGGAAATAATTTGACGGGTGATTACGCCAAAGCGGATTGGGGCGTGTACAACGCCATCTCCAACGGAGGCAACGAGCCTAACCAGTGGAGGACGCTCACCACGGACGAGTGGCAGTATCTGTTCAAAAACAACAAGTGGACGTTGGGCTATATCGAGGATGGCGGTAACTCATACTCATGCTTTATGCTGATTCCGGAAACGTTCACTGCACCGGAGGGCATAAATATTGATGTGGTAGGCACAGGCAATTTGTCTGAAACTGTTATGAGAGACATATCAGAGAGTATTTATTCTAACAACACTTACACGGTTGAGCAGTTCTCCCAGATAGAGAAGCTGGGTGTTGTGGCGTTGCCTTGCGCTGGATACCGCTACGATACGTCGTTGGTCGATGTCGGGTCGTACGGCCACTATTGGTCGTCTTCTGCCCTCAATTCCTACTTCGCCCTCAATTTCTACTTCAATTCCTCGGGGGTTGTATCGAACTACTTTGACCACCGGAGCTACGGTAACAGCGTCCGCCTTGTCCAGAATCTCAACTTAGACATCCACTTTGTGAACGCCGACGGCACAACCCTGCTTGACACCACCGTGGCAAGAGGTGCAACGCCAGAATACACTCGCAAAGATCCGACAATGAACCCTTCAAAAACCCACACCTACAAATTTACAGGGTGGAACGAAGTGTTCTCTGCTGCGGACAAGGATATGACCTACACGGCACAGTACGCCTCCACCCTCCGCAAATACACTTGCGAGTTCTACAACTGCGACACCTTGTTTGCCACGGTCAAAGATTGTGCGTACGACTCTGTGCCAAAGTTGGCAACGCCAACATGCGTTTCATCAGAAGACTACACCTACGAATTCAAAGGGTGGAGTAAAGACACGAGCAAGATTGAAAAAGACACGCTCATCTACACAGCGGTTTATGACAGCACCTTTATTATGAAGAAAAACGGAGCCATCCGCTGCGCCTACAAGATTTCTGCAACAGATTCTGTCTATTTCTCGCAAGGAAACCTGCAGTTCAACGCTATGCAAGGCTCGCACAAAACTGCGGACAGCACCGCAAAAGGCACTTGGCGTTTTGCGGAGAACCAGTGGGATGTCATCGGGGCTGGTAATGCAGATATTGCGGAAAACTACGATGGCTGGATTGACCTGATCAGTTGGGGAACGAGCGGCTGGAACAGTGGTGCGAATGCCTACCAGCCATGGTCAACCTCAACTTCTGGCGAGGACTATTGCCCAGGAAATAATTTGACGGGTGATTACGCCAAAGCGGATTGGGGCGTGTACAACGCCATCTCCAACGGAGGCAACGAGCCTAACCAGTGGAGGACGCTCACCACGGACGAGTGGCAGTATCTGTTCAAAAACAACAAGTGGACGTTGGGCTATATCGAGGATGGCGGTAACTCATACTCATGCTTTATGCTGATTCCGGAAACGTTCACTGCACCGGAGGGCATAAATATTGATGTGGTAGGCACAGGCAATTTGTCTGAAACTGTTATGAGAGACATATCAGAGAGTATTTATTCTAACAACACCTACACGGTTGAGCAGTTCTCCCAGATAGAGAAGTTGGGTGTTGTTGTGTTGCCTTGTGGTGGGGTCCATTTTGGGATGCATATAATCAAGGTTGGGTTAAAAGGCGACTATTGGTCGTCTTCCGCTGCCGATGGTTCTGCTAACAATTTTGCATTTGAATCTGAACGTGTGTTAGCGAATAGTCAAGTATCTAAGTACTTGGGTCTTAGCGTCCGCCTTGTCCAGGATGTTCAGTAATGTTTGGGAACCCGTCCTCTGCAAGGGCGGGTTCCTCAGATAATTTCTCGCAGGGTGGGGTGATTTTTGCAGAAGACGGAAGAGGTTGAATAGCCTACTTCCGGATACCTAACAACTCCAAATAGAGGTTCAAATACCTGTCGGCAGCGTTTTCCCAGTTAAACTGACTTGCCCATTGCTTGATGGCGACCGATTTTTGCGCCGCATCTGCTTGATAATCAAGTAATCCGTCTTGTGTGCGCTGCGCCATCGCCTCGGGTTGCAGCGTGTCGTAGTAGTAGGCGACGTTGCCTCCAATCTCGGGTAGCGACGTGAGCGTGGATAGAAACACTGGCTTGCCGAAGTACATCGCCTCAATGGGTGGCATTCCAAAGCCCTCGCAGAGCGACGGAAAGACAAACGCCTTGCAGTGGCGGTAGAGTTCCGCCTTGTCTTCGTTGCTCACATTGGAGAGGAACACAACGTTCTTTAACCCCCAATCTTTCGCGTCTTTTTGCACTTTTTTCATATACTCGCCCGTCAGGTTGCCAGCGACAACGAGTTTCTCATTGGGCAAGTATCGCATCATCTCCACTATAAGGTGGACGTTCTTCTTCGGAAGTAGGCTTGAAATGTGGAATAGATAGCCGTTGTCTTCCAGGCCGAAATGCTGAAAATCTCCGTTTTCATCGCATAAATTGGCGATTCCGTTGTAAATCACATACCCCTTTGGCGCAGTGGCGAAATGGCTCTGCACGTCTTTGCTGGCAAAGTTGGTGATGTACGAGACCTCGCGGCACCAGTCCAATTTCCTTTCAAAATCTTTGATGTAGTGTTTCAGTTTAGCACCGCGCTTCTCGTAGTAGAAGTTGATGTCGTGTACCGTCATCAAGTTCACGGTCGCCTTTTTCATCCGTTTTAATCGGGAAAATTGGTGCGTTATGTGGCATAAATCTGAATGCACGAAATAGCGGATGTAATACTTGCGGAATTTCTTTTTGAAGACGACATACTCTACTGTGTCGCCAAACAGGCCTTCATATCCTTTCGGTACGAGGAAAGAGAATCTCACGTTGTATTTCTTGCGGAACTCATCCGCGCGGGCGGCGATGTGCAACCCCAATTGGTAGCAGTATTCCCCCAACCCTACATTCCGGTTCCTGACGTCAAACAGATAGATCATCACGCGGCTTTCCTTTGCGTTCCCGTCCCTTGTGCTTATGATCTCGCTGTATAATTTTGAGCGTTGCCGCTGTTTTTTCCACCGTTTGCAGTGCAGCAGGCTGTACTCCTCGTCCGCCGGCAGGTAACCGTATGCGGTGTGACCCGTAACTACCTCATGCACAACGTTTTTCCAAAAGATACGTTCGGAGTTTCTGAAAATCCGTCCTTGGTAATCTGGAAATCGTTGGTATTCTCTGCCGTGCCATCGCTCGGCTTCGTCCCAGCGAATGAACTGTTCGTCTTGTTCCAACATCAGGTTCAGTCGTGGCACTTTCAGTAATTCCACTTCTGGGTTGATTGTCAGGATGATGGGAAGGGTTTTCAGCAGATGGGGGGATGGAATCTCGTCGGCATCCAATTGGAAAAGGAAGTCGCACGAAGTATGCTTTGACAGGTTTGACTTGAAGCCGCCGTAATCTCTGTTCAGCGGAAATTCAACATATTTGTCGATGGAATCGGCAAATTTTGATAGTACGGCACGCACCGGCTCGGTAACATTCCCTTGGTCGCCCTGCACTAAAATCTCATCTTGGTGCCGTTTGAATGGGATGATGGACTCCAACAGGAGGGCAAGTTCCTCGTGTTCGTCGCAAACTGTGATGGCGTAGCAAATCGATACTTCGCTTGTTGGCGTGGTGTCGCCGTTTTTTTCGGGGAGGAAAAGCATCCGGCGTTTCAAATGCAACGCCTTGCAGCCAGAGTTGAACAATCGCTTCAACATTTTCTTCGGAATTTCTATGTGAAAAATTGTCCGTCCGTTCGGATTTCTTTTTGGTTACAAAATGATTCGGTGGTCTGAACTCACGTTGAAAAGCATATCTGCCCGGGGCGGGAGTTCCTTCAGCACGTGTCGCGTGAGGCGTTCGTAGTGCGAGATGAAGCGGTGCAGCTCCTCGTCGTTCATCACGCGGAGGTTATCCTGGCCTTGTGTCTTCATCCTCAATTTGCGCTCTTGCAGTGTCCGCCACTCGTAGACTTTCTCGAAAGTCGGCACTTTCAGCATCACTAAAAGGTCGATTTTATCGAAGAGTGGGCGGTAGTTCTCTTTCAGTTGGTTGTTGACGTACCGGCGCCACACGCAGTAGGGGTCTTCGTTGCGCTCGAGGTCGTTGACGGGTGTCAGCAGGTCGGTTTCCTTCTGCTCTACTGCGCCGACGAACCATCCGTCAAACAGAATCACGTTGGGTCGTCCGACGACTTTGTCCCACTCCGTCTGCGGGAATGGGTCGTCCGTTGCCTTGTTGAACCTTGGCACGAGCGTTTCCGTTTTCGGGGAGGCTTGTGAGAGGGCAGTGATGGTTTTGTCGCAAAGTGCCACGTCGTGGGTGCCTGGCACGCCTCGTGTTGCTAACAGCGGATGCACCTTCTGGGCAAGTGCCTCGCGTTGGGCGTGCGACAGGTAGAAGTCGTCTATGCTGAACCGCACCACCTTCATGCCGAGTTTCTTTTCGAGCACCACTTGCAGCAGTTGGCTGAAAGTGGACTTTCCGGCACCTTGCGCGCCGTTGATGCCGATGACCTGTGTCTTATCCTGCGTGTTCAGACCCATCTTAATCAGGTTAGCCATCGGGAGGTAGACGCGCTGGAGGTCTTCCATAAGTGTGTCGTCGAGCATCAGTTCTTTCAGTTTGCTTCTGAAAGCCAATTGCAAATCCTTTTCTTCAAGTCCGAACATAATCAATTCGTTATTAGTGTGATTGGAATATTTTTTGGAGAAACATCCTCAGCTCGTCCGTCGGCTCTGCGCCTTTGGTCATCAGCAGGTTTCCGTCCTTGTCTATCAGTAGGAAATAGGGGATGCTTTTGATGGAGTACAGTTCTTTCAGCTGGTCGGGGTCTTGTGCGAGCAGGAACTGCAGTTTGCCGCCGAAGCGGTTTTGCAGTTTTTCGAGTGCCTCGCGCCTGTCGTACAGTCCGACGTTGAGAATCTCCAATTCATTTTTGAAGTCGCGTTGGAAGCGCAGCAGCACCTCCAGGTCTTTTTGCGTCTGCCCGATGATGGAATTAGTGAGGTTGAGATAGATATATTTCCCGATGAAATCGGACAAATTGCGTTTTTTTCCGTTCAAATCCACCATAGCAAAATCGGGGGCTGGGGAGCCGACGAAGTCGGTGGACGCCTTGTCGAGGATGTAGGTGAGCAAGTCGCGGTTCTGCTGCGAGCTGATGCCCGAGCCGATGCCTTGCAGCAGCTCCACCACCTTGTAGCGGTCGAAGGCGTCTTGGTAAAGTAGGTCGTAGAGCAGTTTGATTGCCACCAATTCGCGCAGGCTGGGTTCGGTTATGCCGTAGCGACGGGTGAGGAGTGCGAAGTACATCTTCACGTTGCCTTCCTCAATCACCTTTTGGAATGCGAGGTATTGCTGCCTGTCGTAGGCTAATTGCGGAATGAAATTCTCGAACAGATTGTTGAAGATGTCCCAGAATGCCGGGTTATACTCGTCTGCGCCTAATGTGTTGAGGCGCACGATGATGCTGTCTTTGTAGACTTGCGACGAACTGTTGAGCAGCAGAAGGAAGCGGTACTCCATAAACGCCCCTTGGAAAGGGTCTTCGTACAGGTCGTTGAAAATCTCCTTCATCTGGTTGATGGACGAAAGGATGGAATCGACATGCGCGCCATAGACGAGATGCCGCATGGTGTAGAAGTCGAACGCATCTTCAAACTCCATCATTTTATAATTGAAATCGCCCTGTTTAAGTCCGCTGATGCCCACAAGCACGTCTGTGGGTTTGTAGAATGGGTCTAACTTCTGGGCGAGTGTGCGTTCCTGGCGTGGGGGGATTTGGAGGGTGTAGTCTTTCCCTGGTTCTATGTAGAGAAATCCGTTGGATGTTTCGGATGGGATGAAGACTTGCCGCGGAGAGGGGATGTCGGCGGAGAAGTGGAACCGCCCGGCTGAGTCGGCCACGCACGAATCCAATACCACCGTTAGGTTCGCCATCTCGTCCAACTTCATTTTCAACTGCATCTGCATACCGGCGTAGGAGGGCTCTACGCCCGTGAGCGTGGAAACCTTCGCCCACGAGCCAAAGGCCAGGGCTATGACGACAGACAGTGTGTAAATCCTTTTCTTCATCCTACTTGATACCGAAAATACAAATTTAACCCAATTTGATGATTAGAACGAGAAAAATGCGAAAAACATATTTTTCAGTACATCGGTAGACCCATTATCAGATAAAAAAGTGCATCGGAATGGTCAAACAAACGACGTTTAACTATATAAAAATGACCATTTTCCGAAATTTGCATATATTTGCCGTGTTATTAAAGAAAACCATGGAAGCACAGAAGAAAACGAAGCGAAATTTATTTGCGGCGGCTCTCTTTTTGAGCCTTGCCTGTCTGCAGCCCGCCAGTGCGACAGACCTCCATTTCTACAGAAATGACGGGAAATACAACGTCTACGACCACGAGAAGTTAGACTCCCTTTGTTTCAGAAACGACTCGGTGAAGTTGAACTTCAAGAACGGCGCGGAGATCAAAGTCTACAACGAAAAAATCGACAGCGTCATCCTAAGCGATGAGTGCAAGGTGGCAGAGATGTACATTGTTACAAAGTCGGACTCTATCACGAGAGACGAGTACACGGATTGTACGGTGAGCATCAAAGGCTATGGTATGTTTGACGATGTGGAAGAACTGACCGCGCAGATCCGCGGCCGCGGAAACTCCACCTGGCTATGGTACGACAAAAAGCCTTACCGACTGAAATTGGCCAAGAAAAACAAACTCCTCGGCTTGAAGAAGGCGAAGGTCTTCGCCTTGCTTGCCAACTACCGCGACCCGACCTACCTGATGAACGCCACCGTGTTTGAGATGGGCGACTATGTGGGGTTGGACTATAACTGCAACGCCCGTTTCTGCGAGGTCTACCTCAACGGCGAGTATAACGGTCTGTATATGCTCACGGAGCAAATCAAACAAGGCAACAACCGCGTGGAGGTGAACGACTCTACGGGTATACTCATCTCGCTTGATGTGGATGACGGACCCGGCGAATCGCCCGATGCAACCGACAATTTTTGGAACCGCTCCTTCACGAGCAAGATTCCCGTCTGCATCAAATACCCTAAAGACGAACTCCTGACCGACACCCGCAAAGAGGAGGTTACCAACGAGTTCAACGCACTGGCCGACCTCATCGCCGCTCACAACTACACGGAGGTGAAGAAGATTATGGACGTGCAGAGTTTCATCGACTATCTGATTATTCAAGATTTGGTCTACAATGTTGAGCTGCAGGCTCCCCGCAGTATGTTCCTCTACCGCTACACTGACAAGGATACGCTGTGGCATATGGGCCCGTTGTGGGATTTCGACGGCGGGTTCGACTTCGACTGGACGGATATGTACACAAGCCGCAAATACTTCGGTGAAAACGGCTCTCTGCTGGTTACGAAGACCACCTCGGGCAGCGAATGGGGTTGGGGCGGCGGAGGTCCCGGCGGCAGACCAGGGCAGCAGCAGGGGCAAACCGAAACCATCAATTACAACGTGGCGACCAACGAAAGCGGCGTGTGCCCGTTCTTCACGCAACTGTTCTACGAGCAAGAGTTTGTGGATGACTTCAAAGCCCGTTGGAACGAAATCAAAACCAACCTCCTACCGCAAGTGTTCGCCAAGGTGGAAAACTACTACCAGCAGACCTATTGTGCTATGGAGCGCGACGAGGAGAAATGGGGGCTCACCACCTCGCACGAGGAACAGTTCCAAAACCTTGAAACGTGGCTCAAGGCTCAAGTCGAACTGTTAGATGGATACTACAACGGCATCGTAACGCCATAATCTCCGATTTCATCGGGGAAAAACAATAAGAAAGCCTCGCCAAAACAGATTGGCGAGGCTTTCATTTTAGGTGGAAAAATCAATCTGCGAATTGCGAAACATCCGACCGATTGAACGTGAGGTCTTTGCTCGGCTCCAATGCGTAGTCATCTGTGTAAAGTGCAATCACGCACTTGTCTTGGCTGTAGATGGTGATTTGGAACTCCTCTGCATGCCGTTTGTCCGTCATTTTGAAAATGACGCGGTCGTCCGACAAAGGTTTGCCTTTGATCTCTTCTGCATTAAAACCGCCAGAGTTTGGATCCATTTCCCCCATCTGCTCGTCGAAGTGGAATTTCCCGTAGGAGTTGACTTCCACCGCCGGGGCGTAGAAGGAGATGTTCCAATCCCTCGTCAAGTGGATTTCAAAATCATCTAAGAAATAATATCCGTAAATGGGGCAGTCTTTGATGAGTTTATCGCTTCCATCGGAGAAAACGGCGTATACGCCCGTCGCGCTTTGGTCTGTCAAGACTTTGAAACCCGTTACGTTCTCAAATCCGTCGAGGTTGCCGCTGCATGCGAATTTCCCCGATGTAATCGCCTCGATTACGCTCAGCATAGCAATGTGTCCGTCCTCCGTCCGCATATAGAGCATCCAGTTGTCGCCGTTGCCGGGGTTGGCAGCCAGCACTTCGACGCACTTGCCGGCGAGGTCTTCCACCAAGTAGGGGCTTGCGCCTGTGCGGAAAGGCAACCCGATGTTGTCGCACGCCTTTTCGGCGGCCTCATCGTTGAACGAGAGGAAAACCGACCCGTTAGGTTGGATTTCGGCGGAGAAAATGTCTTGGAACGAGGTCTTCGTTTTGGATGTGGCAGTTGCTTCTGGCTCCTCGTCTTGGGCGGTAATGAGTGTGTCGACAGCCACCACGATAGCGTCAGAATCGATGTCCGGCGTCACCTCAGCGTTTTCTTGTTTCGCACCGCCGCACGCAGACAGCGTGATGGCGGCAAGAAGGATGTAGTGTAAATTTGCATTCATATCGTTATGGATTAATATTGGACGTGGGGGAAAATTTGTCGTATTTAGAGATTGAAATTGTGGGGTCAAAGGTATGGAAAAATTTGGAAACCGCAGGTTGAAACGTCATTTGAGTGCTGGCGTCATCCCAGGGTATCCCAACCGCCAGCCTCGGGTGTTTCCCACTCCCAATGCGAAAATAATTCGTTTTTCCGCTATGATATTTCTCTGAAAAAAAGTCCTATTCCTAATTTTTTATATTTTTGTGTGGGTTTTTGCCTTTTTGCGTCCGCGGTTGCGGAATCGAGCGAAATGTGTCGCCCCCAAAAATGCATGTGAGTCAGCTGAAAAACTATAAACATAAAATATTCATTTAAATTCAAAAACTTATGTGGTTAATTGATTCATCCATTGGGAGAAAGTTGATTATGAGCATCTCAGGACTTTTTCTCATTTTGTTTCTGATTTTTCACATGTCGATGAATGTCGTCGCCATTTTCAGTGGTGAGGCGTACAATGCGATATGTGAGTTTCTCGGCGCGAACTGGTATGCGCTGGTCGGCACCGCGGTGTTGGCTGCCGGCTTCCTTGTGCATATCGTCTTCGCCTCTATCCTGACGCTCCGCAACCAGAAGGCTCGTGGCGGTCAGGGTTACGCTTGCCATAACTTGCCAGCAGAGGTTGAGTGGGCTTCGCGCAATATGTTCGTGTTGGGTGTGGTTGTGGTTTTGGGCTTGGCTCTCCACTTGACTCACTTCTGGGCTAAGATGCAGTTGCCAGAGATTATGGGTGCTACGGCAGCATACGAAGGACAGTTTGCCGACGGTGCCGCTTTGATTCAGGCTACATTCGCTAACCCAATCATCTGCATTCTCTACCTCGTTTGGTTTGCAGCAATTTGGTTCCACTTGACACACGGATTTTGGAGTGCATTCCAGACAATCGGTTGGAACAACCAGACTTGGTTCCCACGTTTGAGATGCATCGCTAACATCGTCGCATCCCTCGTGTTCATCTGCTTCGCCGCAGTGGTTGTGGTTGCCTATGTTAAGAGCGTTATGGGCTGCTGCTAACCTGCCCGGGCTTCAAAGAAATTTGATTTAATAGAAAAAAGATACTATTTGATTATGGCTGAAATAAATTCCAAAATTCCACAGGGTCCGTTGGCGGAAAAGTGGACGAACTACAAGGATCACCAGAAATTGGTGAACCCTGCAAACAAGCGTAAATTGGATGTTATCGTCGTGGGTACCGGTTTGGCTGGTGCTTCGGCTGCCGCTTCTTTGGGTGCGCTTGGTTTCAACGTGTTGAACTTCTGCATTCAGGATTCTCCTCGTCGTGCTCACTCAATCGCAGCACAGGGAGGTATCAATGCTGCTAAGAACTACCAAAACGACGGCGACTCTGTTTACCGTCTTTTCTATGATACAATCAAGGGTGGTGACTACCGCGCCCGTGAGGCTAACGTTTACCGCTTGGCTGAGGTATCTAACAATATTATCGACCAATGTGTCGCTCAGGGTGTGCCTTTCGCTCGTGAGTACGGAGGATTGCTCGACAACCGTTCATTCGGTGGTGCGCAGGTTTCTCGTACTTTCTACGCTAAGGGTCAGACTGGTCAACAGTTGCTCCTCGGTGCTTACTCAGCATTGAGCCGTCAGGTTAAGAAGGGAACTGTTAAGTTGTTCACTCGTTACGAGATGTTGGATGTTGTCCTCATCAAGGATAAAGACGGTGTAGACCGCGCAAGAGGTATCATCGCTCGTAACTTGATTACTGGTAAGATCGAGCGTTTCTTCGGACACGCAGTTGTTCTCGGTACTGGTGGTTACGGAAACACTTACTTCTTGTCTACTAACGCTATGGGATCAAATGGTTCTGCTGCTGTTCAAGTTTACAAGAAGGGTGCTTACTTCGCAAACCCTTGCTACGCTCAGATCCACCCAACTTGTATCCCTGTTCACGGAGATATCCAGTCAAAGTTGACTTTGATGTCAGAGTCTCTTCGTAACGATGGTCGTATCTGGGTTCCTAAGAAGAAGGAAGATGCAGAGAAATTGCAAAAAGGTTTGATTGGTCCTAATGATATTCCAGATGAGGATCGCGACTTCTACTTGGAGCGTCGTTACCCTGCATTCGGTAACTTGGTGCCACGCGACGTTGCGTCTCGTGCTGCTAAGGAGCGTTGCGATGCTGGTTACGGTGTAAACGCAACAGGTTTGGCAGTATTCTTGGATTTCAAATACGCTATCCAACGTTTGGGCAAGGACGTAGTTTCTCAAAAGTACGGAAACTTGTTCCAGATGTACTACAAGATTATGGACCACGATCCATACGAGGAGCCAATGATGATCTTCCCTGCTATCCACTATACAATGGGTGGTTTGTGGGTTGATTATGAATTGATGACTTCTATCAAGGGATTGTTCGCAATCGGTGAGGCTAACTTCTCAGACCACGGAGCAAACCGTTTGGGTGCTTCTGCATTGATGCAAGGTTTGGCAGATGGTTACTTCGTATTGCCATACACTATCCAAAACTACTTGGCAGACCAAATCCAAGTTCCACGTATGAGTACAGATCTTCCTGAGTTCGTTGAGGCTGAGAAGGGCGTAAACGAGCGTATCAAGAGATTGATGAACATCCACGGAAAACGTTCTGTAGACTCTATCCACAAGGAGTTGGGTCACATTATGTGGGAGTACGTTGGTATGGCTCGTACAAAGGAGTCTTTGGAGACTGCAATGAAGAAAATCAAGGAGTTGAAGAAAGAGTTCAACAGCAACTTGTTCATCCCTGGAAAATCAGACGATTTGAACACCGAGTTGGAGAAGGCACTTCGTTTGGAAGACTTCCTTGAGATTGGTTACTTGATGTCTATTGACGCTTACAACCGTGAGGAGTCTTGTGGTGGACACTTCCGTTCAGAGCACCAGACTGCCGAGGGTGAGGCTTTGCGTCATGATGACAAATTCTCTTACGTTGCTTGCTGGCACTATATGGGTGAAAACCAAGATCCTGAGTGCTTGAAAGAAGCATTGGATTATGAGTTCACTGAACGTAAAACACGTAACTATAAAGAATAAGTCGTATGGATAATACTATAAGTTTCAAATTAAGAATTTGGCGTCAGAGAGGTCCTAAGGAGAAGGGTTTCTTTGAGGAATATGATATGAAGAACATCTCTACCGAGATGTCATTCTTGGAGATGATCGACGTGTTGAACGAGCGTCTGGTCGGCGAAGGCAAAGAGCCAGTTGTGTTTGACCACGACTGCCGCGAGGGTATCTGCGGTATGTGCTCAATGTTTGTCAACGGTCACCCTCACGGACCTGATGAGGACGTTACAACTTGCCAGTTGCACATGCGTAAGTTCAAGGATGGTGAGACTATCACTGTTGAGCCTTGGAGATCAGCTGCATTCCCAGTTATCCGCGACTTGATGGTCGATCGTTCTGCATTCGATAAGATCATGCAGGCTGGTGGTTACATCTCTGTTAACACAGGTGGTGTGCCAGACGCTAACGAGATCGCCATTCCTAAGCCAATCGCTGACGAGGCTATGGACGCTGCTTCATGTATCGGTTGTGGTGCGTGTGTTGCCGCTTGTAAGAACGGATCAGCAATGTTGTTCGTTTCTGCAAAGGTTTCTCAGTTGGCTCTATTGCCACAAGGTAAGATTGAGGCTGCTCGTCGTGCTAAGGCAATGGTCGCAAAGATGGACGAACTCGGATTCGGTAACTGTACAAACACTCGTGCTTGTGAGGCTGAATGTCCTAAGAACGTTTCAATCAGCAACATCGCTCGTTTGAACCGCGAGTACTTGTGCGCTAAGTTGAAAGACTAATACACGAAAGTGCCTTGATAAGAGAGGGGCGTGTCCGGTAGGGATGCGCCCCTTTTTGTGTTCACGCATGGCCTTATTTGCAACTTGGTTGCACTCCGCCTGTTGTATATTTGTACCGTAACAATAAGGTCTATATCAATGAAAAAAATGGGATATGTGTGCTGTTTGGCAGCACTGTTTCTAATCAGTTCGTGTGGCAATAAATCAAACAACGAGCACGAGCATGAGCACGAACATTCTGAAGAACACGAGGATGCTCATCATCACGATGAAGACGATGAAGAGCATGACCATGAAGGACACCATCACGAGGATGGTGAAAAACATCCCGATGGCGAAATAACCTTCACCTTGGAACAAGCTAAAGAGGCGGATCTTCAGTTGGAGGAAGTGAAGTTGCAACCTTTTTCGCAAGTGATTAAAGCAAGTGGAAAAATTGTATCGGCAACCAATGATGAAGTCTCATTAGTGGCATCGACTAATGGAATTGTAACGTTTGCGAGTGGCGATTATGCAGAAGGAAGTCCGATGAAAGCAGAGCAAATCTTCGCTTACGTCTCTGCGAAGAATGTGGCAGATGGCGAGATGACGCAGAAGCAGCGCATTGAAATGGAGAGTGCAAAAGCCGAATATGAGCGAATGAAGCAGTTGCTCGACGATAAGTTGGTAACGATGAAAGAGTATAGTGATGCGAAGGTAAGATACGAGCAGGCGCAGGCGGCGTATGCCTCTCTGTCGGGCAGTGTTTCAGACAAAGGTGTTGCCATAAAATCCCCGATGAAAGGGTATATAAAAGCAATTTTGGTACAGTCGGGTCAGTATGTCGAAGTGGGTACTCCGTTGGCTGTGGTTACGAAGAATAAATCGTTGCAGTTGCGGGTGGATGTGCCAGAGCGCAATTATGCTGATTTAGGAAATATTCGAAGTGCCAATTTCAAGGTGAGTTATGATTCTCGTTTGTACGAGTTGAGCAAGTTGGGTGGCAAGATGTTGTCGTATAGCAGAAATGCTTCGCAAGGCTCTGGAACGGTGGCAATGACCTTCGAGTTTGATAATGTCGGCGGATTGATGTCGGGTGCGTATGCTGAAGTTTACTTGTTGGCGGCGCAGCGTGAAAATGTCATCTCAGTACCAGTTTCTGCCTTGTGCGAGTCGCAAGGATTGTTCTTTGTATTCGTTCGCCATAAGAATGAATGTTTTGTTCGTCGGGAGGTGAAATTAGGTCAAAGTAACGGTGAAAGGGTTGAAATTTTGTCGGGACTTTCGGTTGGTGATAATGTTGTTACGAACGGAACGGTGCAAGTGCGACTTTCAGCGAACACGGCAGCCATACCAGCGCACAATCATAATCATTAGAGGAGGAAACGGATTATGTTGAACAAAATAATCAAGTTTTCGTTAGACAATCGGTTGGTTGTCTTGATAGGTGCTGTCTTGCTGATGGTGGCTGGTTTGTACACGGCAAAGACGATGGAGGTGGATGTCTTCCCAGATCTGAATGCGCCTACTGTCGTGGTGATGACGGAAGCCAACGGAATGGCAGCCGAGGAGGTGGAACGATTGGTAACTTTCCCGATAGAAACGTCAGTAAATGGAGCAACGGGTGTGAAACGTGTGCGTTCCTCATCGACCAACGGATTTTCAGTAGTTTGGGTTGAATTTGATTGGGGAACGGATATCTACATTGCCCGTCAGATTGTGTCGGAAAAACTCTCGATGGTTACGGAGTCGTTGCCAAAGGGCGTAGGTAATCCTACGATGGGACCGCAATCTTCTATTTTGGGCGAGTTGCTCATCATCAGTATGACATCCGATTCGATCTCGTTGGAAGATTTGCGAACGATGGCAGATTGGACGATTCGACCACGACTTTTGGCCACTGGCGGTGTGGCTCAGGTGGCAGTGATGGGTGGCGATGTGAAAGAGTATCAGATACTGTTGCATCCCGAAAGAATGAGAAACGCCAATGTGTCGTTGGACGAGGTGATGGCGGCAACGAACGAGATGAACACGAATGTCTCGGGCGGTGTCTTGTATGAATACGGCAACGAGTATGTGATTCGTGGAATCCTCTCGACCAATGCGATTGAGGATTTACAGCGTTCGTTGGTGAAGCAAGAAAATGGACAAACGATTCTTTTGGGCGATATCGCCGAGATCAAAACTGGTCCGAAGACTCCTCAAACAGGTGTCGCCTCTTATCGTGCAAAACCCGCTGTTCTGCTCACCGTTACGAAGCAACCGAATGTTAGTACCATCGACTTGACAGAGGAAATTGAAAAATCTTTGGAAGATCTAAAAACGACGCTTCCATCGGATATTTCTATTAAAACAGATGCTTTTCGGCAATCAAAATTTATTGATAGTTCTATCAATAATATCAAAGAATCACTGATTGAAGGTTCAATTTTCGTGGTGATTATTCTCTTGCTTTTCTTGATGAATATCCGTACGACGGTGATTTCGTTGGTAACGATTCCGTTGTCGCTGTTGGTAACCCTCTTGGTGTTGCATTGGATGGGACTGACCATCAACACAATGAGTATAGGTGGAATGGCGATTGCGATTGGTTCGTTGGTGGACGATGCGATTGTGGATGTAGAGAATGTTTATAAACGACTGAAAGAAAATCGGATGAAACCGATAGAAAATCAGTTACCCGTGATGAAAGTGGTGTTTGAAGCATCACGAGAAGTGCGAATGCCGATTCTGAATTCCACATTGATTATTGTAGTAAGTTTTGTGCCGTTGTTCTTCTTGAGTGGAATGGAGGGACGAATGTTGAAGCCGTTGGGAATTGCCTTTGTGGTGGCATTGTTTGCCTCTACGGTTGTGGCGCTTACACTGACACCTGTCTTGTGTAGTTTCTTGTTGAAGAAAGCGGGAACAGATGGCAAAAAGGATTCTTGGGTAACGACACATTTGAGGGGAGTTTATCAGCGTGCATTGAACTGGTCGCTCGACCATGGAAAAGTGGTTCTTTCGGCTACGATGGTTGCTTTGGTTGTTGCGTTAGTTTTGTTTTTCAGTTTTGGAAGAAGTTTTCTGCCTTCGTTCAATGAGGGATCGTTGACGATAAATGTCAGCACGATGCCAGGAGTTTCCTTGGTGGAATCGGACAAAATTGGAAAGCAGGCGGAGGAGATTCTGTTGTCTGTGCCAGAGATTACGACGGTGGCGAGGAAGACAGGACGAGCAGAATTGGACGAGCATGCACTTGGTGTGAATGTTTCGGAGATAGAAGCGCCGTTTGAGTTGAAAGACCGTTCGAAAGATGAGATGTTGGCAGAGGTAAGACGGAAGATGAAGCAGTTGCCAGGCGTGGCAGTAGAGATTGGTCAGCCGATTTCTCATCGTATCGATGCGATGCTTTCGGGAACGAGAGCGAACATTGCGGTGAAGATTTTCGGATCGGATTTAAATCGACTTTTTCAAATTGGTAATGAAATAAAAAATAAAGTCCAAAAAGTCGATGGAATCGCAGATTTGAATGTGGAACAACAAATTGAGTCGCCTCAGTTGAAGATTATCCCTCGAAGAGATTTGTTGACGCGTTACGGTATCACAACGGCAGAGTTTGCCGAGAATGTGCGTGTTCTTTTAGGAGGCGAAGTTGTTTCTCAAGTGTATGAAGGCAATAAAGCATTTGACCTAAAAGTGAAGGTGAGAGATGAAAGTAGGGAGAGCATAGATGATGTACGTTCGCTATTGGTCGATACCAAAGAAGGGAAAGTGCCGTTGGAATATGTTGCAGAAGTAGTTTCTTCGTCAGGACCGAACACGATCAATCGCGAAAATGTTTCTCGTAAGATTGTCGTTTCAGCCAATGTCGCAGGGCGAGATTTGCGAGGTGTTGTGAACGATGTGCAGAGGATTATTGATGAGCAGGTTAATCTGCCGGAAGATTATCATGTGGAGTATGGCGGTCAGTTTGAAAGTGAGCAAGCCGCTTCGCGAACTCTGTTGGTACTCTGTATCTTCTCCGTTTTAGTGATTTTCTTGTTACTCTACAATCAGTTTAAGAGCATCAAGCAGTCGACGGTAATTTTGCTAAATCTACCGTTGGCGTTAATCGGGGGAGCGTTTGCTGTGGCGATGACTGGTTGGGAGATGAGCATTCCATCAATCATCGGTTTCATCTCGCTTTTTGGCATTGCTACCCGAAACGGAATGTTGCTGGTAGATCGTTACAACGAACTCTGTAAGGAGGGGGGAACATTGCGCGAGAATATTATGCACGGCTCGTTGGATAGGTTGAATCCGATTATTATGACGGCGATGTCATCCGCTTTGGCGATGATCCCGTTGGCGTTGGGAGGCGATTTGCCTGGAAATGAGATTCAGAGTCCGATGGCGAAGGTGATTCTCGGCGGACTCTTCAGTTCCACGTTCCTGAATGCTTTTGTTATTCCGATTATTTATCTGAAAAGTACGAAAAATGAAAAGAAGTAAGTTTATCATAATAGCCTTGATGTTGGGTAGTTCCGTCTATGCACAAGGGAATTTGCGGATGGCAGTAGAAACCAACAACAAAGAGTTGCAAGTGTTGCGCGAGAATCTGCAAGTGCAGCAGTTGGAGAATAAAGAAGGAAATGCGTTACCCAATCCAGAAGTGGAGTTTGGATATCAGTGGGGCGTGAAAGACGGTCAGGGAGATAAAAAAGACCTCTCTGTTTCGCAGGAGTTGGAATGGGCAACGATCCTTGGGAAAAAACGTTCGGTTTCATCGGCGAAAAATGCCATTAATCAGTTGCAGTATGAAACGGAGCGGCGAAAAGTGATGTTACAGACCGATTTATTGATTATCGACTTAGTTTATAACAAGATTATGACGGACGAGTCGCATAAACGATGGACGATCGCGCAGCAGTTGGAAGCAGCCTATCAGAAGATGATGGAGCGAGGCGAAGCCACATCGTTAGACTATAACAAGGCGAAATTGAATCTCTTGAAAGAGACGGCGACAATGCAGAATCTTTCGATGGAAAGGGAGAAATTGTTGAGTCAGTTGAAGTTGCTGAATGGTGGAAATGCCCTTGAATTTTCGTCCGATCAATATCCTTTTGAGGAGATCACCGAAACCTACGACAGTTTGTGGAGTAGGGTAGAGCAGACCCATCCAAGGTTGTTGATGGCAGAGCAAAGTCGGCAGTTAAGTCAGAAGGAGTATTCGGCAGCGAGAGCGGAGATGGCGCCCAATCTGAAATTAGGTTATGCAGGCGAGTGGACCAAAGAGGAGAACTACCAAGGACTCTCCGTAGGGTTAGCCTTACCCTTGTGGGCGAATCGCAATAAGGTGAAGACGATGAAAGCCAATCAGCAGGTGGTGGCGTTGCAAAACGAGACTCTCAAAGAGTCGATGCAGATAGAACTAAAAAGTCTGTATGCCAAGATGCAGTCGCAGAAGACCCTTTTGCAGCAATATCAGTCCGTCGCCTCCGATTACCAAGGCTTAGAACTGTCAGAAAAGGCGATGAAAGCGGGCAAAATCACCCTTTTAGAATATCTAATGGAGCAGAACGCCTACCTCGAAATGGTTGAGGCCTATCGCGCAGTAGAGCGCGAGTATTGGCAGAGCGTTGTGGGGGTGGAGTGGTATTAGGAGAGAAAAAGGTGTTGGAGGGGAACTCCAACACCTTCTTCGGGTAAGGTCGCAAGACAAAGGATGAGTTAGAGGGTTAGGACAAAACCTACATTGGTTCGTATTCGTCCAAATTATCTACAAGTTTACAAAGAGGTGTTCCCTCTATGCAAAAATGCTCCTATGGACCTCCCAAGGTAATTGGAAAAATTCCTCCAACAAACCTACCGCATGCAAGTCGATGAAAACATTGGTATCATTAACTACTATCTGCTTCATCAAATAACATTAAGGTTTTTACGTACTGTGGTAATTGATATATCCTCAGAATGTAAACAAGGAAATCTGAGAAATGTTGTGTTTGTGGTTAATGCCATTCGTATGTTGAATGAGATGTGGGGAGTGTATATCGCTTGATGTATCTCAATTGAAAGGAAATTCCCATCTTTCGCCTAATATTTCCAACTTCGTTCGTCATTGGCCCTTTATTTTTGCCACTATTAGAAATCTAATCTTGCAGAACCATGAAATTATACGCTAACATTCTACGACTTGCCCGTTACGGCGCATTTGCAGCCACTCTTCTTGTGGGGGCGACATCTTTCGCTGCTACGCCTGCCTTTCCGGGGGCTGAGGGCTTCGGCATGTACACCACCGGCGGACGAGGGGGCAAAGTGTACCACGTTACGAAACTGACAGATGGAACAGAAGAGGGAACTCTCCGCTACGCCGTCAACCAAAAAGGAGCGAGAACTATCGTCTTTGACGTCGGCGGTATCATCGAATTGGAGTCGCAACTCACCATCTCGAACGGAGACATCACCATAGCTGGTCAAACAGCTCCAGGCGACGGTATCTGCATCAAAAATCATACCGTCTATGTGGGTGCAAACAACGTCGTCATCCGATTCCTTCGTTTCCGGTTAGGAACGGATAAACCCGACGGTTACAACGACGACGGCACGCCATACCAAGACCGCGATGCGATATGGGGCAGAAACCAAAGCGACATCATCCTCGACCACTGCTCTATGAGTTGGTGTACCGACGAATGTGCTTCTTTCTACAACAACAAGAATTTCACGATGCAATGGTGCATTTTGGCAGAGAGTCTGCGTGGCTCCATCCACCCCAAAGGCAACCATGGCTTCGGCGGAATCTGGGGTGGTCAGGGCGCAAGTTTCCACCACAATATGTTAGTGCATCACGACAGCCGCAACCCTCGCTTTTGCGGTAGCCGATACACCAACGAACCCGACAAGGAGCTAGTTGACTATCGCAACAACGTCCTCTACAACTGGGGAAGCACCAACTCTGGCTACGCTGCCGAGGGTGGAAACTACAATTTTGTGAACAACTACTTCAAGAGTGGTCCAGCTACGAAAAAGAGTATTCGCTACCGTATCTTCAACCCTAATGCGGACGATGGTTCGAACGCTCAACCTAAAGGTGTGTACGGCTATTTCTATGTGAATGGTAACTACATGGCTGGGAAGGGTGAAAACTGGGATTGGAACGGTATCGATGTTTCAAACGGAAACAACTCCGAAATGACGAAAGAAACCATCAAGAAGACAACCGAATTTGCTGTTACTTCCGTCACCACGCACAAAGCAACAGTGGCTTACGAGAAAGTATTGAAATTGGCAGGTGCCTCCTTGAAAAGGGATGCGGTTGACACCCGTGTAACGAAAGAAGCCAAAGACAGCACCTACACCTACACAGGTTCAAAATTAGGCGGATTAGGTATCATTGATGCCGTGTCCGACGTTGGTGGCTATCCAACCTACAACAGTGCCACGAAACCTACTGATACTGACGGCGATGGTATGCCAGACGAATGGGAGACTGCCAAAGGATTAAATCCGAAGGATGCCTCCGACGGTGCGGCAACCGCAAGCGACGGAAGCGGCTACACAAACCTCGAACTCTATATGAACTCATTGGTTTGCGAAATCATGAGCGATGGCCTTGCCGATGCTCTCACCGCTTCAACCTACACCTGCGACAACTCATCAACTGAAACTGCCGTAGCAAAAATCACCAAATACGGAGGTGGAAGTTCAAACCAAACGAAGACAAAGGGTAGCACTCTCGACGGTTTCTACTATGGTTGGGAAAATGCGACAACCGTAAAATTGGAGGGAGATATCCCTGATGGCGTTGAGTACGTTATTGATAACAACAAGAAAACCATCACTTTCAGCGGAACGCTTTCCGATAAAGTGGGAAAATACTCTGCCATACTGAAAACCGTAGGCGGCGCAAACGAAGCAACCTACAACCTCTCGTTCACTATCACTGAGCCAACTTACGTTGTCAATAAACAAAAGTTCGATTTCATCGTAGGAGTTGACGGTGATTTCAAAGCAGCCAAAGCCGCTGCCGAAGCATCTAAAAACGACCGCTTCTATATTTTCTTCCCGAATGGTTCGTACAATATCGGTCCGCTGACGGGCGACAGCAACCAGAAAACCACCTACTCGCGCGCCAAAACATCCTTCATCGGACAGAGTATGGATGGCGTGTTGATCTACAACACCTCGTCATCGGAGGGTATCTCAATAACTGCCACTCTCTATCTCGACAGCAAAGCCAACTTAATCTATATGCAAGACCTCACCCTCCAAAACAAAGCCAACATCGTTACTGGCGCACAAGCCAACCGCTGGGTCGTTTTGCAAGATAGGGGCGACAAAAACATCTTCAAACGCGTGAAATTGCTCTCCACCCAAGACACATACTACTCTACCGCCTACGACTATCGCACCTACTGGGAAGAGGGCGAAATCCACGGGACAGTCGACTTCATCTGCGGTGGCGGAGACGTCTTCTTCAACAACTGTCTTATCTATTTGGAAGAGAGAAAAGGTAACGTGATCTCTGCTCCTGCCAACTCTAGCGACTACGGTTACGTTTTCAGCAACTGTACGATCGACGGACATGAAATCAACAAGGGCAGTTACCGTTTAGGTCGCCCTTGGAACAACAAGGCATCAAGCGTCTTCATCAACACTACAATGAAAGTGTTGCCAACAGCCGAAGCATGGGGCGACCCAATGAACGTCGTTCCAACAAAATTCGCCGAATACAACAGTGTGGATGCCAACGGCAATGCAGTAGACCTCAGCAAACGTCGCAAGTACTTCTCTTTCACAGATAAGAGCAGCGTTTTCCACGAGACAACCATCAATCCTGTGCTGACCGCAAGCGAAGCTGCCAACTACACCATCAAAAATGTAGTGGGTGGAACAGATAATTGGACACCAGACAATGATTGCAAACTGGTTTCTGCTCCAAAAGTGAAAGTGTCAGACCGCACCATCAGTTGGCCAGACAACGACTCTGCCCTCTGCTATTTCATCTTCAAGAATGATGTTTATGTTGCGAATATCACCGAAAACTCGTATGAGATTCCTTGGGACGCCACAGCAGACGACAAGTTCACAGTGCGTGCAGCCAACCAAATGGGTGGTTTGGGCGAGAGTTCTAAAGCAATTTCTGCCGATGGAACCGTGGATAATAGTAGCAGTTTCATCTTCTACTATGGCAACGGAGATGTAAGTTCCACCCGAAACGATGAAGTTACAGACAAATGGACTTGCACCGACGCAGGCAAAACAGACTACGCCTGGGCTATCACCGGAAGGACGAACAAAAACGTGTTGTATGGCAACACCATCACCTACAATAATGCGGAGTATTCCACATTTAAAAACTCCAACGGCGCACAAAACACCTTCTATTTGCCAAAGGGCTATGTTGCGAAAAAAGTCCGTTTCATCGGATATAGCAACAACGAAACGAATATTGGTTATCTCACAGAGTTGAACGGCGTCAGCCTCAATCTGCCGATGTCCACTAACACCGGCACCACCAATTACGCCAAGAGTCCGAGCGTGATCACCCAATCGTTCGCCGAGCCGGCTTGCGGACAATTCACCTTCACTTTCGGCACGGCGCAGGTTTGCTTCATCATCGCCTTAGAAGTGGAGGAGGCGGATTGTTCGACGACGGAGGTGAACGAGGCATTTGCCAACCCGCTGCCGTCTGGTCCCGTCTACGACCTTTTCGGAAGAGTGATTGACCCGAGCCACCTGCAGGCTGGGAAGGTTTACATACAAGATGGAAAACGTTTCATAATTGTTCATAAATGAGGACTTCATGATGGGAAAGCGGCGACACACTTATCTGTGCCGCCGCTTTTGTAGTTATTTGCGCACTCAATCGCAAGGCGGTTTTTCCGCTAAATTTCATAAATTCGCGTTGACGGAAATCAAACCTCATCGGCAATGAGCTGGAAAGAAAGAACCGAACTATTGTTGGGAAAAGATGCCGTGGAACGCCTCGCCCAGAAACATATTCTGGTGGTGGGCGTCGGCGGCGTGGGTGCCTACGCTTGCGAGATGATTGTGCGCGCCGGCGTGGGCGAAGTTTCTATTGTGGATGCCGATACCGTGGGCGAGAGTAACATCAACCGACAGTTGGTGGCGCTGCACTCAACCATCGGGCAGAATAAGACGGAGGTGTTGGCAAAAAGGCTGCTCGACATCAATCCCGCACTCCGCCTTCACGTCTACACGGAATTTCTGAAAGACGAACGCACAGCCGAGCTGCTCGACTGCGCCCACTACGATTTTGTGGTGGATGCCATAGACACGCTCAGTCCCAAGGTGTTCCTCATTCAGGCGGCGTTGGAGCGGGGGTTGCCCATCATCTCGTCGATGGGTGCCGGGGCGAAGAGAGACATCTCGCAGATACGCATGGCAGACATCTCCAAGACATACAACTGCGCTTTGGCGCGGGCGGTGCGGAAAAGGCTTGCGAAAGCGGGCATCCGTAAGGGCGTCGCATGTGTGTTTAGCACGGAAATCGCCGATGAAAACGCCATAAAACTCATCGATGACGAGCAGAACAAGGTTTCCACAACCGGCACCATCTCGTATATGCCTGCCACGTTCGGCAACTTCATCGCCTGCCACGTCATCAACCAATTGACCCTTAAAATGCCACATTATGAAATGGGAGAAACTCATATCCACTAAGCGTTTCGGACTCGAACACTACCACGACCCACACCAGCAAGACCGCACGGAGTTTCAGCGCGATTATGACCGCCTTATCTTCTCCGCCCCCTTCCGCCGTATGCAAAACAAAACGCAGGTGTTCCCACTGCCGGGCAACATCTTTGTGCATAACAGACTGACGCACAGCCTCGAGGTGTCGTGCGTGGGTAAGTCGCTCGGCAACAAGGTGGTGAAGCTTCTGCAAGCAAAGCACGGGGCGGAAATCGCCGATGAAATCGCGGAAATTGGCGAAATCGTGTCGGCGGGTTGTTTGGCGCACGATATGGGAAACCCTCCCTTCGGCCACTCGGGCGAGTCGGCCATCGCCTCCTTCTTCTCCGAGGGAAAGGGGAAGGAACTGAAAGAGAAACACCACCTGACGGAGAGCCAGTGGAACGACATCATACACTTCGAGGGAAACGCCAACGCCTTCCGCCTCCTCACGCACCAGTTCAACGGGCGGCGCAAGGGCGGATTCGTGCTGACGTATTCCACCATCGCCTCTATCGTGAAATATCCGTATAAATCGGATTATGTGGGGGGCGACCACAAGAAGTTCGGCTTCTTTCAGACCGAGAAGGACGACTTCGTGAAAATCGCCGATGAATTGGGAATGGTGCGGTTGGGCGAGTACCAGTATGCGCGCCACCCGCTCGTCTACCTTGTTGAGGCGGCAGACGACATCTGCTACGAAATCATGGACTTGGAGGATGCACACAAGATGAAGCTCATCGGCAACGAGGATTGTAAGTCGCTTTTGCTCGGTTTCATCGGAGAAAACGAGCAGGAACGCAAGCGCACACACATGTCGAAAGTGAAGGATGAGAACGAGCAGATTGCCTACCTCCGCTCGTCGGTGATTGGCGTTTTGGTGGACGAGTGCGCCAAGGCGTTTGTCGAGAACGAGGAGGCGATTATGCAAGGCAAATTCACCTCGACGCTGATAGAGAGTATGTCGCCGCGCGTGTGCGAGGCGTACCGCCAGTGCCAGAAGATTTCATTTAAGAAGATTTATAAGTCGAAAGACGTGGTGGATGTGGAGATTGCCGGTTATAACATCATCTATACGTTGATAGACAAGGCCATCAACGCCGCTTTCAACCCTACGGAGGCATACTCCAAACTGCTCATCGCTCGCATCCCAGACCAATACGAGATCGCCAACACAGACCCCTACGAGAAAATCATCGCCGTGTTGGACTACATCTCCGGTATGACGGACATCTATGCGCTCGACCTCTATCAGAAGATAACGGGTATGAGTTTACCTACGCTGTAGGACGCTGGTTAGTTTTTAAGGCAGCTGATAGGTAGCACATACACACCATCCTTGCGTCTGTATGCGTATTTCCCAACGCCTATAACCACGGCCAAGAATGAAGGGCTTTCATTTTGCTTGTGTCAATATTTTTTGCCAGAGCCAACAGACTGGCGGCACCTTCGTTAATCCTTTCTTCTCCGCCAGTTTTCACTTCGAGTAGGGCGTAGCTGCCATTGTGGCGGTGTAGTACTGCATCGCATTCCAAGCCGCTGTTGTCGCGGTAGTGGACAACAAGAGGCGGCTTAATTGTTTAGGCCGCCTCTTGTTTTAGATGGGTTTCTTTATAGGTCTTTCACCAAACGCACGGCATTGCCGTTGCTACATGGTGACATGAATGATGCGCCAATTTCAGCAGCGGAGAAGGTTGGGCTGTATGCACGATTTGTCGTACAAAAGTCGCTGCACCAATAGACTCCCTCCCAATCATAACTTACCTTTGTGCCTATGCGGTATGATGCAGGAAGGAACACTGCGCCACTATCTTCCAACCGCTTCCATTGTTTAAGCGTTAAAGTCTGGAAATCTGCGTAAGTCAATTTTTTATAATCATTGCCATTCTGTTGATTATCCATGTCACCTAAGTCCATGTCACCTAAGTCCATCACACCGGTCTTGAAAGTGATTCCGGTTGGACAGGTCCAATTATCTGGTAACACGATTAGTCCGTTGACGTATTGAGTGCTATCGTCTGTGAGGTAGAGGCATGTCGCGCCGTAGAGGCTACTTGCGTTGGTGCGGGTTTCTAACAGATAAAGCCATTCGTCTTCCGAGAGTGTGCGCCAAGTGTTGCCATCGCCGATGTTCTTGCCCCAGTCTACAAAGTTGCCTGTGTATTTTGATGCGTCAGTGGATATGCTGACGCCAAAGGGCGTTTCCGCATTGTCTGAACTTCGGCCGAAGAGGTCGATCGTATCGGCAAGTGCGTTATCTTTCACGTTGGCCTCTCCTATGATATCATACTGCTCATCTGCAAACGACCACGTCTTGGTGGACTGCACATACCGCAGATTGCCTTTTGAGAAACGCACCTGCTTGTCTGCCGAAACCGAGAACGCACCCGTGAGCGCATCTGCCGTTCCACCATCGTGGATATAGACAGTGTCTATCCGAGTGACGATAATCGTGTCGTGAATTATTATCGCACGTGGCAGAATAAACTGCAGTGTGTCGCTCTCCGATACCACACCTGGGAAAGTGAGGCTATCCACATTCGTAATAGACTGGGCGTATTGCATACGTCCGTTGTGCCATATCATTTGATTGGTCTGACCATACCCCAGCAGACTACATACTGCCACGGCTAAAAGAATAACAAACTTTTTCATACTATCAACTATTTATGATTATATCTCAATGCCAACAAGACCTACAAGTCCTGCACAAGACGGACAGCTTTACCATGGCAGCGTGAGTACTCTGACCCTACACCAGCCACAGGTGCGGCAAAAGTCATACATTTTCCCACCTCAGAAGCCCAATAACTTCCTATCCCTTGTACTTCAGCAACACTTAGTCCATAACGGGCACCGCTTGCAGGAAAGAATACAGCACCGGCGGTCTCTAGTACTTCCCATTCTGTAGTAGTGAATATCTGGTAGTCTGCATAATCTTGCGTTCCGGTATTAATCATCATACCATGCCAGTTGGTATCATTGACACCACTCTTAAAGGTAACGCCCGCAGGACAAGACCAGTTATCAGGAAGGACTATAAGCCCATTGACATACTCCGATCCATCGGCATTGAGGTTAATACGAGCCACACCATATAGGCTACTTGCATTATCACGAGTGTTTAATAGGTAAGACCACTCGTCATAAGACAACGTGCGCCAAGTAGTGCCATCGCCCACAACTGTTCCCCAATCCACAAAGTCACCGCTATAGTCGTTATTATTGGTAGATGAACTGACGCCATAAGGAGCAGTAGTGTTATTAGCACTCCAACTGAAGATGTCTATACGGTCGGAGAGCGACTGTCCCTCTTTGGAAGAGCCAAAATCAGCGGAATAGGTCACACTATCACCGAACACATTGCTTACACCAAGCATGTCATACTGATGCTTAGCAAAGAGCCACGAGTCCGAAGATTGGATATATTGCAGATTACCACTAGCGAACTTTACCTGCTGTGTAGCAGAGACAGAGAACGCCCCAGTAAGAACATTATAGTTCCCCTTGCAGTCGTGGATATAGACGGTATCGTGAATACGAATAGTGTCCGGCTTCACATGACGTGGCAGAATCATAACCAGCGTATCTGCATCCATGATATTATCCATAGGATACGTCAGACTATCCATACTATGAATCGGCACGGCATATTGTACATTACCATTATTCCACACTACTTGATTACTCTGTGCAAAAGTCAGCAGACTGCATACGACTACTGCCAAAAGGGTGATGACTTTCTTCATAAGGACTGTTTTTATAGTTGACTATTTTATGTTAGTATTCGCTATCGGGTGCACGTTGATGACATTATAAGTCGTGAACCAAACGTACAGAACGGGCAAAAAAGCGGTAGAGTGTAAGAGAGGCATGGAGAGTCTGACTAGAGAAGTTGAGAGAAGCCGCCGAATTGGCATCTTCTTCCGTGCTCGTCCAATAGCTACCATACGTCAGGATATAGGCATTTACACTCAGCCCACTACGGAGACCTGAAGTAGGCAAGAACACTGCGCCTGCCTGCTCCAATTGCTGCCACTGCGGCATCGTAAAGGTCTGGTAGTCGGCATAGTATTGTGAGCCGTCACTATCTGCGACACCCTTCTTGAAGGTGATATCCGACGGACATGTCCAATCGTCTGGCAACAGGATTAGACCATTGACGTATTGTGAACCATCGTCAGTTAAGTTGATTCGTGCAACTCCATATTTATTGCCTGCACTCGTTCGAGACCTGAAAAGATAGATCCACTCTTCTTCCGAGAGTGTGCGCCATGTGTTGCCGAAGTTTTTTCCCCAATCTACGAAGTCGCCACTATAATCAGTGAAGTCTGTTGAGGTACTGACACCCCAAGGAGCAGTGGTGTTATTCGCACTCCAGCCGAAGAGGTCTATCTTATCGGCAAGTGTGTCATTGCTAACATTTGCGTCACCGACTATCTCGTACTGCTCGTTGGCGAACTCCCATTTCTTGGTGGATCGGGTGTATTGCAGATTGCCCTTTGAGAAACAGACTTTTTTGTCCGCAGCGACAGAGAATGATCCTTCTAAGGCATTGGGGTTGATGTATATTGTGTCACGAACATAGACTAACTTGTCTTGGTAGATAGTGTCATGTACTACTTGCTTCATTGACCTCGGCAAGATAAAATGCAGTGTATCGCTCTCTAATACTTCATTGGGGAAGGTGAGACTATCCACATTCGCAATGGGCGCAGCATACTGCATACGGCCATTGTTCCAGACCATCTGGTTGGTCTGTGCGCAACATAGCAGACTGCCGAAGACTACCGCCATTAAAAGGAAAAATCGTTTCATATTGACTGGATTTTTGTTAGTAATTCACAACGTAGCGTGTTGTTTATCCACAGTGACTAAGCAAGATTACACTTTTATTTTGTAATAAACAAATGTTGAACGAGAAAACAATTGTTATTTATCATATTATGGCAGAGAATTCCACTTTCCCGCTGCCGTTTTCAGATGGTGGGGAAAGTGCGATAAACATAAGGAATCCATATCCACATAGTCCCCATACGCCCAAACATTTTGCGCTCAGCGGCATATTCGGCTCAGAAAATTTTGCGCTCAGCGGTAAATCCTACTGAAAAAATTTTACGCTCAGCGGTAATGGTTTGTGTAATCAAATGATAATCAGTATATTTGCTACGAATTTAATCATAGTGCTATGTCCGAACGTATTTTCAAGCGTAAAGCCTACGAAAAGATGGTGCAGTGGAAAACAAATGCATCAGGTAGGAGTGCATTGTTGATAGAGGGCGCCCGTCGTGTGGGGAAGTCTACTTTGGCACGTAATTTTGCCCAACAAGAGTACGACTCGTATCTCTTGATAGACTTTGCCAACCTCCGCCCCGACATATTGGAATTGATAGTTAACAACATCACGAACATCGACTATCTTTTCGTTCGGTTGCAGGTAATCTACAATGTTGTGCTAAAAGAACGCAAGTCAGTGATTATCTTTGATGAGGTGCAACTGCAGCCATTAGTACGTCAAGCCATCAAATATCTTGTGGCAGACGGTCGATATGATTATATTGAGACGGGGTCGTTGATTAACATTCGGAAAAATGTGCAGAATATTGTCATTCCGAGTGAGGAAGAACGCATCCAAATGTTTCCAATGGACTATGAAGAGTTCTGCTGGGCATTAGGGAATGACAATACGATGACGTTGCTGCGTCAGATGTATGATAGCCATCAGCCATTAGGCGATGCTATACATCGTCAGTTGATGCGGGACTTCCGCTTGTATATGCTTGTTGGAGGAATGCCACAAGCAGTAAACGAGTATATCGATACCAAGAACCTGCAAATGGTAGATGCAGTCAAACGTCGCATTCTTAATCTGTATGCTGACGATTTGCATAAATTAGACTCCACCAACAAATTGCGGGCTTTATTCCTGTCCATCCCCTCCGAACTAAGCAAGAATGTATCACGCTATCAGGCTTCTACGGTGATAGAAAACGTGAAACAATATCAAATGCAGGAGATGTTAGCGACCTTACACGAGAGCATGTTGGTGAATATCGCCTATCAGTCATCCGACCCAAACGTGGGACTGGCACTCACGGCAGACCGCACACGCTATAAGATGTTTCTTGTAGATACAGGTCTGTTTGTTACATTGGCGTTCTGGGGTAAGGACTTTACCGAGAACATCGTCTACGACAAACTATGGGCGGATAAGTTGAATACCAATCTGGGTTATATCTACGAGAATATGGTCGCACAGATGCTCCGCGCTGCAGGAAACGAGTTGTATTATCATACCTTTCAAGGCGCGAACAATCATAACTACGAAGTGGATTTTTTGCTTTCACGAGGTAATAAACTAACCCCCATAGAGGTGAAATCGTCGGGGTATAAAACGCACAAGTCATTAGACGTGTTCTGTGAGAAATATTCTGCGCGGATAGATAAACGTGTCTTGCTTTACACCAAAGACTACCAGAAAGATGGGGCCACGCTGTGCGTACCGGTGTATATGACTCCGTTCTTGTAATGTATCATGGTGTTTGTCGTATGTGTCTAAGTGTTTTTTCTAAAATTCGTACCTTTGCGAAGGTATCAATTTTTAGCAACAATGAATAGGCAGTTGGCTCGCCTGATGCAGGCAATGATAAAGTATGATGCAGTAACTGCTGACGGCAAAATCCGCCTCGCCGATGGTGCTGCAAAATAAGCAGATTTAAATCTGCTTATTTTGCAAACGCTATCTATTACACTGATTTACAATAGTATACAACTGCAAATTAAGCGAAAACAAGGGCAAAAAGATGCTGTTTTAAAATTAGATTGCACGAAATTATGATATACACAGAGTTGTTAGAGAAACAAATTTTGGATCGTCTGCAAATTGACAATCCGTGGTGGAAGGCAGGTCAAATCCCTGATTTCTTCGCCAAAATGAAGCCTCGCCTCTATCTCGACATCTTCATGAGTCTGGTCGAGGCAACCGACCTCTCACGCGCCGTCATCCTTATGGGCCCACGCCGTGTGGGCAAAACAGTCATGATGTTTCACGCCATCCAGCGCCTTATCTCTCAGGGTGTCCCCGCCCGAAACATCATCTACATCTCTGTAGAAACGCCAATCTACAACAAAATTCTGCTCGAGACGTTGCTCAACCTCTCCTGCAAAGTGCTGCAGACCGATATTCGCAATGACCAGTTCTTCGTCTTCTTCGACGAAATTCAATACTTGAAGGATTGGGAGGTGAACCTCAAATCGTTGGTCGATACCTACCGTAATGTGAAATTCGTGGCTTCGGGTTCCGCCGCTGCCGAACTGAAAAAACGTAGCAACGAGAGCGGCGCAGGGCGTTTCACCGATTTCAGCCTCCCTCCGCTCACTTTCTACGAGTACATCCACTTGAAAGGTCGCTCAGACATTATGCGCCCCGGTTACATCAACTGGCACAACAGGCAAACATTGGTCTACGAAACGGATAAACTCACGGTGCTAAACAATCTTTTCATCGACTACATCAACTATGGTGGCTACCCCGAGGTGGTTCTGTCGAGCAAGGTGAGGGAAGACCCTGGTCAGTTCATCCGGCACGACATCATCGACAAGGTGCTTTTACGCGACTTGCCAAGTCTCTACGGCATCAGCGATGTGCAGGAACTCAACTCCCTCTTCACCATGATTGCCTACCATTCGGGCGGCCAATTTTCGTACGATAGTCTCTCGAAAGAGTCTGGCGTGAAGAAAGACACGCTCCGCAAATACATTGGCTATTTGGAGGCTGCTTTCCTTATCAAGGTGATTCGTAGAACAGACGACACTGCCCGTAATTACCAACGCGAAACGCAGTTCAAAATCTATCTGACAAACCCATCTCTTCGTTGCGCCTTGTTTCAGCCTATCGACGCTAACGACGAGAAAATGGGCGATATGGTCGAGACGGCAGTTTTTGCGCAATGGATTCCTCGCCAAAACCTCTCCATCAGTTATGCAAACTGGCGGACAGGGCGAAGTGAGCAGGGCGAGGTGGACATCGTCGGGGTCAACGTGGCTAAGCAGAAACCCGAATGGGCTGTCGAGATAAAGTGGACCGACCGCTTTTTCGATCGTCCCAACGAATTGGACTCTCTGCGCGCATTCCTTGAGAAAAACAAAATGGATTCTGCCATCGTAACGAGTATCTCCAAGCAGGGAAGAATAGAAACCAACTGGGGAATCCTTCAGTTTCTCCCCGTCTCGTGTTATGCGTATACAGTAGGCGCAAACACTGTGAAACAAGCCCGAGACAGCGTTGGTTTATAACCTCAAAAATCTTACTCTGCAAAATAAGCAGATTTAAATCTGCTTATTTTGCAAACGCTATCTATTACACTGATTTACAATAGTATACAACTGCAAATTAAGCGAAAACAAGGGCAAAAAGATGCTGTTTTAAAATTAGATTGCACGGAAAACTGCCCGCGGGTTGTTTGTAGAAAAAGATAAAAACAAAAGGCAGGTTAATTGCCTAACCTGCCTCTTGCTTTAGTTGGTTCCCCTTTATAGGTCTTTCACCAAACGGACGGCGTGTCCCATGTCCTTATTCAAACCAGATTGAGGGATAATGCAATCGCTTCTAAAATGAAATATGCTTGTACCGTTTGGCATATAATTGCCTTGATATAACACTCCAAACACATTCAACACACTACGCATACCCGCAGCCGGCAGAAAGACTGCGCCCGCTTGCTCCAACTGCTGCCATTGCGACAAAGTGAATGTTTGGTGATCAGCATACGCTTGCATACCACCATTACTTGTACTTGCAACTCCACTTTTGAAGGTAATACCATCGGGGCATGTCCAAGCGTCTGGAAGAAGAACTACACCATTTACATATTGCCCTTCATCATCAAGAGTGATACGAGCAACACCATACCTCGAACTTGCATCAGTTCGGGTCTGGATAAGATACGCCCACTCGCTCTGGGTGAGGCTACGCCAAGTGTTGCCGTCGCCGATATTCTTGCCCCAATCAACAAAATCACCACTATAGTCGTCCCCGTCGACGGATGTGCTAATTCCCCATGGTGCCGTGGTGTTATCTCCACTCCAACCGAACAAATCTATCGTATCCGCAAGGGCAGTTCCGTTCATCCTCTTATATCCATAATCCACTTTTGATGCCGTTCCCCCTACCACATTATCTACTCCTATGATATCATACTGCTCATCTGCAAACGACCACGTCTTGGTGGACTGCACATACCGCAGGTTGCCTTTTGAAAAACGCACCTGCTTGTCTGCCGAAATCGAGAATGCACCCGTGAGCGCATCCGCCTTGCCACCATCGTGGATATAGATGGTGTCGTGCTTGATGATGTAGATTGTATCATGGATGTAGGTCTTCGCCGTACGAGGCAGGAGGAACTGAAGCGTGTCAACCTCCACAGTCTCGTCGTGATATGTGAGGCTGTCCATACTCGCTATCGGTTGCGCATACTGCATACGTCCGTTGTTCCAAACCATCTGGTTGGTTTGCGCGAATGATAACAGGGGAAACGCCGCTGTTATCAGAAGTAAAAAGAAATTCTTCATATTGTTGATCGTTTTTATGTTGATTTCAGCGTATTGGTTTGCTGTGTTATTTCTCTTCTTTGCAAAGGAATTGTTTTTCAGTGAGATATGCAAGTCCCCGTCGGTTGTTATTGTTGGGACAAATGTGGCAACCCCCTTGTCGATTGGATTGTGTAACTATGGTTGGTGTCGAATACTCTGCGGAAATGTGGTTAAAATGTGTCATTTCCGCAGAGTTTCGTATGTTTTGTGGATAAATCGCGTATCTTTGAAGCCTGATAAGAATAGGAGATATGCGCTTATGATAGTAGGTAGGGAAAAGGAAAGGCGGCTGCTGAGGCAAACATTGCAGTCGGATGAGTCAAGTTTTGTCGCGGTGTATGGCCGCCGCCGCATTGGCAAGACCTATTTGGTGAGGCAGACTTTGGGTGAGGATTTTCTCTTCCAACACGCTGGCGTTGCCAACTCTCCGAAACGTGTGCAATTGGCGGCTTGGTACGAGTCGCTTTGCGAAGCAGGCGCAAAGGATATCTGCGTGCCGAGCGACTGGATGGAGGCGTTCGCGCAACTGCGCCAGCTGATAAAGGAGAGCCATCTTCCAAAGAAAGTGTTGTTCTTAGACGAGATGCCGTGGATGGACACGCAGGCATCGGGATTTATGCAGGCCTTAGAGCATTTTTGGAATGCGTGGGCGAGCGCAAGATCCGATATCGTCTTGATTGTCTGCGGAAGTGCCACCTCGTGGATCATCCGTAAAGTCATTCAAAACTACGGAGGTTTGCACAACCGCGTTACACTTAAAATCCACCTACAGCCTTTCACCCTCAACGAGTGTGAACAGTATGTGCGCCACCGCCACTTGCAAATGACGCGAAAGCAAATGGTCGAGGCCTATATGGCGATAGGCGGCGTGCCTTTCTATTGGTCATTGCTGCAACCGCAACTTAGTTTGTCGCAAAACTTTGATAACTTTTTTTTCTCTCCTGATGGTGCGTTGTATGGTGAGTATGACGCTCTCTACGCATCCCTGTTCAAGCATCCAAGCGATTACCTTAAAGTGGTGTCGGCGCTCACCACTCGTCGGGCGGGACTGACCCGAACTGAGATCGCGCGAGTGGGGCAACTGTCAGATAATGGCGCTCTTTCAACCATTTTACAAGATTTGGAATACTGTGGCTTTATCCGCCATTACTTGATGCCCGGCAAAAAGAATGGCGCAACCTATCAACTGACGGATAGTTACACTATCTTCTACCATAATTTCATCCTTCACAATGACAGGAGTGATGCACAATTCTGGTCGCACAACCAAGGGACTCCGCTCTACAACACTTGGTGTGGACTGAGTTTCGAGCGTGTGGCAAGTATGCATATCTCGCAGATCAAGCGCGCTTTAGGAATATCGGGCGTGCTGACGCAAGAGTACACTTGGCATAACGAGGATGCACAGATAGATCTGCTCATCGACCGGCAGGATGGCGTTATCAATTTGTGCGAGATGAAATACTTCTCTATTGAGCCAAGCAACAAAGCGGAGATAAGCAGTCAGTTGAACCGTAAACGCGAAGTGTTTGCGGCGGCTACGCACTCCGGCAAAGCAATATACACCACGCTTGTAACCACATTCTTCTCTACCGATGGCAATATGTACGACTTGCAGAATGTCATCACACTTGACGACCTCTTCGCGGTGTGATTTTCTGGCCTCTTATGTTGTGCCACGCGGCTAATAGTCTTGCACAAGGCGGACGCTATAACCTTCGTAGCGTGCGTTGGGAGCACCGCTACCAAGGGTACCTGCTCCAAACCCCAGCCTCCATGTATCTGTGGCAGACCAATAGAGTCCCTCTCCTTGCACACTATTTACGTCAAGACCTTCTCTACCTCCATTGGCAGGAAGAAATACCGCACCGGAATTTTCCAGTAGTCCCCATTCTGCAACAGAGAAAGTCTGAAAGTCAGCAAAGGCTTTTGCCCCCATATTGGCTATTGGATTGTATTGGGTATTGTTTTTCCCTTTCCTGAAACTGATGCCATCCGGGCATGTCCAGTTGTCGGGTAGCAGGATAACTCCGTTGGCATATTTAGAGCCATCGGCAGTGATGTTGATACGGGCAATGCCAAACAGTGAGTCGGCATTTGCGCGGTTTTGTGTTACGTACATCCACTCGATGTTGGTCAGCGTGCGCCACGTTTTCCCATCGCCGATATTCGTTCCCCAGTCTACAAAGTCGCCGGCATAGACGCTTGCCGAAGTGGAGTCGCTGACGCCGTATGGGGCGGTAGTGTTATCGGCGCTCCAGCCGAAGAGGTCGATGCGGTCGGCAAGGAACACTCCCTTTTTGGAATAGCCGTAGTTTTCGTTGTGGGAATAGAAATCCTTGTCGGGTTCTTTATAGGTAACGCTATCGCCAAAGACGTTGTCCGTGCCGAGCATATCGTACTGGTGCTGGGCGAAAGACCATAAATTGGAGGAACGGATATACTGAAGGTTGCCGCTTGCGAATTTCACTTGTTGCGTTTCGGACACCGAAAATAGCCCGGCAAGCGTGTTGTATTCCCCCCGGCAGTCATGGATGTAGACGGTGTCGTGGATGTAAATCGTGTCCCTGACAATATGCTTCAAATGGCGGGGCAGAATCATAACGAGCGTGTCGGCATCCTCAAGATTCTCCATCGGGAATGTCAGGCTATCAACATTATTGAACGGAAGTGCGAATTGCAGATTGCCATTGTTCCACACCGCTTGGTTGTTTTGCGCGAAGCACGACAGGCAGCACAGAGCCGCCACTAAAAGTAAAATGTTTTTCCTCATACAGTTGTTGTTTATAATTTCGTGGAAAGGTAACGAAAAAATTGAATCGTGCAAAATCGTATTTTCGCATAAATCCAATAACCCTCTCCCCAATGCGGCAACCAATG
>CAVGRN010000001.1:0-104848 GCA_963631545.1 Paludibacteraceae bacterium | reverse complement strand
GCCTGGCACAATAGAAAAAATCGCCATTGCGGAATGAAAGTAAAATAAGAGAAAGAAAATGGGAAAAATCAATGTTCAAAATACAGAAATCGCGGTAATCAACATTAAAGGACACGACTATATAAGTCTTACAGATATGGCAGGTGCAAAAGGAAATGAGTCAAGAGCTGCAGATGTAATAAAAAACTGGCTAAGAAACCGCTATACAATAGAGTTTCTTGGCACCTGGGAAATGATTCACAATCCAGATTTTAAAGTGGTCGAATTTGACCACTTTAAAATGGATGCAGGCTTACCTTCCTTTGTATTAAGTTGCAGCGAATGGATAGAAGAAACGAACGCTATCGGAATTATTGTAAAAAAAGGTCGTTATGGCGGAACGTTTGCTCATAAAGATATAGCATTTGAATTTGGTGCTGCAATTAGTGTTCTATTCAAACTGTATTTGATTGAAGAATTCCAACGCTTAAAAGCCGAGGAACAAAAACAACTCGGCTGGTCTGCAAAACGAGAACTTGCAAAAATCAACTATCACATTCATACAGATGCAATCAAGCAGAACTTGATTCCTGAAGAAATAACACCCGCCCAGAAATCCTTTATCTACGCAGACGAGGCGGATATGCTCAATGTCGCCCTCTTTGGAATGACCGCCCGCGAATGGCGAGAGGCAAACCCCGATTTAAAAGGCAACATCCGCGACTACGCAACCATAAACCAGTTGATTTGCCTCTCCAACATGGAAAACTTAAACTCTGTTTTTATAAACGACAAAATTCCGCAGGGCGAGCGACTTGAACGCCTGAACAAAATCGCCATTCAGCAGATGAAGGTGCTTGAAAATGTAGAAGACCGCCTGCTTTTGGTGGATAGGTAAGCTTGCAGGTCTGGCAATGAAGAATCACTCTTGAACCAGCCAACCGTAAATCGTAATTTTTTTCAGATTTGAAGATAGATGTGCGGAAGTGAAACGCCAAGGGCGGAGGCATAATGCGTGAAAAAGACTATCTTTGCGAAGGGGTTTGGAAATCTACGCCCCTAACTGCCTGGCACAATAGAAAAAATCGCCATTGCGGAATGAAAGTAAAATAAGAGAAAGTATGACTAAACTTCAGAAAGTAAAAGACGCAGAAATCAAAGCAATAAAAGCAGGAGGCAATGATTATATCTGTATAACAGATATTGCCCGTCAAAAGAATTCTGTTGAACCTAAAGATGTTGTGAAAAACTGGATGAGAAGTAAAAATACAATTGAGTATCTCGGTCTATGGGAATTGTTAAACAATCCTGATTTTAAAGGGGTCGAATTCGACCCCTTTAAATGGATGCAGGCTTACCAACGAAATAACGCATAAACAATATGAGCGAACTTGAAAAACACATGACAGAATCTATACAATACGAAATGCCCAACGGTCTCGGCATTGTAGATGTCGTCATAAAAGACGAAACGCTGTGGTGCACACAGAAAGCCATGTCGCAAATCTTCGACGTGGGAGTGCCTGCCATAAGCAAGCATCTGAAAAATATATATGCCGAGGGTGAGCTGACGGCAGAAACGACTGTTTCCAAAATGGAAACAGTCGTAAACAGAGGTATTCGGGGTGAGGTCAATGAGCTTATTGATTTCTACTCGCTCGATGCCATCATTGCAGTAGGTTACCGCGTGTCGTCGCTGAAGGCTACCCGTTTTCGGCAATGGGCTACAAAAATACTCAACGAGTACATAAAGAAGGGCTTTGTCATGGACGACGAACGCTTGAAACAACTGGGAGGCGGTGGGTACTGGAAGGAACTGCTGGCACGCATACGCGATATACGGGCTACCGAGAAGGTGTTCTACCGCCAGGTGCTCGAAATCTATGCCACCAGTATTGACTATGACCCCAAAGCTGAGGTGTCACTGGAGTTTTTTAAAAAGGTACAAAACAAGATACACTATGCCGTGCATGGCAATACGGCTGCGGAAATTATAGTGCAACGGGCCGATGCCGAGAAAGATTTTATGGGGCTGATGGCATTCAACGGAACGCAACCAACTCTCGAGGAGGCACGCACTGCCAAAAACTACCTCAACGAAAAAGAACTGAGAACCATGGGACTGCTGGTTTCCGGGTATCTTGATTTTGCAGAGAGACAGGCTGAGCGTGAACAACCAATGACAATGGATGACTGGGCAAAGTATCTTGACAATATACTGATAATGACGGGCGAGAAACTGCTGCAAGGGGCTGGCAGCGTGTCGCATCAGCAAGCTATGAAGCACGCCACTACGGAATACCGCAAATACAAGCAGAGGGTAATCAGCGATGCAGAGAAAGATTACCTTGATACAATAAAATACGTCAGTGACTTAAACAAAGAAAACAAATGAACTATCCATACTGGGCTATTCGAGAGTTGCTTATGAACGGATGCATGCACCGAGACCTGCAAAGCAATACACCTCTTCGTTTTTATGATTTCAGTGATCACCTTGAGATAACCAACGCCGGCGTTCTGTATGGCAACGCACGCCCCGAAAACTTCCCGAAAATAAACGATTATCGTAATCCCATCATTGCAAGTGCAATGAAATCATTGGGTAATGTGAACAAGTACAACCGTGGCATTGGACAAGTTCAAAAAGAATTGAGCGACAATGGAAATCCTAAGGCCGTATTCGATGTAAATTTGATCACCGCTTTTGCTGTGACCGTGTACAAATGTACCAGTCGCAAAGAAGATGGGTGCCAGTCGGGTACCAGTCAAACAGCAGAACACCGACCTTTCGGACCAAACGTCTTGACATTGGAGGAAAGAATTTTTTCTTCCCAAATGTGCAGATAGTGAACACATTTCGGGTGCGAAGATAGATGTGCGGAAGTGAAACGCCAAGGGCGGAGGCATAATGCGTGAAAAAGACTATCCTTGTGGAGGGGGTTGGGAATCTACACCCCTAACTGCCTGGCACAATAGAAAAAAATACAATTGAGTATCTCGGTCTATGGGAATTGCCAAACAATCTATATATAATAGAGTTGGTTGTTTTGAATTTTTTATATATTTGTATGCCATAACTTAATACAAGGCAAGTTAAATTGAAAAAAGTCCAAATTAATTTGCTGTTATGGCAAACGAATGATCTATCACATATTAATTCTATTGAAAAACTGTCGAAAATAAAAATAAAGATGTTTGACTTGGAAATGAAAATTTTTCTATATTTGTATTGTCATAAATTCAATTATGACGGTAGAAATTGAAATCTAATTTCTACTATGGCAAACGGCAAGAGCTGTTTTGTTCTACCTCTTATGGTAAAAAATATTATGTGTGAACATAATGTAAACCATAAGGCATCAATCCGACGAAGGGTCGGGAAAAAAAATAAATACCACACAAGCGGTGGGCTAAATTTAGGTGGAACCACAAAGGGATTCCCCAAAAAAATGTCGAGTTCGGCGGTGAGCCGAGCGAATAAAAAGCCTCATACTGACAAGGGGGCAAGATAGTTTTACACTGTCGGGTCCGGTTATAACCGGATAAATACCGAGTCCCATACCGGCGATGGGCAATTTTATGACATAGCTATACTTTAAAATTTCACGTCGAATCCGACGATCAGTTGGATGAATATAAGCCCCATAACGGCGGTGGGGTACAATTAAAAAAAAATTGGCCGGGTCTGGTTGTTAACCGGATAAATATCAAGTCCCATACCGGCGATGGGCAATTAACCATGATAGACTACAGTGTCTACATGAAAACCAGTGTTACGAACCCTGGTGAAGCGCCAAAGGCGTATGCGAAGAACCAAATTCGTGAGGTTTGGAGTTTAGAGATGTTTGCAAAGCACATTGCCGACCACAATGGTGTATATAGCCGTGGGACGGTAAAGGGGGTTCTCTCGGACATGTGTGAGTGTTTAGTTGAGCAATTGCTCAACGGCAACAAAATCAAGTTGGGAGAGTTGGGAGATTTCTCCATCTCGCTCAGCAGCGAGGGAGCTGGGGCGCTTGCGGAGTTTACGTCGTCCAACATCAAGGCGGTGAACATCCTGTTCACACCAGGTAGGGACTTTGACAACCTATTAGGGCAGGCGAAGTTTAACCAAGTGACAAGCCGCAGGGTGCAAACCGCCGCGCTGAAGGCGGTGAAGGAGGGCGACAGCTCAGTGAATCTTTGAGGAGGCAGCCGCCTCTGGTGGCTATTCTTTTGGCAGATAATGCTCATCTTGTTTCTGATTGCGGCCGCATTAGAGGGAATGGTGGGCGGGGAAAACAGCCAAACTGAGTAGCATTCACCCCACAGTATACGCAGATGTGTACCCGAAGCAGGGCTTGGGGAAAATCCGGCGTACTCTGTGGGGTTTTGTATTTCCTGACTTCACCAAGACATCCCCAACAAAAATATGTTCTTACAGAGAAAGGGTTGGTTGTGTACGAATCTTTCTTTCAACTCTAAACTTCACACCAAGAACCAAAGTACCAACAAGTGGCATACGCACCCTAAGAAAATGGCGATGTGCCATATCGCATGGTAATAGGTATGCCTGTCGTCTTTCCAAAAAAAGTAAGTGCCAAGGGTGAAGGCAATACCCTCACTTAACAGAAACCAAAGACTGATGGCGGGGAAGGCAATAATCACCGGTTTGGCGATGAACACCACCAACCAACCCATTGCAATGTACAAAATCAGCGACAGCCTCGGATGTTTCCCTAAGGCGCATATCTTGTAGATCGACCCTATGAGAGCGAGCGACCAAATCACTGCAAAACAAACGTAACCCAACGTGCCGCCGATCGTCCATAGCAATATGGGCGAATAGGAACCAGCAATAGAAACATAAATGGCGCAATGGTCAAAATACCGCAAACGGTGCTTCGTTTCGGGGTCTTTCGCGTAATGGTACAATGAGGACGAAGTGAACATCATCACCTCTGCCACAACGAATAGAATGAGGCTGAACATGAGGAGCTTCGAATGGTTCTGACAACCCTTCCACAAAAGGAAGACTGACATAACTGCAAACAGTAGCAGGGAGATGATGTGCGTCCAGGTATTGGCTTTTTCTGCCTTGACTTTGTCGTAAGTGGCAACGCACGTTTTCACGTTGTTTTTAGGTTCTTTTTTCATATAAATAAGTTTTCTTTTTCTATCAAAGGAACTATTCTCGCTTTGTGGCCTTTGACTCAGAAAAGTGCAGTGTTTACTTCTTCTTTAATGAGATTCACCCCAGGACCTTTCCCTGGATCAAGTCGTTCAACAAAATTTTTCACTTGAACTTCGCTTGTCCGAGTTAAAATCCTAAGGCATCGCGCCGCCGATGAGTAAATAAAATATTCGTCAGAGTAGGCATCTCGTTCAAGGATTGCAAACAAGAATGACTTATCTATTTCTGCCGTCGGCTCTCGTAGAAGAAGATTGCAATAGTTGATGTAAGCAAGGGCGATTTGAAATTTGTCTTTGCGATTTTCTAACAGATAGTGCGAAAACATTTCGCTCGCCTTAAAATCAATGCGGCTGAGGTAGTTTTTAGAGAACTGCTCACACAACTCAAGATTGATGATTTGCGAACTCCATTCCTCCAAATCTTGCGGTTTCATCGGATTTTTTTCAGCATCACTCCGCCCTAAAAGATGAGTGGCAAAAATCATCATTTCTCGACATCCAGACCACCAAGCCCTTTGCGCCAACAGCATGTTGGGTTCAAACCGCAGACTGATTTCCTTTATACGCGGCAATGCAACGCCGAAATTCAGTTTGTACCCCAATGCCGACATACTCTGCGAGACAATCCCGTTCATCGAAGCCCGAAACAGCTTTTGCGCTTGGCTGTAAAGCCTTTCCACTTCCGCATCATAAGGAAAAATCTTGTCCATATCCTCTATGTTTTTCTTTGCAAATCTCTTACATTAATCACAAAAAAACAAGTATTTGAGCGTTGGGTTACACGTAATCACTACTCAAACCGTATGGATTTGATGGGGGTGATTTTTGTGATGATATAGGTTGACAAACGCAAAACAACAAACGATAGTGCGATCACACCCAAATTGATTGCCAACACTTGCCACCACACGAGGTCCATCGGGACACTCTCCACATAATATATGTCTGGGTCTAACCGTACGACCCCGAATTTCTTTTGAAGAATACATAAAAGCACTCCGACAATGTTCCCAATCAGCAGACCTTTCCCGACAATAAAAAGCGCGACGTAGAGGAATAACCGCTGCACGCTCGCATTGTCCGCCCCCAAGGCTTTCAGTAGTCCAATCATATTGGTACGATCCAAAATCAGAATCAGCAACCCGGAAATCATCGTAAATCCAGCCACCGCCGCCATCAGTATGAATATGATCACCACGTTCATATCAAGCAAATCCAACCAACTGAAAATCTGCGGGTTGATTTCCTTGATGTTTTTCAGCATATAATAGTTGCCTTTTGAGTCAAACCGGTTGCCGATGTAAGGGTAGAGGTTTTGAGTCGCCTTGTCAATCTGGTTAAAGTCATTCAACTCGATTTCCAACCCACTGCACTGGTTCTCCTCCCACTGGTTGAGACGGCGGATATGGCGCATATCGCCAATCACAAAGAGATTGTCATAGTCCGAAAAACCTGTCGCATAAATGCCGCATACTGTTAGCGGTCGCACCCTCACTTTCTCGTTGATGATGAAGTAGGCGAATGCCTTTTCCCCGACGGACAGGTGCAGCATGTCTGCCACTTTCTGCGAAATCAAGATATCATTGCAGTTGACACTGTCAATCATCACCGGAAATGTTCCCTGTTTCAGATTGTTTTGGAAGAACGTCCAATCGTACTCTTGGTCAACACCTTTAAGAACAATGCCGTGAAAATCGTCCCCAACCTTCAAGATTCCGGGTTGGGTGGAAAAGCGTTGCACGTGTTTGACGGATGGTGCAACGCGTAGTTGCCGCACCAACGACGAGTCGAACTCCAACGGCAGCGTTTCGTAACTTTGGTTGCTGAACGATGCTGTTACCTGCAAGTGCGAACCGAACCCGATGATTTTGTTGCGCACCTCTTTTTTGAAGCCGACAACCACTGCCACTGCCACAATCATCACCACCAAACTGAGGGCTATGCCGCCGATGGAGAGTCGGACGATGGAGTGGGAGATTCTTTTCTGCCCTTGCTGGCTAAAAAAGAGTTTCTTGGCGATGTGGAGTTCGTAACCCATCTGAATGTGTGCAGGCTATAGCGTCCGTCCAGGGTATGCCTCCAAGGCTTTTCCTAACACGAACAGGGCTTTTGCCAACTCTTCTTTTTCAAGCACGTATGCCACGCGCACCTCGTTTCTTCCGTCATCTTTTCCTGTGTAGAAACCCGAGGCGGGTGCCATCATAACGGTTTGCCCCTCGTAGCTGAAATCGTTAAGCAACCACGCACAGAACTTGTCTGAATCGTCAATTGGCAACCGTGCTACGGTATAGAACGCACCCATTGGAATAGGTGAGTAAACGCCTGGAATGCGGTTCAAGCCATCAATCAGGTATTTTCTACGCTCTACATATTCGTTGTACATCTCCAACATATATTCGTCTGGCGTGTCGATGGAGGCTTCTGCCACAATCTGTCCGATAAGTGGCGGACTAAGGCGAGCTTGGCAGAACTTCATAACGCTCTTGCGTACCTCCTCGTTTTTGGTCACCAAAGCACCGATTCGGATTCCGCACTCGCTGTATCTTTTTGAAACCGAGTCAAATAATATCACATTTTCCTCAATACCCTTCAAGTGAAAGGCGGATATATATGGTGCGCCCGTGTAACAGAACTCGCGGTAAACTTCGTCGGAGAAGAGAAACAGGTCGTATTTCTTCACCAAATCCCGTATTTTGTTCATCTCCTTTTGGTTGTAGAGATAGCCCGTCGGGTTGTTGGGGTTGCAGATGAGGATACCCTTTGTGCGAGGGGTTATCATCTCCTCAAACCGTTCGATGTGGGGAAGGGCGAAACCTTCTTCAATGGTCGAAAGTATCGGTTTGATGACCGCACCGGCGGCGATGGCGAATGCGGTGTAATTGGCATACGCAGGCTCTGGAACGATAATCTCGTCGCCTGGGTCGAGGCAGGCCATGAACGCAAAGTTCACCGCCTCCGAACCACCGCAAGTGATGATAATATCGTTGGCGGTAACGTCGATATTGAATTTGTGGTAATAACCTGCAAGTTTCTGGCGGAGGCTTTTTATTCCGTCACTCGGACTGTATTCCAAGATTTTTCGGTCAATCTTCTTCAAGGCATCCAACGCAATTTGCGGTGTCTTTAAGTCTGGCTGACCGATATTTAAATGGTACACCTTAATCCCGCGTTCCTTTGCTTTGTCAGCAAGCGGAACCAATTTTCTGATAGGGGACTGCGGCATAGACTGCCCACGGCTCGATGTTTGTGGCATAATTTCGCTTATTCTTTCGTTTCTTTTTCCCATTTGGGTATAAACACGGCAAATATACAAAATTTAACCCAATATGATTGTTGAAAATCGGTATGTGATTATTTTATTGTTTTGTAAATTTGCGGTCGGCTCTATGTGCCGTAATGATTTGAATAAAACATAAATATCAGATAAGGAAAATGTTTAGGACTAAAACATGCGGAGAACTCAATATCTCCAACGTCGGCGAGGCTGTCACGTTGGCGGGTTGGGTGCAGAAATCCCGTAAAATGGGAGGAATGACTTTCATTGATATGCGCGACAGGTATGGCATCACGCAAGTGGTTTTCAACGAGTCGGACGATGCCGCTTTGTGCGATGCCGCCAACAAAGTGGGACGTGAGTGGGTCATTCAAGTGCAAGGCAAGGTGGCCGAGCGTAGCAACAAAAACAAAAACATCCCAACGGGAGAGATTGAAATCATCGCCAAAAGCATCAAGGTGTTGAACCCTTCGGAAGTGCCACCATTCACCATTGAGGATAATTCTGACGGTGGCGACGACCTCCGTATGCAATACCGCTATTTGGATATACGCCGCAACCCTGTTCGCAAGAACTTGGAGTTGAGACATAAAATCGCTTTCGAGGTGCGCCGCTATCTGGACAGCCAACACTTCTTGGAGGTGGAAACCCCCGTCTTGATTAAGTCGACACCTGAGGGGGCGCGCGATTTTGTCGTTCCTTCGCGAATGAATAAAGGTCAGTTCTACGCTTTGCCTCAGTCGCCGCAACAATTCAAGCAACTCTTGATGGTGGCAGGCATCGACCGCTACTTCCAGATTGTGAAATGTTTCCGCGATGAGGATCTCCGCGCCGACCGCCAGCCAGAGTTCACACAAATAGACTGCGAAATGTCTTTCGTGGAGCAGGAGGATGTGCTGAATATCTTCGAAGGTATGATCAAACATATTTTTAAGTATGTGAAGAACGTGGAGTTTGAAGGCGACTTCCCTCGTATGACGTGGCACGAGTGCATGCGCCTCTATGGGTCGGACAAACCCGATATGCGTTTCGGAATGACGTTTGTTGAACTGAAGGATTTGACCGAGGGTAGGAACTTCCCTGTATTCGACGGAGCCAATTTCGTTGTCGGAATCAATGCTGAGGGTTGTGCCAACTACACCCGCAAACAGTTAGATGGACTGACAGAGTTTGTGAAGCGTCCGCAAGTGGGTGCCAAAGGCCTTGTCTATGTGAAATATGAGGATGACGGCTCATTTAAATCATCGGTGGATAAGTTCTACAGCCAGGATGATTTGAAGAAATGGGCGGAGCGTTTTGGAGCGAAACCTGGCGATTTGATGCTGATTCTTTGCGGAGAAAAGCCCGACACCGTCCGCAAACAAATGAATGAATTGCGCCTTGAAATGGGCGAGCGTCTTGGCTTGCGTGATAAAAACAAGTTCGCACCGCTCTGGGTCATCGACTTTCCTCTCTTTGAGTGGAACGAGGAGGATCAACGTTTCTACGCTATGCACCATCCGTTCACAAGTCCGAAGATAGAGGATGTGCAGTACCTCGACAGCGATCCTGGCCGTGTGCGTGCCAATGCCTACGATTTGGCGATGAATGGTGTTGAGTTGGGCGGAGGCTCCATCCGTATTCACGATTCGGAACTTCAAAACAAAATGTTTGAGTTGCTTGGCTTCACTCCTAAAAAGGCGATGGACCAATTTGGTTGCTTGATAAATGCGTTTAAGTATGGTGCGCCTCCCCACGGTGGTTTGGCGTTCGGGTTGGACCGTGTGGTGTCGATGTTGGCAGGGTTGGATTCTATCCGCGACTGCATCGCATTCCCTAAAAACAATTCGGGGCGCGATGTGATGATTGATTCGCCTTCGGCCATCGATCAAGTCCAGTTGGACGAGTTAGGCTTGGAACTCGTCCCAGAAGATTGATTTAGTTAGAATTTTTAGTTTCTGTTTATAGAAGGAATCTGTCGTTAAAGTGTTGTTTAATGGCGGATTCTTTCCGTTTTTTTTTAACTTAGCGGCGTTTCCTGATTTTTGACATTTTTCGGCTTCATGTTCAGAAAGAAAATTCAGACACTTCTCCTTTGTTTGTTGTCAGCTCTTGCGGTAAGGGCGGCAGAGACGGAGGTTTCCGGCATTGTCCGGGATTCCGTTACCAGGGAAACTTTGCCCAATGTCTCTGTCTACTTTAAGAATACGACACGCGGAACGACGACCGACCTCTCGGGGCATTTTGTCATTGTTACGAAAGAACCTGGCGTGCTCGTCTTTTCGATGATGGGCTACAAAGACCACAAGGTGAGTGTAAGGGCGGATGGGGTGAAACACAATATCCGTGTGAATTTATCGCCCGATTTCGTGTCGCTTAACGAGGTGGTGGTGAGTAGTCGCAACCGACAGAAATACAAAAGCCGCAACAATCCCGCCGTGGATTTGGTGAAGGAGATGATTGAAAGGAAAGACCTTGCAAGTCCCAAGTCGCACGACTTCTGCTCATACGACCATTATCAGAAAATCAACTATGCGTGGAACGAGTTCGAGGAACACAAACACACGCTGCTTTCTCGAAAATTCGGATTCCTCTATGACCACACGGACACCTCTCGCTACGGGAAGTCCATCCTTCCGGTGGGGTTGCGCGAAAGCTATTCTACCAAATATTATCAGAAAGAGCCGCATCGCGAGCGTACGTATGTACACGCACAGAAACAGTCGGGCATCGACGAGGTTTTCCCCCAAGAAGGCGTGCGCAAAACCTTAGACGAGATGTTCCGCGAGGTGGATCTCTACGAGAATGACGTGCAACTGCTCTCCAACCACTTCGTCAGTCCGTTGGCGAATGTCGCACCATCTTTCTACAAATACTTTATTTTGGATACTTTGGTGGTGGATGGCGACTCGTGCGTAAATCTCGCCTTCACACCTCGCACTTCTGAAGCGTATGGATTCACGGGAAATCTGTATGTCGCCATAGACTCTTCTCGTTTTGTACATCACGCGCATTTTAATATCCCGAGAGACATCAATTTGAATTTTGTTGAGACGATGTATATCGAACAGGATTTTGAAAAGTCTGCCGACGGAACCCGTTTGGTGAAGCGCGACTATATGTGTGTGGAGTTTTTTGTGCCAGGTCTGCCAAGGGTTTACGGAGAAAGGGAAAACCGCTACACAAACTATTCGTTTGAGCGTCCAACGGTTTGCGACATTCTTGACCAGCCTGCCCCGGTGGTAGAGGCAAAGAACGCGGAACAGCAGACGGCCGCCGTATGGGACACACTACGCCTCTCCCCTTTGAAACGTGAAGAGGCTCGGACTGACTCGCTGATGGACAAACTCAAATCCGTGCAGATATACAGGGCATTACACTCGATTTTGGATGTCTGCATTAACAATTACATCCCCACAAAGAAACAAGGTAGCCAGTTTGACTACGGACCATTCTTCTCCACAATCTCTGCCAATCGGTTGGAAGGATTACGGTTTAGGGTGGGGGGCGAAACAACCACGTTCTTTGATAAGCATTTTTTCCTAAACACCTACATAGCGTATGGTTTGCGCGACCATCGCCCCAAAGGAATGTTGCAGTTGGAATATTCTTTCAATGACAAGAAACAATATCGTATGGAGTACCCTCTGCACTCACTTAGTGCCTACTGCAAGTATGATGTTGGCAAAGTGGGCGAGAGTTTCGTGGGGGCGGACAATATCCTGGCATCCCTTTTCAGTCGGACGGACGACCGAAATGCGATTTATCAATTAGAGTCGGGACTATCCTATAAAAACGAGTTTCACTGCGGTTTGTCTATCGGGTTGGAGCTGTTGCATAAGAAGTCGTACGCCACTTGGCTCACGAAGTTCAACCGCTACAACGATGACGGCACATTTTCTTCCGTTGACGATTATTCTATGAGTACGATGAAGGTGTCGCTCCGTTACGCCCCTGGCGAGAAGTTCTATCAGTCGCGGCGTTTCAGATATAGGCTGAACAAGGAACAACCCGTTGTTTCATTGTCGCATACCGTTGGGGTTCAGGGCGTTATCGGCACGGATTACACTTATAATAGAACGGAACTGCAATATGACCAGCGTTTCTGGCTTTCCTATTTCGGCTATGTTGATATCTTCCTGAAAGCCACGAAAGTGTGGAACGATGTGCCGTATACGCTTTTGGATGTACCAGACGCCAGTTGCTCCTACACCTTAAAATCGCAAGCCTTTTCGCTTCTCGATCCTGTGGAGTTCGTCTGCAACCATTCGCTCACGTGGGACATTGCCTATTATCTTAATGGATTGATACTCAATCGCATTCCCGTCATTCGGAAATTGCAACTCCGCGAGTTTGTTACATTTAAAGGTGTGTGGGGAAGTCTATCGGACAGTTCTAACCCCGAGAAATGCAATCCCGAAGGATTGTTCGTCTTCCCAAACACCTCGTATGCATTAGGTGGAGTACCGTATATGGAGGCGGGCGTTGGCTTAGATAACGTATTGAAACTCTTCAGGTTGAGTTACATTTGGCGGCTGACTTACTTGGATCATGAGGATGTTCCTCCGCACGGATTCCGTTTCGCTCTGCACATTGATTTCTAATTTCTAATCTATAAAACCGATATCATGAAGAATTTAAAAGGAAAATGGGTTTTAATCACGGGCGCAAACCGTGGCTTAGGTTACAGGATAACCAAGTTTATGGCGGCGCAAGGTTGCAACTTAGTGCTGCACAGCAGAAATTTGGCTCACACCGAAGATGTGCTTCAAGAGGTGAAGACGATGGGCGTCGACGCTTATTGCGTGGAGGCGGAACTCTCTAAGCCCGAGCAAGTGTCAAGGATGATTGCGGAAATCAAGGCGAGGGGAACGCAGATTGACGTGGTGTTTAACGATGCCGCCGTGCAAATCGCCTACCGCACAGACTATATGCAGACACCTGTATCAGACTATACCGAGAGTTTCCTCATCAACACCATCGCCCCGATGATGATTTGCTACGCCTTTATGCCAGATATGATTCAAAGGGGCTTCGGAAGAATCATCAACACCACCAGCGGCATTAAAAACGAGCCTGAACAGGCTGGCTATTCCGCCAGCAAAGCGGCGTTGGACAAGGTTACCGCCGACCTTGGCACTACCGTTGAGGGTACGGACGTGATGATTAACCTTGTGGACCCAGGTTGGTGCCGTACTGATTTGGGAGGGCCCAAAGCACCTAACGACCCCGATTCCGTCATTCCAGGAATGGTTCTTGGCGCATTCGCCGACGATAGAAAGAGCGGCAGATGGATCAGCGCGCAAGACTATGTCGGCATGTCGTTGGAGGCTGCGTTGGAAAAATTTCAGAATGCGTGACGGTGGATTTCCCAACCACAACATGCAATGGCAAACAGCAAAACCGCTAATATCAGTATGATGAGGGAAATGTCCCTACGTCGATAGCCAGTGGCAGTCATAACAGGGGAGGTTCGGAGAGGGTAGGTGAGCAAGCTGCCCGCAAAGAACCTCCTTCTCAAATACTGGTACAAAGAATGGCAAAGAAACCCGATGGCGATGCCAATGACTGTCCCCACGAGAATATCGCCAGGATAATGCACGCCCAAGTAAATCCTTGAATAGGCACAAAGGGTCGCCCAAGTCAGCGCGACGCAAGTGTAGAGCCTATGCCTGAATAGTAAAGCACTGAATACCGCAAAACCGAATGAGTTGGCAGCGTGCGACGACGGAAAGCCAAATGCACCCCCACGGTAGTTGAACACATAGCCCAACATTTCCGAAACAGAAGGATCATGGCTGGGACGCGGACGGGCAATGAGCGGTTTCAACACCGACGAGCTCACCTGGTCGCACAACAGAAACAGCAACACAACCACCCCCACGATGAGGAAGGCCTCTTTCCCTTTGTTCTTAGCCAAAACAAAGATGAACGCTAACAATACAGGAATCCATATCGCAATTTGCGAAATCATCCAAAAGAAAAAGTCCAACCCGACGCTGTGCTGGCTCGCCAAATTAAGCAAAACCATCGCATCTTTATCTTGCGCCACAAGCCAATCAATCATAATTCTGAATTTTTTGATGCAAAACTAATGATTTCGGCGTTTCGTGTCAAGCATAGCACATGGAAAATGAATTTTTTATGCGCTGAAAATCAGTGGTATAAAAAATATTTGCTGATAATTCGAAAGAATTTGATTGGAAAATTTGGAGAATGAAAAATAAGTAGTACCTTTGCAACGCATTTGAGAAAAACAAATCGGGTGTACGGCCCCGTAGCTCAACTGTATAGAGCATTTGACTACGGATCAAAAGGTTGTGGGTTAGAATCCCGCCGGGGTCACGAAAGAGTTGGAATTGCCAATAGGTGATTCCAATTTTTTTTTATATTTGGAGAAATTTTAAATGCTATGAACATCGAAATACTTTATATGCTTATGCCCCTTGTCGTCGCATTGCACGGCGTGGAGGAGGTTTTCACCCGTAAATCGTGGTTATCGCGCCATACGGATGCTGTAGGTACGCAGTTTCCGTTTGCACGGAAATTCCTGAAGATATACAATAGTGAGTCTACCTTGGCATTCGTTCTGATTGTTGTGGAGGAGTTGCTGATAATATCGTTAGCCACTGTGGCATTCATCTATTCGGAACAGGAGTTTTTACTGGCCTTATTCTATGGCTTTGGCATTCACTTGCTTTTACACATCATACAGTCAATCGTACTTCGTTGCTACACACCCGGGCTCATCACATCAATTGTCATACTGCCTTATTCAGTTGTCGGGGTGGCGAATATGTTGGTACGTTTCCCCGGATATCTGAACATAAGCCTCGCCTTGTGTGGTTTGGCCATTATGGCTGGCAATTTGGTGCTATGCCACTCTATTGCCGTGCGAGTTTGCAAAAGTGAAAAGGCGAAATAGCATGGGAATGGTGAAACAAAAAGCCGACGGAATGTAACCATCGGCTTCGCGCATCCCTTTTATGTTCCCACGCAGTGAATGTTTGTCTAACTACAATTACCAAAGTTAAAAAAATTGTCGATAACAAAATTCTGATTATCGCTTTTGCCTCAATCTTTTCCTATAACTTTGTGAAAGTCTTTCAAGTTTAGGCGTGGCGAAAACCGCTTAGCCTTGCTTTTTTTGAAAAAACTACAGTCATTATGGGCAATTTCATCCATCTTCATGTCCACTCTCATTACTCGATTTTGGATGGTATGTCGAAAGTGCCAGACTTGATCGCGAAGGCGCAGCGTTGCGGTATGCATGCTATGGCTTTGACGGATCATGGTAATATGTTCGGCATCAAGGAATTCACAGACGAGGCAAAGAAAGTAAACGGGAAAATCAAGGATAAAATCAAAGAGCAGGAGGAGATTCTTAACTCGGCAGATGCCTCCGATGAGGCGAAAGAGGCGGCGAAAACCTCCATTGATTCGCTCAACCAGCAGTTTTTCAAACCCATCATCGGTGTCGAGGCTTACTGCGCACGCCGCACCTTGTATGACAAAGACAAAGACTTCAAGGCAGTGCATCCGGAGTCGGGAAGGGAATACATCGTCGACCGTGGCGGCTGGCATCTTATCCTTTTAGCAAAAAACAAAAAGGGATATCAGAATCTCTGCAAATTGGTTTCCATCGCTTGGGTGGACGGAAACTACCAACACCCCCGAATCGACAAAAATATCTTGGAGAAATACCACGAGGGACTGATTGTTTCGTCTGCGTGCTTGGGTGGCGAGATAGACCAACTCTTGATGGGCGGTCAGTATGACGAGGCGAAGAAGTCTGTCGAGTGGTTCAAAGGAATCTTCGGAGAGGATTATTACCTTGAAATCATGCGGCACAAGACAGACAAACCGAATGCCGATACCGACGTCTACCTCCGCCAAGAGTCCATCAACCCAAGCATTATGCGTTTGGCTAAAGAAACGGGGGTGAAGGTCATTGCCACCAACGATACCCACTTTGTGGAAGAGGAACACGGCGAGGCGCACGACCGCCTGATCTGTCTAAACACCGGACGAAAGGTTACAGACCCAGACCGTATGCACTACACCAAGCAAGAATGGCTGAAGTCGCCCGAAGAGATGGCAGAAATCTTCAGCGATATGCCCGAGGTGCTGACTAACACGTTGGAGATAGCAGATAAGGTTGAAGTTTATTCAATCGAGTCGGGACCGATTATGCCGAAATTCGACATTCCTGCCACATTCGGCACGGAAGAGGAGTATCGGAAGCGGTTCACCGAGCAAGATTTATTTGATGAGTTTACGCGCGACGAGAAAGGCAATATCGTGCTTTCGCAGGAGGATGCCGAGAAGAAAATCAAAAAATTGGGCGGATACGAGAAGTTATACCGTATCAAACTTGAGGCGGACTACCTTGCGGAACTCACTTGGCAAGGCGCACGCCGCCGCTACGGCGAGACACTCACCGACGAGCAGCACGAACGTATCGTCTTCGAACTTCATATTATGAAGACGATGGGATTCCCCGGCTACTTCCTCATCGTGATGGATTACATCCGCGCTGCCCGCGAGGAGTTGGGGGTTTCCGTGGGTCCTGGACGTGGCTCCGCCGCAGGTTCTGTGGTTGCCTATTGTTTGAAAATCACGGATGTAGACCCTCTGAAGTATGATTTGCTGTTCGAGCGTTTCTTGAATCCAGACCGTATCTCACTTCCCGATATCGACGTCGACTTTGACGATGATGGACGTGGCGAGGTGCTTCACTGGGTAACGAATAAGTATGGCAAGGAGAAAGTGGCACACATCATCACCTACGGAACGATGGCAACGAAATCGTCTATTGCCGATGTCGGAAGGGTGCAAGATGTGCCGCTCCCTATCGTCAATAAAATAAAAAGTTGCATCCCCGATAAGTTTGACGATAGTATCAAAGACGAAAAAGGGAAAACACCGAAAGTGAACCTCCGCAACTGCTATAAATATTGCAAGGAGGTGAGAGATTACTACGAGGGTTCGGACGAGAATGTCGCCTCAATGATGCGATATGCCACCGAATTGGAAGATACCATCCGCCAGATCGGAATCCACGCTTGCGGTGTCATCATCGGTGCTGACGATCTGACCAATTTCGCTCCGGTTTCCACGGTAAAAGACCGCGATACCAACGAGGACGTGATGGTTACGCAGTATGACGGACACGTCATCGAGTCGGTTGGACTGATCAAGATGGACTTCCTCGGACTGAAAACACTGAGTATCATCAAAGAGGCTGTTAAAAACATCAAACTTTCCCACGGAATTGATTTGGATGTAGACACCATCCCGATTGACGATGAGCAGACCTATAAACTCTATAGCGAAGGGGCGACCATCGGCACGTTCCAGTTCGAGTCGCCTGGCATGCAGAAATACCTCCGCCAGTTGCAGCCAACCGTTTTCGAGGATTTGATCGCCATGAACGCCCTCTACCGCCCGGGACCAATGGATTATATCCCGACCTTTATCAACCGAAAAACGGGGAAAGAGCCTATCCAGTACGATATTCCAGAAATGGAGAAATATCTGAAAGATACCTATGGCGTTACTGTCTACCAAGAGCAGGTCATGCTACTCAGCCGCTTGCTTGCCAACTTCACCCGAGGCGAGTCGGACACACTCCGTAAAGCAATGGGTAAGAAGCAGATAGAAACGATGAACAAACTGCACGGAAAGTTCATCGAGGGCGGCAAAAAGAACGGACACGCCGAGAATGTGTTGGAGAAGATTTGGGCAGATTGGGTGAAATTCGCATCTTACGCCTTCAACAAGTCGCACGCAACGTGCTACTCGTGGGTGGCATACCAAACCGCCTACCTGAAAGCCCACTTCCCAGCAGATTATATGGCTGCCAACCTTACGCGAAGCATGGATGACATTAAGACCATCACCAAGTTTATGGACGAATGTAAACGTATGGGTATCAAGGTGTTGATTCCGGATGTGAATGAGAGCGAACACAACTTCATCTCCAACAGCGAGGGCAACATTCGCTTCGGGTTAGCCGGCATCAAAGGTGTCGGAATGGGGGCAGTGGACGCTATCCTTCGTGAAAGAACCCAAAACGGGAAATACACGGGAATCTTTGATTTTGTTGAGCGTGTCAACCTGACTTCTTGCGGAAAGAAAACCATTGAAACCTTAGCAATGGCAGGCGCATTTGATTGCTTCAGCGAGGTGAAGCGGGAAAATTTCTTGCAGCCGGCATTTGTTGATGCATTATATTCATACGGCAACCGTGTGCAGACCGACAAAGGGAAGGTGCAATTGCAACTGAGCCTTTTCGACAGCAGCGACGAGGCAGCAGCAAGCATCGCCAAGCCGAAAATACCTAAGGTGGAGTCGCTCGCTCGAATTGACATCCTGACCAAGGAACGAGATCTTGTCGGCATCTTCCTTTCTTCTCACCCATTGGACGATTACTATGTGGTTCTCAAGCATGTTTGCAACGCGCAAATGACAGATTTCTCTGACGATTGGAAAGGACCGCTTTTCGCCGAAGACGAGAAGGAACGTTCAATGGAAGACAAAAATGTATTCATCGGTGGAATGGTAACGAAAGTTCGTTCACTTCGTTCTAAGAATGGTGCGGAGTTTAAAGTGGTGGAGTTGCAAGACTACTCTGGCTCGCACGAGTTTTCTTTTTTCAGCGATGATTTGGGACACTTTGGCAACTACCTTGTTGAGGGGTATTGCCTTTTCATTTCAGCGTTATACGGACGGAAAAACCACTATGACCGCACGCGCCGACTGATTTTTCAAAAAGTGCAATTCCTCACCGATGTGGTGGCTAACGCAGTAACCGACCTTACCCTGCAACTTGAAGAAGACCAGTTCACCACCACTGCGGTTGAAGATCTTGGCTCTCTATTGAAAGAGTATAAAGCAGATGGGAAAGGTGGGGCAACGCTCTATTTTACTATCAAGCAAAACGCCGGCCCCTTGCTTACACTCCGTTCGCGCAATACAAATCTGAACGTCAACAGAGAGTTGCTCACGGCGTTGGAGTCGTCGGGCGTTTCGTATCAGATTAATAAGAAAGCAAGTTAGTTTGTTTATAAAAATTGTTCGTCAAATATCTGATTTGAGTTCAATTGTGGTAAATTTGCACTCCCCATTCGGGGACGAATCCCGAAAATAAATAACATTGAAGATATGGCTTTGGAAATTAACGATTTAAACTATGAGGAAGTCGTGGCGACGGATCGCCTCGTCTTGATCGATTTTTGGGCGCAGTGGTGCGGACCATGTAAGGCGTTGAGTCCAACCATTGATGAGTTGGCAAAAGAGTTTGCCGATAGCGTGGTTGTCGGCAAGGTAGACGTGGACAATAACGCAGACGATATAGTCAGCAAGTTCGGTGTCCGTAGTGTCCCAACCATTCTTTTAATAAAGGATGGCAAAGTAGTGGACAAGTGTGTAGGCGCAGTGCCAAAGCACGAATTGATAGAAAAAATCAACAGTAATTTGTGATTTTTAGGGTTGGAAGACCTTGAAGAATGAAGTCGGGCGGTTTGTGTAACCGCCCGACTTTTTTTAGGAAGTAACATCACTGCAACCAAGGCTCATAGATTGTTTGTTATTCCTAAATGTTGTGTGTCTAATGCCGCAAAATAGCGATATATTGCTATTTTTTTAGATTCATCGGCATATTAGTTTTGCACCAACAATAAAACAATAATAAAATCTATGAAACTACAAGATGTATTTGGAGCGTTGGCTCTTGGATTAATCGGTTTGTCCGTCGCCTCTTGCGACGACAAGGATGATGCGAACGGTACTGGCGATGGCTCTTCGGCTGTAACCGCAGAGTTCACCGCAGTGCCTGCCGTAGACGGAACAATTCCCGCAGAAACATTAGAAGGCCTTTCAGTAACTTTCACCGAAACGAAAAGTTCTGACGAAACGGTGGCATTGCTCGACGACAAAGGTATGGCTGTGGTGTCTATCAACAAGGGTGTCTACAACATCGTCATCAATAAAACCATCAAATCGACCACCGAGAAAACGCTCGTGGGCACGGATTCAGTCTACAAAGATTCAATCTACCTCTCATTGCTAATTGAGAATTTTTCCATTAAAGAAGAAGGTCAGAAAATCACTGGAACTTTGACCGCATCGCCTGCTGGCGCAACGGGCAACAACTTCATTTTCAGCGAGATTTTCTTCAATGGCGAGCGCAACTCGGGCAAGATGATGCACCCCGACCAGTATTTCGTGATTTTCAACCCTACAAGCGAAGTGCTGTATGCAGACGGTGTTTCAGTGGCGGTAACGCATCACTTATCATGGTGGGACAAGAAACTTTGGTATGACAGTTACTACCCGAACAATGTGCCAGTAGGAGGTTTTGTTACCATCCCGGGTAACGGTCGGCAATACCCAGTCAACCCAGGAGCGCGAGTAGTGGTGGCATTTACAGCGATAGACCACTCCGCAGTGGATGGGTATGACCATGCAGTGAATCTGACGGGCGCAGATTTTGAGATTTACAACGGGCCAGAAAGCACGGATGTGGACAACCCAGATGTTCCGAACGTAACCATCACCACCAACAGCGATTCTTACGGCTTCTTCTTCCAACCTCGCGGATATATGTCCCCTCTGATGTTTAAATTGGAGAATGGCGAAACCGCAACAATCAACGCTTTTGTACAGGCACACACCTCGACTGCCAACGAAACCGTTGCTGCAACAGATTCTACCGCTGAGTATGTAAAGCAAATACAGATTTTGAGCGTGCCTACCGAAATGATTCTTGATGGCGTGCAGACGAGCGACGTGCCGCAAGACGTCAAAACGAGGGTCATCCCCGAGACGGTAGACCGTGGCAAGTTCCTCGTAAATGGCTGCCACCGCGGCGAGTTGGCCATCCGTAAAACAGTGATGGTGGGTAATGTGGTTTACTATCAAGACACAAACGACTCTTCCGAAGATTTTATTCTACAAGAGGGACAGAACTCTTTCCCGTTAGGCTGGAGAAATAATAAATAATAAGTGTGTTTTCAGATTTGGGGAGTCTGCCGTCCGAGGCGGATTCCCTAATTTTTATATGCAAATTGAATGGCGCGTTTACGTTCATTGTGGATATTATTTGTGCTGCTGACGGTTGGTTGGGTAGTTGAAGCGGCACCCAATAGTGACAGTCGGGTACATACTGTCAGTGGAAGTGTTACATCAGAGGGGCAGCCCGTGCCGTTTGCGGCAGTTGCCATTGAGGAGATGAACTTGGTTACCACCTGTGATATAGACGGTTATTTTTCAATCAGTCGAATTCCAGAGGGTAAATATACGCTTCGTGTGTCATGTCTTGGATATGCTCCGCAGACAAAGGAGGTGGAGGTGAGGGGCGATATGCACGTCGCCGTTTTACTGGCAGTCTCGCAAGTGGTTTTGCCAGAGTTTGAGGTGATGGCAGAGCGAAAGTCGGACGATAAAATCGTCATTGGCGAGGCAGCCATCGGCTATACACAGCCCATTTCTTTGGCAGATGTCTTTCTTCTTCTTCCTGGAAGCGTGTACGAAGAGAATAGCATGAGCGGTTTCAAACAAGTAACATCTCGGCAGGTTGGCAGTGATGCCAACACTTCGCTCGGTGTGGCGATTATGACAGACGGCGCACCTATCAGTACAGACGGTATGCGTTCGCAGATGGTGGGCATCACAGAAAATTCCACCTCGTCGACATCCGATTCGGAGGTCGCATCGCGCACGGGACTAAACCAAGGTGTGGATATGCGCCAAATCTCTACGGATCACATACAAAGCGTATCGTTCACACAGGGCATCACCTCTGCCAAATATGGGAACCTCTCAAACGGAATGATTCAGGTAAACTCAAAGTATGGCGTTTCTCCGCTCACCGCAAGGGTCAAAATCGATTTGAAAAACAAATTGTTTTATGTCGGGAAAGGTTTCCTCCTTTCAGAAAAGGCGGGGTCGCTGCACATTGGCGCAGATTACCTACACTCGGCAAAGGATGTACGCGAGGAGATGGACAAATACCAACGCATCACCGCCCAAGCATACTACAAGAACAACCTCAGCATTGGGAAATACAAATTAGACATTGGACTGAAAGTCAACCAGACATTCACGGTGAACAAAATGAAAAAAGATGAACTCACCTACGAGTATGACGAACTTTACAAAGCCAACTTCACAAAGACCAGTGCCGTGCTGAAAACCGAACTTCAGATGGGCGAGGCTTGGATGGACAAGTTGGAATGGATGTTTTCTTCGGATGTGACGTTTGATAGGATTGACAGACATAAGATGGTACTGTCATCATCGGGTCCGCTGAGCGTTCCATTGGGGTACGATGTGGGCGAACACGAGGGTATGTACCTTCCAGGAAAGTATTACAGCGACTTCCATTTGGATAACATCCCCGTGAATTTCTTCACGCAACTGAACGCCTCGTCGCGCATACAACCCACCAACGTGTTTGGCATCAACCTGCAATATGGTGCGGAATTCCGTTCTTCTAAAAACAAAGGAGAAGGCGCGGTGATTGACGACCCGACCCGTCCGCCTTTCCCATACGACAACTCCTATATGCGTCCGCGCGCCAATTGGTCTATCCCCGCATTGGTGACGGGTGCGGCATACCTGCAATCCGACCTCCTTTTCAAGTGGCAGAGCGGCAATATGCTGAAGATCTCGTTAGGCGGACGGTTGACACACATGTACAACCTCGACGAATCCTACGCCTTGTCTAACCGATACCTTCCCGAACCGCGCGTCAATATGTCATATAAATGGGGACGTTTGTTCCGAAACACTATCCGAGTAGGGTATGGCGAAGAAAACAAACTACCGACATTAGATTATCTCTATCCCGACAAAATCTACAAGGATTTCTACATGATGAACTCCTACACCAATAAGGCAGATTACCGTCGGCTCATTGTCTACACAGACATTTTCAATGTGGAAAACAAAGAAATCAAAGAGAATAAAAACCGTAAATTCGAGTTTGGGTGGAACGGCTCCATACGCAAAGTTGACCTCTCACTCACGGCGTTCTACGAAAAAACGGAAAGTGGATTTGAATATGCCTTGGTCTACTATCCCATTTCCTACTCATTATACTCAAAATTGAAAGATGGCGTGACGGTGAGCGACCATATCGCACAAAAAGAGGATTATGAGGAAGAACAATACCGCACGTTCACCTCAGCATCGAGGGTGAAAAACGGGAAGAAAGTGGAGAAAAAAGGCTTAGAATACCGCTTTGTGTTTCCAACCTTCCCTGCTATCCGAACCTCGTTGGAGGTCAACGGCGCATACTACAAAACCAATTATGGCTCGTCTCTGCCGGAATATTACAACCCTGGCGTGAAAATCGCAGACAAGCCATACCCATACATCGGCATCTACGATATGGACGCACAGAACGAGTACCACCGCTTGAACACAAACCTCTGGCTGAACACACACATTCCTCATTTGCGCCTAATCTTCACCAATTATTTCCAGTTTGTGTGGTTCAACACAGATCAGTACAAGGATTCCCACAATATCTACCCATCCCATTATATGGACTTGGATGGAAACATCCACAAAGTAGATGCGGAGATCATCCGTAAAATCGAGGATGGCGATATGTATTTCCGACATTTGAAGCAGACGAAACTGCCAATAAAATATGAGAAAAACAAGAAACCCGTCACCTTCCTCTGGAACTTCAAAGTAACGAAAGAGTTTGCCCACTATGCGAAACTCTCTTTCTTCGTGAATGGCATCCTTGATATTAATCCTAAATACGTGTCGGGCGGGAAAACCACCGAACGCGAGTGGTCAGACCCTTATTTCGGTGCGGAACTGCAGTTTAATTTTGGACGATAGAATCTTATGAAAAATAAATATAACATACTGTGCGTTAGTTTCTTATCACTTGTTTCAAACTTGTTATGCGCACAGGAAAATGTGCTTTCTGGATATTACCATGCTTCTCTTCCCTCATTGGAAACATCCTTCAACGAGTTGTCCGTAGGAGTAGCGGTGAAGCACAATTCGCTGTTGTTAGAAAATCCTTCGTTTTATAGCGTGATGCAAAGCGAAGAGGGAAGTGCGCTGCGCGATAGTACAAAAGCCACCATAGCCGTTTCAGGCTCGTATGGCGAGCGGAATGGTGATTTTCTGCCTTACGAAGGAGATGCGTCGAGCAACTTCCGAGTGGAGGGGACTGGCGTGCTGAACCGCACGAAAGGGACACTTTTCGGCTACGCCCGATATGCCCGTGGCGTGGACAAAGACTATGGCTGGAACGCAGTGCGCTATGCGGATATTTACCAGCCGTTCATCTCAACCGACTCTTGTGGCGGCGATTTCAACTATGAGGAGTATCGGGTGGAGGGAGGCTACGCTTTCCGCTTGGGCAGATGGCACCTCGGCTTGAACGGCTCTTTCCGCGGCGAACAGGCTTACCGTCTTACTGACCCACGGGCGTTGAATAACACCACATGGCTCTTCGTGGGATTGGGCGTTTCAAGGTGGGTGGGCAGGCACTTACTGATGCTCAATGCCGGCTACGAAAAAAATAAACAGCACCAGGTTTTGCGTTATTGGCGACCTGGCGAACAAGAACGCTTTTTCGTCTGCAATGGCTTCGGAATGTACGATAACGGCGAGAGTGGTGTGCTATTCGGCTACTCCAGAATGTATTACCGGAAAGAGGCGAGGATGCGTTTAACTTATCAATCTCCGTCAAGCGCACCCGTTGTTGCTTTTCTGTCGGTGGCGGGCAGCAAGTCGCAAATGGACACAGAAGAATCAGGCATCGAGAACCTTTATTTTACAAAAACCACACAGATAGAACCCTCCTTGGGTGTGGACTGGAACATCGCTCACCCACACAAACTCACCATCTTCGCCGAGTGGAAGCATTTTGACAGAAAAGGATTCGAAAACATCTTAGAGCGTTACATATCCGACGAGAAAAATAACATCTACGATTTCCGAACCATCGACACTCGCCACACCTATAACAATAGGCGCAGCACGCTCCATACGAAATTGCAATATCGGTATGGGGGCGACACACTTTCGGGCGTGAAACTCTTCGCTGGCTTGCGGCTCTTCACGCGGACGGAGGACAACATGGCGAAATATCGGGTACAAAACCAAAACATCAGTCCGTATGCTGGCGTGGGTTTTGAACTGAAACGCGGCAAATCCGCTTGGGCGGCAACCCTTTTGGCCGGATGCCAACGCACGCTGAAAGGGAAATACGATGTGGATGTAAGTAACAAAAAAGTGGCAGTACTTGATTTCCAGCACGCATTCGCTCCCTACGCCTTTTATGACAGTGAGTATTTCTTCCTGATGGCGAGGGCTTCGTATCTCTACCATTTGAAGAAGGTGGGCATTGGGATTGATTTGAAATTCTCATTAGAAGATGGCAAACGAAGCGATGAAACAGCCTACTCGGGAACCATTGGCTTTGAATCCACCGCACCAATGGTTACGACAAAACCCGACCGCCACGATATGAAATGGGGTAGTGCCGCACTTTTTGTAGTGTTCTGATTCAGAATTAAAAGAAAAATCCTATTTTTGCAGAGGATATTTCATATTTGAAAATTTAGCATTTTGTTGGCTTCCTTGTGAAAGGCGGCCAATTTTTTTTAGGGAAATATGAAACTAAGCCCATAAAAATTTCCGACATTTAATAGACAATTAGAAACCAAATCTGCCATTTTGACTTTCAAAAACGCTTTTTTTTATTCCATTAACTGAATTTCTGATAAAATTCTCATTTTTTTACTTACAAGGAAGATGTGTTTTCAATATTTATTCTATAAATTTGCGTTCAGAAAAAAAGAGGACTTACCTTATGGCAGAGAATGAAGCATATCCGGAACATCCTGTGTATGACAGGAACACGATAGAGTTTGTTACTGTCGCCGCGGAGTATTGCGCCTTTTTGGAAAACTGCAGGCAATACTCAAAAAAATCCTTTTTAGACAAATCGGCTAAATTGCTTTCCCTTTTGTATTTGAAGACCTCGTTGCTTCCGAATTTCGAAGACACTTCTTTTTCGGACTTGCGCACTTTCGTGACGGAGGCGGAGTATGAAACGGTGCGAGGCAGGCTGAGTCGGCTGTTAGGTAATCTTGACGAGTATATCGGCTTGGGGCAAGATGAAACGCAAAACTTTGAGGAACGTGTACTTTCCTACATTTCCGAAGATTTGACCGACGTCTACCAAGACCTGAAAGATATGATTGCCAATTTCCAATCGGCAGACGTGAACATTATGAATGACGCCTTAAACGATTGCAAAGACAATTTCCACGCTTTCTGGGGGTTGAAGACGCTAAACGCCTTACGAGCCATCCACATCGCACTAAACGGTGACGAGCCGTTGGACGATGATGAAATGGACGAATACCCCGACTTCTCTGGAAATAAAAACGAAGGAAACACTAACATAGAAATAGATTTCTTCAATGACTAACGCCACAGGATATCGTGAAAGCATCCCCAAAGAGGAACTGAAAAATTACCCATCAGAATCCTACACAGGGGTGATACACGTTGTCCGGACGGAATCACAGGCAACAAAAGTTGCCAACTACCTTTTGTCGCTCGCAGGAAAAGATGTGCTGGGCTTCGACACAGAAACCCGACCATCGTATGTTAAAGGCGAAATCCACAAAATCAGCCTCGTCCAGATTTGCACAGGCAAGGAGTGTTTCCTGTTCCGCACACTTGCGCCTGGTGTATGGCAGCAACTTAAACCTGTGTTGGAAGACGAAAAACTCCTAAAAATCGGACTTTCTTTGAAAGATGATTTCCACGGAATGAGGAAGGCTTGCGACATTAAGCCGCAAAATTTCATCGAACTTCAATCGTATGTGAAAAAGTTCGGCATAAAGGATTGCGGATTGTCGCGCATCTACGCCAACATTTTCCAAATGCGCATATCGAAGAAAGAGAGGCTCACCAATTGGGAGTCTGCCATCCTAACCGAGGAACAGAAACGCTACGCCGCATTAGACGCCTGGGCGACAAGGCGGATATATATGGAACTGAAAAGGGTAGAGGACGAATCGCCCGAGCAGTTCCAACCCACTGACCAATATCTCAAACCAAAATCATAACAAGTTAAAAATCAGTCATCATGGGAGGTTTTTTTGGTACAATCAAGAAAAGCAGTTGCTTGCAGGACCTGTATTACGGCACCGACTACAACTCGCACCTTGGAACGAAACGTGGCGGTATGGCTATGTACGACAAGGAAATCGGGTTCACCCGCAGTATCCACAACCTTGAAAGTTCTTATTTTAGAACGAAGTTCGAACCGAACCTTCCAAAGTTCCGAGGGAACGCAGGTATCGGCGTCATCAGCGACACGGATGCCCAACCCATCCTGATGAACTCCCACTTGGGTCGTTTCGCCATTGTTACCATTGCTTGCATCAACAATATCGAGGAGTTGGGCAAGGAACTTTTGGACAAGAAGATGCCTTTCTCCGAAATGAGCTCTGGGAAAATCAACCAAACGGAGTTGGTGGCTCTACTCATCTCAGAGGCTGACTCGTTCAAAGAGGGTATCGAGAACGTGTACAGAAAAGTGAAGGGTTCCTGCACTATGCTTATCCTTACGGAAAATGAGCTGATAGCCGCTCGCGACAAACTCGGCCGCCTGCCTATGGTCATCGCCAAACATACCGAGGGCTACGCCGTTTCGTGCGAGTCTTGCTCTTTTCACAACTTAGATTATGAACCTTGCTACAACGTGGGTCCGGGCGAGATTGTCCGCATCACCGCCGACGGGTTCGAACAAATCAAAAAGCCAGAGAAAAAGATGCAGGTCTGCTCTTTTATGTGGATCTACTACGGCTATCCTGTTACTACTTATGAGGATATCAACGTGGATTGTGTGCGCCACTGTGCCGGCTGCCTGATGGGCAAAAAAGACAAAACTGAGGCAGACTATGTGGCAGCGGTGCCTGATTCAGGTATTGGTTTCGCCATTGGATACTCCAACGGTAGTGGCATCCCTTACAAAAGGGCAATCGTCAAATATACGCCAACATGGCCCCGCAGTTTTACCCCTGCAACACAGGAAACCCGTAAACTTGTGGCTAAGATGAAACTGATCCCGAACAAGCAACTGCTCAACGGAAGCAAGGTGGTGTTCTGCGACGATTCTATCGTGCGCGGCACGCAACTTTCCGACAATGTGGGCGCACTCTACTCATACGGCGTCAAAGAGGTGAATATGCGCATCTCCTGCCCACCGCTCATCTTCCCTTGCGAATTCCTCAATTTCGCAGCGCGTAACAATGAGTTGGATTTCATCTCTCGCAGAGTCATCCAAAAATTCGAGGGAAGACATGACATCAACCTCGACAAGTACAAGACAACCGGCACAAAGGAGTACAACAACTTGGTAGAGGATATCCGTGCCCAATTCAACCTCACCTCGCTGAAGTTCAGCCCGATCGAGGACTTGATCGAGTCTATCGGTCTGCCAAAGGAGCAAGTCTGCACGCACTGCTTTGACGGTTCAAGTTACTTCTAATTGATCCCCTTATGGAGAAAGTGATTATCTATCAGGTTCTGCCCCGATTGTACGGCAATCAGGTGGAAAACCCTGTGAACAACGGCTCCATCCAACAAAACGGCTGCGGTAAGTTTAACGACTTCACCGCAACCCGTTTAAAGGATATACGAGAACTCGGCTTCACTCATATATGGTTTACTGGCGTTATCGAACATGCCACCCAAACAGACTATTCCGCTTACGGAATCGCCAAAGACCACCCAGAGGTGGTGAAGGGCAAGGCTGGTTCGCCATACGCCATCAAAGACTATTATGATGTAGATCCCGACCTGGCTGAGGTGGTGGAGAATAGAATGAAGGAGTTTCAAAACCTCATAAACCGCACGCATAAAGCGGGGTTGAAGGTGATTATGGACTTTGTGCCAAATCACGTCGCACGGCAGTATCACTCCGACAGCAAACCCAAAGGCACGAAAGACCTTGGCGAGGACGATGTGACGGAGGTCTTTTTCTCCAACCAAAACAACTTCTACTACCTGCCAGGAGAACAATTCGCCCCTCGTTTTGACTTGACAAAATATGCGGATTCGCCGTACATTGAGAATCCTTGCAAGGCTACTGGGAACGACTGTTTCTATAGCAGTCCGAGCCAGTTCGACTGGTACGAAACGGTGAAACTGAACTACGGCGTTGATTACCGCAACAACCGCTGGTGCGATTTCGACCCTCTTCCCGACACTTGGCTCAAAATGCGCGACATACTGTTATTCTGGGCTAAGAAGAAAATCGATGGATTCCGTTGCGATATGGCAGAAATGGTTCCTGCGGAATTCTGGAACTGGGCGATTCCGCAAGTGAAGTCTGCCTACCCAGATTTGATTTTCATTGCAGAGACATACGACCCATCGCAGTACCGACATTTCATCGAGTATGGAAAATTTGACTATTTGTATGATAAAGTTGGGTTATACGATACGCTGAGGAGCATTATGCGTAACGAGAACTCTTGCCACAACATCACCCATTGCTGGCAACGGGTGGACGGCATAGAGGGGCATCTGCTTAATTTCTTGGAGAACCATGATGAACAGCGCGTTGCTTCTCCATTTTTTGCTGGCAATGCGGATAAAGGGAAGCCGGCGATGATTGTTTCTTCAACAATCAACTGCGGCCCAATAATGGTATACGCCGGTCAGGAATTGGGTGAGGACGCTGCAGACTCCGAAGGTTTCAGTGGAGCGGACGGACGCACGACAATTTTTGATTATTGGACGGTGCCAACCTTGCTACGCCGCCTCAAGGGCGCATTGACCGACGAGGAACTTGCTTTGCAAGCTTATTACAAGACATTGCTTAACGTATGTCGCACGGAACGTGCCATTTCAGAGGGATGCTTCTTCGATTTGGAGTATGCCAATTTCAACAATCCGAAATTCAACACCAACAAGCAGTACGCTTATTTGCGGAAAGCAGGTTCGGATTTGCTGATTATCGCAGTCAACTTTGAGGATTTTGATGTGAACCTTGGCTTAAACATTCCGCAACACGCATTTGAGTTTTTGCAACTTCCTTCAAATCAAGAATTTACAGCGGTTGAATTGCTCACAGATGTTAAACAAACCGTCCATCTCACCCCGACCGAGCAGTTGCAGGTGAACGTGCCTAAAAACGGTGGTGTGATTCTCAAAGTGAATGTTGAGTAATGCAAATTCCATTTCAGAATGATTGATACCCATTCCCACCTATACGAAGATGAGTTTAATGACGATCGTGCGGAAGCCATAGGAAGACTGCTAACGAACGGTGTCCATAAGGTGCTGCTGCCAAATATTGACGTGGAGAGTTTGCCCAAAATGACGGCATTGGAAGATAGTAACCCTCAGCTCTTCTCGTCGATGGTAGGACTACATCCAACCAGTGTTACAGCGCATTACAAGGAGGATTTGGCGACATTGAAAGCAACGATTGGGCAGCGGAGATACATTGCGGTGGGAGAAATCGGTTTAGATTATTATTGGGACAGGACGTTCTACACAGAACAGCAGGATGCGTTTCGCAAGCAAGTTGGCTGGGCGGTGGATTTGAATTTGCCCGTGGCCCTGCATGTGCGCAAGGCGATGGACGAAACGATAGCCGTGTTAAAGCAGTTTGACAAAGAAAAGTTGCATGGCGTATTCCACAGTTTTTCTGGGACAATTGAGATGGCAAGGGAGATTGCCCGCCTTGGCGATTTCTACTATGGCATCAATGGCGTGGTTACGTTCAAAAACGCAGGGATTGCCGAGGTGGTGAAAGACTTGCCATTGGAGCGTTTGTTGTTGGAAACAGACTGTCCGTACCTCACTCCTGTTCCGTTTCGCGGCAAACGCAACGAAACAAGTTACGTTGTCTATGTAGCACAAAAAATCGCTGAGATTAAAGGCATCACCATCGACGAGGTAGCAGAAATCACCACTCGCAACGCCGAGCGACTATTCGGCGTGTAAAATCAAAACCTTCTTCCACTCTTTCCCCTTTTCTGACCATTCGCCCCGCTTTTATTCTGACAGACTTTATGCGAAGCGCTGCCGTAGAAACCGTCGCGTTTCATTTTTGGGGAAGTTCCTTTGTCTTTTGGGGTGGATTTGTCTTCCGATGGTTTCTTCGAATAGGAAAATAACTGTTCAACAAGGTCAGGACGTCCCATTCTCTGCAAATCGCTGATAATGCTGCGTTGGTTTTCCTTCTTATACCAGAAGAAAAATTTTCGTTGCTCCAACTTATCTTCTTTGGAGTGGGGTGTCCACACTTTTTCCAATGTGTAGGGATGTATTCCTGTGTAATAAATCTCTGTGGAAAGGGTCATCGGCGTCGGGGTGAAATCCTGGATCTGCTCCAATTTGAAATCAAGATTCTTAGTGATGCAGGCGAGTTCTGCCATATCCTCTTCTCGGCAGCCAGGATGGCTGGAGATGAAGTAGGGGATCAACTGCTGCTTCAACCCATTTTCTTTATTAATGCGATCAAAGATTTCCTTGAATTTATAGAAAAGTTTGAATGAGGGTTTGCGCATCAAATTCAGCACGTTGTCCGATGTATGTTCTGGTGCGACCTTCAGTCTACCAGACACGTGCTTCGTTATCACTTCCTCAGTGTATTCTATTTGACTTTTCTTGGTTTCTTCGTCAGTGTTTTCTTGCAAAAGCAGATCATAACGGATGCCGCTTCCGATGAAAAATTTTTTTATTTTAGGCAATGCATCCACTTTTCTGTACAGTTCAAGCAACTGACTGTGGTTGGTGTCCATGTTTTTGCAGATGGATGGAAAAATGCAGGAGTATCTTTTACACTTTTCGCAGAGTGCCTTGTTCTTCCCCCGCATTTTGTACATATTCGCGGAAGGGCCTCCCAAATCGCTTAGATAACCCTTAAAATCCGGCAACTCGCACAATGTTTTAATTTCTTTCAGAATGGATTCTTCTGAACGCGACATAATGAACTTACCTTGGTGGGAGGATATGGCACAGAATGAGCATCCCCCGAAACACCCTCTGTGGATATTGACGGAGAATTTTATCATCTCATAGGCAGGTATGGTTTTCCCTTTGTATTTAGGATGGGGAAGTCGGGTGAACGGCAGTTCGTAGGTGGCGTCTAAGTCTTTTGTTTCCATTGGCGGGAAAGGTGGGTTGATGACAACCGCGTTTTTTCCGTCGACAGCCTGCACTAATCTCGCCGCCTTTATTTTGTTCGATTCTTCTTCAGCCACACGGAAGTTCTTGGCTTGCTTCATCTTGTCTTTCAAACATTCCTGGTGCGAAAAAAGTGTAATTGTTTCATCTTCTGTTGTTGGAATATTTTGTAAATCAGACAAATATGCTGTTTGTGGAATATCGGTCAGCTCTGACACTTTCCTGCCTTCCCTCATTGCCTTCACAATCGCTTTTAGCGGAAGTTCGCCCATTCCGTAGATCAGGAGGTCTGCCTTGCAATCTTTCAAGAGGCAAGGTTTAAGTTCGTCGTCCCAATAGTCGTAATGAGTGATTCTGCGGAGTGACGCTTCAATGCCGCCGATGACGATGGGCGTGTCAGGAAACAAATCTTTTAGGATTTTAGAATAGACAATGGTGGCACGGTCTGGACGGAATCCTGCGACACCATTAGGTGAGTAAGCATCATCAGAACGCAACCGCTTATTGGCAGTGTAGTGGTTGACCATTGAATCCATACATCCTGCGGAGATGGCGAAAAACATCCTCGGTTTACCCAATTTTTTAAAATCGCGTAGGTCGTCTCGCCAGTTAGGTTGGGGGACAAGGGCCACCTTCAATCCCTCGTGTTCCAGAATCCGGCCTACGACTGCCCCTGCAAATGATGGATGGTCGACATAGGCATCGCCAGAAAAGAGAATCACATCCAACTCATCCCACTGCCGTATTTCCACTTCTTTTTTTGTGGTGGGCAGAAAGTCGGAAAGTCTGACTTCCTTGTTATTCTCCATTTTGTAGAAATTGTGAAAACCACCTCGCCCCATCCGTCAAGGCCTGGGGGAAGGTGGTTAAAATGATGAAGAGAATGTTTAATATTTCTGAATCTGTAAGGTGTCTGAAACCATTACAATCGAGCCATTATCTCCTGTTGTAACCTCGATTCCTTTGGCAATGAGACCCTCGTTTTTGTAAGGCTCATCGGCAGCAAAGATGTAGTACTGAGTATTGGGTTCCAATTTGGCGAACGTGTATTCACCATTGTCTGATGCCCGGGTGTCATTGGTAATCGTCGCATCGCCCACTTTCTTGATGTACACGCGTGTTTCCACCCCGGCGAGCCATCCGAAATCCTTGTATTGAACTTGAACCACACCAACGACACCACACAGTCCGTTGTTTTTTCCATCTTTGATGTAGATGTCTTCTGCTTTGACACTGTTGCCGTTGCTGATTTTGGCTTCTTTCATCACAGGAACTTTCTCGCCAGATGCAAGGTCGTTGTAGGCATAAACCTTGTACGAACCATCGTTCAAGTAGTTGAACTTGTATGTTCCGTTGTATGCAGTTTCAGTCTTGTCGTCCACACCATATTCGTTTTTCCCATACACGATATAGACTTTCTCTTCCCTTGCCGGGAATGTGTCATTGCAAAACTGGTAGCTTCCGTCTGCAATCTTTTGAATCGCGCCGTCTTCCACAATCTTGTATACGGAGCCGTATACTGAACCTTCGCCGCCTTCGCCCTCCGTCTTATCGCACGAAGCGAATACGCAACCCATCAGAGTGCCTACAAAGGAGAAGAGAATCACACTTTTTTTCATTTATGATCGGATTTATGTTAATTTCATTTGGTTTATTTGCTTCGCCAAAACTTTTCAAATGTACCAAAAATGCGCTAATTTTTGAAATAAATTCCACAAAATGCGCAATCTCATCGGTTTATTCTATCAGTTTATCGTGGAATATCAGGTAGCCGATGTTGAGTCCGACATTGAAATTCTTCTTTGGATAACTATACCAATTGGCATAGACACTGGCAGTGATGTAGCGAAGTTGAGCCACACCTGATATCTCGGAAAGCAAGTATCCCTTAGAAAAAGCTTTGCCGTATGCAGCGGCGAATTTTGCAGTCGGCACGATGGGTTTATGAGGCGCATACAAATAGTTCTCCCAACGGATTTGCAGAATGTCATTAATTCTGTAGATTGGGTTCACACCCACAGCAAGATACGTATTGGCGCAGAACGCTGTGTTGTAGACCATACGCGAGTGTTTGGTGGGCGTGAATGTCGGCGACATAATGAGCGTTTCCATATAATTGTCCTCCAAGGGATGGGTGGAGTAGACCCCCTCGGCCATTAAACCAAGCGAAAAATGCTTGCCGGTGGGAATGTAGTGGCTGAACTTTGCGGACAATTGAATCCATTTGGTAGAGGATTTTTGTTTGACGTCCCCCAACTGGATAGAGTCTATGGGAGTCCGAGTGATACTTTCCTTTTCTCCAAAGATATATTGGGCGGAAACCTTCACTCTTGTTCCAGATATGGGGTATTGCTTGTGCGACTGTGAATTATATCTGTACTGCAATAATGAAACTCCCAGTTTGTAGTTCGTCTTGTCATAATTTTCCTCCTCTGTAGTGTACAAACCGTGATATTTGTTTTTTATCTTACCCAATCCCATGCCTGCATCCACCTCTCCTTTCAGTAGAAATGGTATGCAGATTTTACCCTTCGTATGAAATTCAGTGCTGTAGGCTTTTGTCGGAATATCCGTTTCGTAGAAGGCGTTTTGCTTGTTGGAGTAGGTGGAATGATTGATATCTCCGATGATTTTCAGGCAGAAAGGAAACTGATACGGAAAATCAATTCGAGTCTGGAAATGTGCGTTACTATACAACATTCCAATCTGCCCATCTAAACATACGTCATACGAAAGATGTCTGATGCCAAGATATTTTGCACTTACATATAGTTGATTGAATGTGGAGGAAGACACGTTCCCTCCAATGCCAAACTTTAAGTGGTCATTCAGTTTTACATCCAATATCAAATCGTAGGCATTTGTTTCTTTGTTATATACAGCGTGCGGAATTATTTCCGCTATCTTCTTGTCCGATAGAAGTTTAAAGTAATTTCTTTTGAAGTTGTTGTAATTGAAATACTCTTGTTTCCAATGGAATGTTTTGGCGATGAACTTTTGTTGCTGCGATTTAACACCGTGTATAATGACGTTTTTGAATGTCAATTGCGGCTTTTTCTGGTTGAACGAAAATCTTTTGGAGTCAACTTCCTCCTTGCTGACTCGCCTCTTTATCTGGCTTTTGATTTCCTCAATGTGCGCCATCGTGCTGTCATAGCCTATCTGTATCAACTGACTCGCTTTTTGGAAATCGAGCAGACTAACATCTTTATAGTGGAAGTTGAGCAACATAGACCTCCCTTCAGGCAGTGGATAGTCGGAGCGTTGAATAATCAGGTTTTCCATAAGTGCTATCGGGTCCTCCTCTTGCGTTTCCGCTGGGCCATCGCTCACAGAGCAGCCAATGATGTATTCGGCCTTGAGTTCCTTCTCCATAATGTCGACGGGAAAGTTATTGTAAATTCCTCCGTCCACCATAATGTGTCCCTTCACCCTAATTGGCTTGAAGACAAATGGAAACGACATAGACGTTCGGACCGCATCGCCAAGGTCGCCGCTACGATGCACATACTCTTTCTTATTCGTAACATCTGACGCAACACAGCGGAACGGCACGAATAACTTGTTAAAATCACCTTCGCAAGCAGTGGTTGCTTGCGAGAAGAGCATCATGCACGCCTGATTTAGTTGATCGGGAGACAAAACGCTGCTCGGAATGACTGGCTTAAGGGAGAGCGAGTCATCAATGCTAAGTTTGAAGGAGATGAACTCTGGGGTTTCCTCTTCCTCTTTGAAGTAGAATTTGCTTTTCTCGTCGATGTAGCCTTTAAGCCATATCTGAAAATCGGGCGACACAAGCAATGCCTCCATCTCCTCGGGCGTGTAGCCCATAGCGTAGAGCGATCCGACGATGGCTCCCATTGACGTGCCAGCAATGTAGTCAATCGGTATGTTGTTCTCTTCCAAGGCTTTGATGACACCGACGTGCGTGCAACCCTTCGCTCCGCCTCCGCTCAGAACCAACCCGACAGACTGTGGATTAGCCCATACGAAAGGGAAGATGAAAAGGATGCAAAATGTAAGAATCCTCAGTGGCATGACGATTGTACGCTCGAAAGTTTCTATTCTTGCAAAGGTATTAATATTTGTCCGTTTATTCCAATTCTGTCGTTCTGATTTGATGTTTCGCCGTCAAATAAAAAAAGTGGAACATCAACTGGATGCCCCACTTCCTTTTCCTCTTCAAATTTTACAAAGGAATATTTCCGTGTTTCTTGGCAGGATTGCTTCTGATTTTTGTATGGGTCATATCCAATGCTTGGATCAATTTCTCCCTTGTCTGCGAAGGCAGAATGATTTCGTCCACATAGCCCAACTCGGCAGCGCGGTAAGGGTTGGAGAACTTCTCCTCGTATTCCTTCCTTGCCTTGGCTTTTTCCTCTTCGCTGACTTTCTTGTAAAGAATATTCACCGCCCCATCTTGTCCCATTACAGCGATTTCGGCGTTAGGATAGGCGAAGTTGATATCTGCACCAGTGTGCTTGCTCGACATCACAATATACGCTCCTCCATACGCTTTCCGCGTGATGATAGTGATCTTTGGCACTGTCGCTTCAACGTATGCATAGACAATCTTCGCCCCGTGGCGAATGATGCCACCATGCTCTTGCGTGCAGCCTGGCAGGAATCCTGGCACATCCACAAATGACACGATTGGAATGCAGAAACAATCGCAGAAACGAATGAATCTCGCAGCCTTGTCTGATGCGTCAATGTCCAAAACACCAGCCTGATAAGCAGGTTGGTTGGCAACGATACCAACAACCTTCCCCTCAATTCTTGCAAAACCTACAAGTATGTTAGGTGCGAAATGTTCTTGAATTTCAAAGAAATAACTTCCGTCTACAACGCTCTCCACCAATACCTTCATATCGTAAGGTTTGCTTGGATCGTCTGGAATGATTTTATCCATATCAACGCTGTCTGGTGCCATGCTTGGCATATATGGCGTGTTTGGAGCATCATCCATATTGTTGGATGGAAGGAATGCGAGTAACTCGCGTACCATCATCAATGTATCCTTTTCGTTTTCACCAAGGAAATGAGCCACTCCACTGGTGGAATTATGCACAGACGCACCTCCCAATTCCTCTTTGTCCACCTCTTCATGGGTTACTGTCTTGACCACGTCAGGTCCGGTAACGAACATGTGGCTATGCTCTTTCACCATAAAGATGAAATCGGTCAAAGCGGGCGAATAGCAAGCCCCTCCTGCACAAGGGCCCAGAATCACTGAAATCTGAGGGATGACACCCGACGCAATGGTGTTTTGGTAGAAGATGTCTCCATAACCGGCAAGACTGGAAACCCCTTCTTGGATTCTGGCTCCACCCGAATCGTTCAGTGCGATGATAGGTGCACCCATTTTCAGTGCAAGTTTCTGAAGTTTCACGATTTTGTTAGCGTTGGTGCGGCTGAGCGAACCACCGAAAACAGTGAAATCATAGGCATAGACATAAACCAGACGGCCGTCAATCTTTCCGTATCCTCCGACGATTCCGTCGCCGGGATGCTGAAGTTTTTCCAATCCGAAGTTGTGGCACTGATGGGTGACAAACTTGTCGATTTCCACGAATGTACCTTTGTCCAACAGAAGATCGATGCGCTCGCGGGCGGTCATTTTCCCTGCTTTATGCTGCTTTTCGATGCGAGCGGGGTCGCCACACTCTGCAATGCGGTTCAACTCGTCGAACTTCTCTCTATTTACAGAAGATTCCATACTTTTTATAGTTTATTTTAGGTTAATTTTCCGAAGACTGTTCCTCTGGTGCGTCCTCCAACTCGATGAGAGGCTGGTTGCCCGAGATATTTTCCCCTTCGCTCACTAACACTCTCTTCACCAAGCAGTCGCCTTTCACTTTGTATTCACTCTGCATCTTCATAGCTTCAATGACGATGACAGGATCTCCCGCCTTCACCAAATCGCCTTCCTTCACCAACACACGCACCACTTTTCCAGGAATAGGGGAGGAAATCTTATCTTGCCTTTCGGCCGACTTTGCTTTCTTCGAGCCATATTGGTAAGGGTTTTCGATCTCGACAGAAAATGCGTTAAATGCCACACTAACGGTGTAACTAAGGTTGGTGCTGCTGTTCAACTCAGCGTTGTAGGAGTGTCCGTCCTCCGTGATAATGGAGCAGAGACCATTCTCTGCCATCACGATGTCCAGATTATATTTCTTGTCGTCCACCAAAATCTCCACCTTGTTTCCATCTTTCTTCACAAGGGAAATCTCTTTGATTTTGTTTCCGATTTTGATTTTCATATCGTAAAATTTCGTTAATAAAAATAACCGAAAGGTTTGGGTTAATCGTAGTTTCGCATATTGTTTCGCTTTCCAAACTCGCGCCAACGGCTGATAGGTCGGTTGTCGTTGGAGGTGCATATCGAAGGTCGTTCCTCATTCAACATATAGTCGAAATAGGCTGCGATAGCGGCAATGTCCTCAGTCTTGTGGGTTTCTTCCGACTCCTCTTCCAATGTGATGTGATCTAACATTTCCTTATTCTCTTCAAGGAATGCCGTGGTGTAGTGTCCCTTCACAAAGTCAGGCACTTCAAGTATCTTCCTCAGATAAGAAAGATTGGTCTTCGTCCCAGTGATTTTGTATTCATAGAGCACTCGCCTCATACGTTCGATAGCGTAGGTGCGGTTGGCTGCCCAGACAACGAGCTTGCTCAACATCGAGTCATAGTAGATTGGAATCTCGTAGCCTTCGTAGCAGAAACTATCCACACGCACACCGATGCCCGACGGTTCCGTCATAAGGCGTATGATGCCTGGGGTAGGAGTGAAGTTATTTTCCGCATCCTCGGCGCAGATACGGCACTCTATCGCATGTCCGCGTTGGCTCAGATCTTCTTGTTTGAAGCGCAAAGGCTTGCCGTTTGCCACGTTGATTTGCTCTTTGACGAGGTCGACGCCAAGAACCTCCTCGGTGATAGGGTGTTCCACCTGCAAACGGGTGTTCATCTCCAAGAAGTAGTAGTTTTGCTTTTCGTCCACCATAAACTCGATGGTGCCTGCACCTTCGTATTTCACTGCCTTAGCGGCGCGGACAGCTATCTCGCCCATCTCTTTCCTCACCTTGTCAGAAATGAATGGGGATGGGGTTTCCTCGATAACCTTTTGATGTTTCCGTTGGATGGAACACTCGCGTTCGAAAAGATGCACCACATTGCCGTGTTTATCTGCCAACACTTGGAACTCGATGTGATGCGGTTTTTCGATGAGTTTCTCCATATATACTGTGCCGTTTGCGAAAGAGGACACCGCCTCCGAGATGGCACTTTCGTAAGCGTTTTTCAATTCATCCAACTGGCGGATGATTCTGATGCCTTTTCCCCCGCCGCCGGCAGAAGCCTTGATCATCACTGGCAGGCCGATTTGCTGTGCGGTCTGCACTGCCTCCTCGTATGATTGCAGAGGTTGCTCCGTGCCAGGAACGACCGGCACGCCTGCGGCGATCATAAGTTTTCTTGCGGTGATTTTGTCGCCCATTTGACGAATGGCGTTGGCAGGTGCACCAATAAATATGATTCCCTCTTTTTCACAGCGTTCAGCAAACTCAGCGTTTTCTGAGAGGAATCCATATCCAGGGTGGATAGCGTCGGCGTTGAATTTTTTAGCGGCCCCGATGATCTTGTCTATGTTAAGATAGCTTTCGGAGGATTGCGCTGGACCGATGCATACAGCCTCATCGGCGAAGAACACATGCCTTGAGGCGCGGTCGGCTTCAGAATAAACTGCCAGCGTTTTGATGCCCATCTCTTTGCAAGAACGCATCACTCGCATGGCTATCTCCCCTCGGTTCGCGACCAGAATTTTAGATATCATACACAAAACATTTTTTCGGTTCAACGCAGCCCTCTTCGGGGGCGGGACATTCGTCCTCTTTGTGCGCATCCCCTTTCGATTCTCAACCTTAAAGGTTGACTATTTGGTTAATAATTTAGGTCGGATTCTTTCCGAACCCTATTTCTTGCAAAGATACATTTGTTTTTCCATATTCGCAATATTCGCGGTGGTTTCTTAAAATTACTTAAAATCGCGAAGCGTAACATATTGTCTGAGTGCGTTTCAACTATTTCATTCTCTTATTTTTCTTTGTTTTCTCTTTCTTTTTAAGACATTTTTATATTTTTACGGAAAATTTAAACGTGAATCTTCTAAGAGTGGATAAGAGTTGCTCTGTCGTAAGATGGAGTGTTGTCTTTATGCGCTTTCAGTACCTTGAAAGAAATGAAATTAACTTATATATAAGGTATGAATCTTGATAAGAATCTGAAAAAGGTGATTGGATTTGCCGTGGCAATCCTTTTGACCGCGATTGTGTGGTTGTTGCCAGACACTGCGTTTGGCGTTGAGGGCTTGACGACAGTCGAGCATCGTTTGATTGCGATTTTTGTGTTCGCTGCGTTGATGTGGATTACGGAGCCAATTCCTATTTGGGGGACTTCCGTCTTGATTATGGTGCTGATGTTATTGACGACATCTGATAGTATGCTGAGTTTCCTCAACCACGATGGTGTGGGTGCGACATTGAGCTATAAGGGTATCATGGCTGCCTTTGCCGACCCTACGATTATGCTCTTCATGGGCGGTTTCGTGTTGGCTATCGGCGCAACGAAAGTGAAGTTGGATGCCACATTGGCGAGGGCAATCATCAAGCCTTTTGGAAACAACCCACGGTATGTGATGCTCGGGTTCATCACCGTTACGGCCTTGCTTTCCATGTTCATGAGCAACACGGCGACGGCTGCGATGATGATCGCGATCCTTTCACCTGTTTTGGCTGCCATTCCAGAATCAGATAATAAAGGAAGGGTGGGCTTGGCTTTGGCTATTCCAATCGCTGCAAACATCGGTGGCATCGGTTCCCCTATCGGAACACCTCCAAACGTCATCGCCGCTGGTTGGTTGGAGAAAATCGGATTTGAAATCGGTTTCGGCCAGTGGATGGCTTTGATGGTGCCTATCGCAGTAGTCATCCTCTTCCTCTCATGGTTGATGCTTTGCCACTTCTTCCCTTCTCAGCAAGAACACATCGAGGTGGAGATTAAGGGCGAAACGGACAAGAGCCCTAAGGCTATGATCGTCTACATCACATTTGCCGTTACCATTTTCTTGTGGGTCTTCGGAAAAGCGTTGTTCGGCATCAATACATACGTTGTCGGTCTGCTTCCGTTCGCGGTTTTCTGCATCACGGGAGTTTTCGAGAAGAAGGACTTCGCACAGATCGATTGGGATGTGCTTTGGCTCGTTGCCGGAGGTTTCGCCTTGGGTGTCGGCCTGGAAGGTAAAATCGCAGTCGACGCTACAACCGGTGAGGCAATCACAATGTCTAAACATATCGTTACATCCATTCCGTTCGACAGTTGGTCAACGCTTGCCGTAATCATCGGCTCCGGACTTTTGTGTATCCTCATGTCCACGTTTATGTCCCACTCGGCAACCGCCGCTTTGTTGATTCCTATCTTCGTGGCAGTTGCACAAGGTATGGAAGAGGGCTTGGCTCCTTATGGAGGAGCAACCACTTTGTTAGTTGGCTTGGCACTTTCTGCATCGTTTGCGATGTGTTTGCCAATCTCTACGCCTCCAAATGCGATTGCCTACTCAAAGGGCTTCATTAAATTGAAATACATGGCACTGACGGGATTGTTCGTAGGTGTGGTCAGCCTTATCATCGGTTACGCAGCGCTTTTCCTCTTCGGAAGCATTTTGCTGAAATAGTCTGATTGATAATAAAATACAAAATGAGCCGCAGTTTCAGAAATGGTACTGCGGCTTTTTTGTCGTAGTTTAGGATGAGTGTTTATGATTTTTTAACTACCTTCGCAGAAGAATCTAATATAGGTTTGCCTAATATTTCAAAGTAAGAAATGAAGAAGATTTATGTGCTGGGTGCGGCGCTAATGTCGTTGCAATGCCTGTTTGCACAAGAGCAAGGAGCGGCGATAGCCCCCGTTGCAGGCGCAGCAGAAAAAAACGTCGCAACAGTCACCGAGCAAGTTGCCGAAACAACGGAGAAGCCCCGTAACGGAGGCAAGGTGAAGTTCAAGCCATACGGTTTTGTACGCAATTATTTTTATTATGATTCCCGACAGAATGTGCAGTCTACCAGTGGTTTATATAACCAGATTCCGAAAGACGAGTCGATGAATGAGGCTGGCGATGAGGATTTGAATGATGTTTCCCAATCCAACTTCCTGGCGATGACCACGCGGCTTGGTTTGGACATTTCGGGTATCCGGGCGTTAAATGCCGACCTTTCAGCAAAGATTGAAACAGATTTCTGCGGATTCACCTCCAGTACTACGATGCTGCGTATCCGTCAGGCCTATTTGAAGATGAGATGGGAACGGCATTCTCTTTTGGCAGGTCAAGCTTGGCATCCGATGTCTGGTGATTTGCCCGACGTTTTGGGTTTGGCTTCCGGGTCGCCGTTTGAGCCATTCAGCCGCTCACCACAAATCCGTTACGATAATTATGTCGGAGGATGGCGTTTCACGGCGGCGGCCTTGTGGCAATTCCAATACAAATCCATCGGTCCAGATGGCCGTTCCGACAGTTATCAGACAAAAGGAGTCCTCCCAGAGTTTTACGTCGGGTTCGATTATACGAAAAACGGATTTCAGGTAGGCGCAGGAGTTGACTTGCTGCGGTTGCGTCCACGCACAACGATGGAGGTGCCTTACACGAAAGTTGTCTATGATTCACTTTCCGGCACAGAAACAATAGAAGAAGGCACTACCAAACGGATTGTCAAGGAGTATGCTTTTTCGGCGTCGCCCCTCGTCTACATCAATTATAAGAAAGACAAATTTCATTTGCTTTGGAAATGCCTGATGGGGCAGAACACTGCGCATTTGAATATGATGAGTGGATTGGGCGTCACGAAAATCAACGAAGATGGATCGTGGGATTATTCACCATTGCGTAATGTTACGACATTCGTCAACTTAACATACGGAAGTGCGTTTAAGGTGAATCTCTTTGGCGGATATTTCAAAAACCTTGGAACAAGTAAGGAGATTGTCGGCGATTTATGGGTGAATGGCGCATCAAATATCGACTACATCTGGAGGGTTTGTCCAGCGGTTTCCTACACCGTATGGAAACTCACTTTCGGTGTTGAGTATGAACTCACTACCGTAGGATATGGCGACGGAAGGGACGAATTCGGCAAGGCAGATGCCGTGCGCGACATCTCCAATAACCGAATTTGCGCAATGATCAAATTTGCTTGGTAATGCATTGATTATCAATATATTAAATTTTGTTAAAAACTATTCAGGTAGGGATGTGATTATGAAAAATTATATCCCTATTTTTGTTTTGCAGCCTTAACGGCGTGCAAGTCCGTTGAAACCTATATGTGTTTCTGAGGATTATTCCAAGTGTGAAGAAAAAGTATCTAATCAGTAAAAAATCGTAAGTCAGGTAGTAATGAGCGGAAATATTTTCATCGTTAAGAGAGACGGCAAGGTAGAGCCGTTTTCTGTTGATAAGATTAAGAATGCGGTGTCGCGTGCCTTTTTGTCTGTCGGAAGTTTTGCAACGCAAGAGATTCTGACGGATATATTAGGCAGACTGAGCATCCACAATGGAATGAATGTTGAAGAGATTCAGAACCAGGTGGAGTTCTCCTTAATGTCTGAAAAATATTTTTCCGTAGCGAAGTCATATATCCTATATCGCCAAAGGCATTTGGAGGATCGCGAAGTTCGCAACAAACTGCAATTCTTGACGGATTACAGCAATGCATCCAACTCTGCTTCCGGCAGTAAATATGACGCAAACGCCAATGTGGAGAACAAGAACATTGCCACGTTGATAGGTGAGTTGCCGAAGTCCAACTTCATCCGCTTGAATAGAAGACTTTTGGTGGACAGATTGAAAGAGATGTATGGCAAGGAGGTGTCGGACAAGTATCTACAGCTTCTCAACCAACACTTCATCTACAAAAATGACGAAACGAGCCTTGCCAACTATTGCGCCAGTATAACGATGTATCCGTGGTTGATTGGCGGAACAATCTCTATCGGAGGAAACTCAAAAAAACCAACGAATCTGAAGTCGTTCTGCGGCGGATTCGTCAATATGGTGTTTATGGTTTCCAGTATGTTGAGCGGTGCTTGCGCCACCCCTGAGTTCCTTATGTATATGAACTATTTCATTCAGAAGGAGTACGGAGATGATTACTATAAGAACCCAGAAAGGGTTGTCGACCTTTCCACCCGCCAACGCACGTTGGATAAAGTCATTACAGATTGTTTTGAGCAGATTGTTTATTCAATCAACCAACCAACAGGTGCAAGAAACTTCCAAGCCGTATTCTGGAATATCTCATATTACGACAAATACTACTTCAACAGTTTGTTTTCGGAGTTCGTCTTCCCTGATGGGTCGCGCCCAGACTGGGAGTCGCTGAGCTGGCTGCAGAAGCGTTTCATGAAGTGGTTCAACGCCGAGCGTTTGAAGACGGTTTTAACCTTCCCTGTCGAGACAATGGCTCTGCTGACCAAAGATGGCGATGTTATGGACGAGGAGTGGGGCGAGTTCACCGCCGAAATGTATGCCGAGGGGCATTCGTTCTTCACATACATCAGCGACAATGCAGACTCATTGAGCAGTTGCTGTAGACTCAGAAATGAAATTCAAGATAACGGATTCAGCTATACGTTGGGTGCAGGTGGTGTTTCCACTGGCTCGAAGAGTGTATTGACGATAAACTTGAACCGTTGCGTGCAGTTCGCCGTGAAGAATGGCATTCCATACCTCACATACCTTGAAGAGGTTGTGGATTTGGTGCATAAGGTGCAGTTGGCATACAACGAAAACCTGAAGAATCTTCAGCAGAAGGGATTGCTTCCGTTATTCGATGCCGGCTATATTAACCTTTCCCGTCAATATTTGACAGTGGGGGTGAATGGTCTTGTAGAGGCTGCCGAATTTATGGGCTTAGAGATAAAGGACAACCCCGAATACCTACGTTTCGTGCAGAGCGTTTTAGGCTTGGTGGAGCGTTACAACAAGAAATATAAGACCAAAGATGTGATGTTCAACTGTGAGATGATCCCTGCGGAGAATGTCGGTGTTAAACATGCAAAGTGGGACCGGGAGGACGGCTATGCTGTTCCGCGGGATTGCTATAATAGTTATTTCTACGTTGTAGAAGATTCTTCATTAAATGTGATTGATAAATTCAAAATGCATGGCGCACCTTACATTGAGCACCTCACCGGAGGTTCTGCGTTGCATATGAATTTGGAGGAGCATCTTTCGCACCAACAATACCGCCAGTTGCTACGTGTGGCTGCGAAGGAAGGGTGCAACTATTTCACGTTTAACATTCCGAATACGGTTTGCAACGAGTGTGGTCATATAGACAAACGCTACCTCAAAGAGTGCCCTCACTGCCACAGCAAGAATCTTGATTATCTGACCCGAGTGATTGGCTATATGAAACGCATCAGCAACTTCTCGGAGGCGCGCCAAGCAGAGGCTGGAAGAAGATTCTATGCAAAATTTAGTGAGCAGGAGTAGCAGTATATGCTGAAGTACGTCGACTATGATATAGTCTTCCAGGAAATTCCGGATGAGGTAACGTTGGCAATCAACATTTCCAACTGCCCATTTACCTGCATTGGTTGCCATAGTCCCTTTTTAAGGGAAGATATCGGCGAGGAACTGGCGGAAACGCAACTATCAAAATTAGTCGACAAATATGGGAAAGACATAACTTGCGTAAGTTTTATGGGAGGCGACGGCGATTTGCAACGACTTGTCTCATTGGCGACTTTCGTGAAAAACACCACATCACTAAAAGTGGCGTGGTACACAGGTCGTGAGTCGTTCCCCAAAAATTTTCAGTTAAATGTCTTTGATTACATCAAAATCGGTCCGTATAAACAGGAACTCGGTCCGCTGAACAAAGAAACGACCAATCAACGTTTATACCATATTGAGGCAGATGGACAATTGAAAGACATAACATGCCGATTCTGGAAAAAATAACGGACGACAAGGCGTGTCAACCATCCCGTAAAAATCCGTCTACACAAAACCATTTTTCTTGCGGGAAAGTCTTGTTCAATTAATTCCGGGTTGGATGCCAAATTCACGAAGTCAAAATATCAGATTCATAATATAGACGAGCCTTGAATTTTATTTGAGGCTCGTTTGTAGTATATCGCCTGAGAAACTCCTCGTCCGCAAAGGTAGATGATGAACGCCAACCACAAACCATGGTTACCCAACGGGGCTGACATCAAATTATACATTACGAAAAAGAGCGTGGTTGCGACCACCATTGTTGTTGCCATTCCTTTAGCCATTGTCGCACCAACCATAATACCATCCCAGATGAATGCGGAGAAGCCACAGATGGGTATGGCAATAACCCAAAGATGATAGTCGACTGCAGCCAGAAGCACCCCATCGTCATTGGTAAGTAGGCGTAGGAAATTCGGCGTGAAAAATGCATATAGCAATGAAAATAACAAAGCAAGTCCCAATCCCCATGCGAATAGGGTGTGAATTGATTGTCGGGTAGACAATTCGTTATTCGCCCCTATGTATTTTCCGACAAGAGCTTCGCCGGCATAGGCAAACCCATCGGTAAAATAGGAGAATAGAGTGAAGAGTTGCATCAACAATGTGTTTACCGCTAATAGAACCGTTCCTTGCTTGGCTCCTGCCAATGTGAAAAAACAGGTTACGCAAGTGAGGCAGAGTGTGCGTATGGCAATGCCACCGTTGAGTGTGCAGAAACGTTTCATCTGGCGTGCGTTGAAAATAGCAGAGCGGCAAACATAGACTGATAAGTGGTTGTATCGCTTCCACCATAGAAGAAGAGCCAGTGTCAGGCCAAAGTATTCGGCAGTAACCGTTCCGTATGCGATTCCAGAGATTCCTAATTTGTAAACAAACACGAAAACAAGGCTTAGAATGATGTTAAAGACATTGGTAGAAAGGGCGATAACCATTGGGTAAACAGAGTTTTGCATACCGATAAACCAACCTTTCATACTGTAAAGGCACATTGTGGCGGGAACGCCCAAAATACAAATGTCCATATATGTTTCGGCGGAGAGTTCAACCTCGCTCGTCGTGCCAATATAACGGAAGGCTGCACCTTGAATGATGTTTTTCAGCAGAAATATGATGATGCCAGCGCAAAGCGACACGAAAAGTGAGCGAAGCAGCGTATTCACCATTTCCGACTCGTTTTTTGCGCCGAATGCCTGTGCCGTAATTCCACTCGTGCCCATTCGCAGAAATCCGAAGTTCCAATAGAGCAAATTGAGCAATGTACCGCCGATGGATATGGCGCAGATATGTGTTTCGTTGCCGAGATGTCCAGCTATTGCCATATCCGTCATGCTTAGCAGTGGGACAGTAATATTGGTGGCGATGGCGGGCAGCGCAATTTTCAGTATGTCTTTGTTTAGACCGTTCATGGTTATTCGTCACAAAAAAGGAGGAATGCCGTTAGCACTCCTCCTTTGGTTATGTTTGAAAAAAATACTACTTTCCAGCTTTAAGCATCTTGTTTGTGTAAACCTTCCCGTCAACCTTTACGTTGAGGACGTAGGTGCCTGGGAGTAGGGTAGAAGTTTGGAAATCATACGAGTATTGACCACCTTCCAATTTGTCGTTGAGCAACTTCAAAACCGTCTTTCCCGAAAGATCCATCAACTCGATAGACACTTTCGACTCTTTACCCAAGTTGAATGCCACTTGCAACGACTCCATAAATGGGTTCGGCGAAGCCAAATAGTTGAAAGAAGAAATCTCTACCTTAGCTTTTTTCTTTGCAGACTCCTGTGCGTCGTTTTTGTAAACGGCAGGCTTCTCCATAAACATTGCGGTGTACTTTGAGTTTCCGCATTTGCAACCGCTTACAGGGATGTACTCTTGCTCTACGGTGATGATGATTGGGTATCTCGCCCCCTCTGCGAAGTACTGATAACGAATAGAACTGATTTTGTACTCAGTAGTTCCGTAGTTCTCGGTGTACTCCTTGTCAACCTTCACACGAAGAACATTTTTGTAGACATCTCCGCCAGGCATAATGACCGTACCCCAAGCATCCGCCTTCGTTACATAGTTTCCGTCAAAGTAACTATTGCTGCTACCTGTTTGGGAAGTACCGCTATAAATGCCTGCTTTCGACTCCTGGTAAGAGAGAGGAAACATCAAGTCAACGATTGGCTCATCGAGCGTGAGTGTGTAGTTTTTCGTCTGCATTCCGAAGTAACGCTTCTCGGAGGAGGTGATTTCAAACAAAGTATTCTTTTCTCCACCCTCGTCGCAACTCAAGCGGTAGCCCTCGGCAGACGATGCCGCCAAATCCTCATTCTGGTTGATGTAAAAATCCTTCACGATTTTTGACTTGGAGAAATCCCATACTTGGTTGGCTCCATCTTGGCTTTGCTCCACATACTCCACTTGCTTCATGTTTCTGTAGTCGCCTTTACGCAAACCATTGGCGTCGAACGAGAGGCTGTATTGTGCAAAGCAACCTACAGCGAACGCCATAGCGGATGTCAGTGTAATCAGTCTTTTCATATCTCTGTTGTTTTTAGTTATTTGTTCTAACTCTTTGTAAAGATAGTGTATTTTCTGCAAAGATAGAATGATTGTTGATTTTTTTTCGCTTTCGGTCTATTCTTTTTTGATGTGGGGAAGTCCGATTTGGTATTTCACAGCCACAATGCGTGTCAACACCACGCTGCATGCACTGATAATCTGCGTGATTGCAGGGTCGTCTATCCAAATTTTATCACATATATAATATACGATGCAGCCCGCCACACAGGCTAATGCGTAGATTTCTTTCCGAAATATTAGCGGTATCTGGTTGATGAGCAAGTCGCGCAGCACCCCTCCAGCGGCAGCGGTGATCGTTCCCATAACGGTTGCCACCCAAAACGGATGACCACATTCGAGCGTCTTGACGATACCCACAACATTGAATAATCCCAACCCAATGGCATCGAAGATGAAGAATGTGTTGTTAAGTTTCACCAAATGTCTTCGGAAAACGATGACGAACAGCAATGCGATGGCAGTCCATATCATATAGCTGGAGTTCTCCATCCAAAAGGGAGTGAGGTTCAGACACAAGTCACGGATCGTTCCGCCACCCACTGCCGCAATGCACCCGACGACATAGGCACCGAACAAGTCGAAATCCTTACTCGCAGCCAAACGTATTCCGCTAATGGCGAAGGCGAATGTGCCGGCAGACTCTAATGCGAAGTGAAGCAGGCGTTGCTCCATAATGAAATCAGTCACGCTCATCCATTCCATCTTCTTGTCCTTTTATATTCAAATGCACGTCAAATGACTGGCGGAGTGATTGTATCTCGTTTTTGATCCTCTCTAAACGCCTGTATATCTCATTTTTTTTCTCCACGTTGCGCCGATCATTTTTGAGAAGTTGCTTCGCTCCCTCTATGGTGTACCGTCTTACTTTCAGCAGGTAAACAACAATTTGGATGTTTTTGATTTCGCTCTTTGAATAGAATCTTGTTCCGCCTTTTGTTTTCTGGGGGGTTATGAAAGGGAACTCCTTTTCCCAGAAGCGTATGGAGGGGACAGTTACCTGCAACATCTCGGCCACCTCGCCGATGGAGTAATACATTTTATTCCGCTCAAATTTCAGCGGTTCAATCATAGACGTTTCCATTGTTGGAGACGATTTGTATCATCTCGTCATATTGCTCTGGCGAGAGATCGATGTAGTAGAAATTACGAGGGTCTGTGGCTTTATCCTTGTAGTGTACCTCGTAGTGAAGGTGCGGGCCGGTAGATTTTCCCGTATTACCCATATAGGCGATAACCTCACCGCGATTTACTTTCGACCCGATTTTCTGGGTTTTAACAAATCCGTTCAAGTGAGCGTAAAGGGTTTTATAGCCGTACCCATGGTCCAGAATCACGCAGTTTCCGTAGCCTTGCTTCCATCCCCGAAACTCGACGGTTGCCTTGCCCGTCGCATAGATCTCCGTGCCGATTTCACCGGAAAAGTCCATTCCAGCGTGGAATTTCTGTGTTTTATAGATGGGGTCGATGCGGAAGCCATAGCCTGACGCCATACGCTTCAGGTCTTTGTTCTTCACAGGTTGTATGCCGGGAATGCACAGCAGCATATCCTCTTTGTTGCGCACCATCTCCGTCACCTCGTCGAATGAGATGGATTGCAGGTAGAGCCTCCTGCGCACCTCGTCAATCTGGGCGGTGGCGGCGGCTGCTATCTCTGAGTTTGTTTTTTGTCGGATTTTGCTGTATTTTCCTTGGGAAAGCGAAGTTCGACGGATGTTGCTCGACAACGGGTCCGCCTGAACAACCACGCGGTAGAGTTGGTCGTCGCGCTGCTCAATGTCTGTCAGAATCTCTTGAATCTCGTCAAGTTGTGTGCTTACAAGTTCAAACTGCGCCTCCAACTCTGCGTTCCGGCTCTTCAAGTCCCTCTCCCTTGGCGAGTTGATGAAAAGTGCGAAAAGCACGAAGAAAGCCAACCCAATCAACAGTCCGCTCACAAGGTGCGAAAACAGGTAGGTGAACCTGTGTTTGATGGTGTTGTCAATCCGCTCGAAGGAGAGCGTCTTGGGGTTGAACTGAAATCTAGCTTTTGACATTTGTGCGAATCGCTTAGTTTTTCATTCCGAGAGCGTCATCTCTTTGTATCAAAATGTACAAAATGGGGTGGGCGGCCTCAGTCTTACAGAAAATGTTGCGGCAAAGGTAACCTATTTTGTGGAAAAATGCTAATTTCGCAGTCCAGAATAATTTACACATATCATATAGTAAGATGCTAACGGCTAAGGAAATTCGCAAATCGTTTACCGATTTCTTCGCTTCAAAAGGGCATACGATTGTCCCTTCTGCGCCGATGGTCGTAAAAAACGACCCTACATTGATGTTCACGAACGCTGGTATGAACCAGTTCAAGGACATATTCTTGGGTAACCAACCACGTAAGTATCCACGTGTCGCGGATTCGCAGAAGTGCCTTCGTGTGAGTGGAAAACACAACGATTTGGAAGAGGTAGGTTTGGACACCTATCACCACACCATGTTCGAGATGTTGGGTAACTGGTCTTTCGGAGATTATTTCAAGAAAGAGGCTATCACCTGGGCTTGGGAGTATTTGGTGGATGTCCTCAAAATCGATCCTAACCGTTTATATGCTACTGTTTTTGAGGGTAGCAAGGAAGACAACCTTGAACGCGATGACGAGGCTGCCGAGATTTGGGCTCAATTCTTGCCTAAAGATCGTATCATCAACGGAAACAAGCATGATAACTTCTGGGAGATGGGTGAGACGGGTCCTTGTGGTCCTTGCTCTGAAATCCATATCGACCTTCGCGACGACGACGAGCGTGCGAAAGTGCCAGGAGTTGAGTTGGTCAACAAAGATAATCCTCAAGTAATCGAAATTTGGAACAACGTGTTCATGCAGTTCAACCGTAAGGCTGACGGTTCGCTCGAGCCACTCCCTGCAAAGCACGTTGATACGGGTATGGGATTTGAGCGTCTTTGTATGGCTCTCCAAGGAAAGAAATCAAACTACGATACAGACGTTTTCCAACCTATCATTAAGGAGATTGGAAAAATCGCCAATACAGAATATGGTAAGAAGAGAGAAACGGACATTGCTATGCGTGTAATCGCTGACCACGTTCGTACAATCGCTTTCTCAATCACCGACGGTCAGTTGCCTTCAAATGCTAAGGCTGGTTACGTTATCCGTCGTATTCTTCGTCGTGCAGTTCGTTACGGCTACACTTTCTTGGGTCAGCGTGCCGCTTTCATGTATAAGTTGGTGCCTGTTTTGATCGAGACGATGGGCGATGCATATCCTGAATTGATTGCACAGCAGAATTTGGTTGTGAAAGTGATGAAGGAAGAGGAAGAGGCATTCTTGCGTACTTTGGAGTTGGGTATCCGCCTTTTGGATAAGGTGATGGCCGACACGAAGGCTGCAGGTAAGACTGAAATCTCAGGTGTTGACGGATTTACCTTATATGATACTTACGGATTCCCTCTCGACTTGACAGAGTTGATTCTTCGTGAAAACGGAATGACGGTCAACGAGGAGGAGTTCAATGTTGAGATGCAGAAGCAGAAGGAACGCGCTCGTAACGCTGCCTCTGTTGAAACGGGCGACTGGGTTACATTGCACGAGGGCGAGTCTAAGTTTATTGGTTACGACTTCCTCGAGACTGATGTGAATATTCTTCGTTACAGAAAAATCAAACAAAAGAATAAAGAGTTTTTCCAGGTTGTGTTCGATGAGACTCCGTTCTACGCAGAGATGGGTGGACAGTTGGGCGACACTGGTTTCATCGAGGCAGATGGTAAGAAATACGAGGTGTTGGACACCAAAAAAGAGAACAATTTGACGGTTCACTTGATGCAGGCAATGCCTGAGGATGTAACACTCGGATTTCACGCTGTTATCGACAAGGAGAGACGCCAACGTATCGCATGCAACCACACTGCAACCCACTTGCTCGACTATGCACTTCGTCAGGTTTTGGGTACGCACGTTGAGCAGAAGGGTTCGTATGTATCAGCAGATGCCCTTCGTTTCGACTTCTCTCACTTCCAGAAAGTTACGGATGAAGAGATTAGAAAGGTGGAACAAATTGCCAATGCAATGGTTCGTCAGAACATTCCTTTGGAGGAGTTCCGCGATATGTCAATCCAAGAGGCAAGAGACAAGGGTGCGATTGCGTTGTTTGGTGAGAAATATGGCGACACGGTTCGTATGATCAAATTCGGTCCGTCAATGGAGTTGTGTGGTGGTACACACGTTAAGGCGACGGGTGAGATTGGAATGATTCGTGTTTTGTCGGAGAGTTCAGTTGCAGCTGGTGTTCGTCGTATAGAAGCGATTTCAGGCGTGAAGGTTGAGGAGATGATGAACGAGCAGCAAGATATGGTTCGCGATATGCGTACGTTCTTCAACAATACGCCAAACATTGTGGCAGCAATCAAGAAGTTGATTGAGGAGAATGCTACGATGAAGAAGGATGTTGAAGCCTATATGGCAGAAAAGTTGGAGCGTAGCGTTGAAAAGTTGATCAGTTTGTCGGAGGTGAAGAATGGTATTCGTGTCATCACGTCAAGGAAACCAGCTCCTGCTGATGTTTTGAAGTCTGTTGCTTTCCGTTTGAGAAACGAGTTGAAAGACGAGGCAATGGTGTTTGTCGCTGCAACAGAATGGGAAGGCAAGCCATCGTTGACGGTTGCATTCTCTGATTCAGTGGTTGCGCAAGGATTGAATGCTACACAGATTGTCCGTGAAGCTGCCAAAGAAATTCAAGGTGGTGGAGGTGGACAGCCTTTCTTCGCGCAAGCGGGAGGGAAAAACGTCAAAGGATTGGATGCGGCGTTTGAGATAGTCCTAAAAAAAGTGGGTTTGCAGTAAGATGTCCGCAAATCAGAAAATAACAAAAAGGTCGGGGGTTACTCCTCGACCTTTTTGATTGTTTTGGGGTGATTCATAGGTTGAACCTATCTTTGAAGTCGGAATAGACAACTCGCATATCATGAGGAAGATAACGTAGAGCCTTCTCCTGAATATCCGTCGGTATGCCGAAAATAGGTTCTGCGATTGCGCCCACAATGGCACCAAGTGTGTCGCTATCGCCGCCATAACTAATGGCTTCGCGGATAGCCTCCTCAAAATCAGTGCAACCAAGCAGGAGCATAAAGGCGAGGGGAACGCAGCCTTGACAGGTTACGTCAAATACGCCGCGGTCTGGTACATACTCGCACCAATCTTCTCCGTAGTATTGGGTGACGATGCGTTCAAGCATCTGGTCTTTGTCTTCCGCATGGTTGTGTGTAATCTTTGCTGAGTTTATCGCCTCGCGCAGCACCTGTTCCGGTCGGTCGAAAGCCCAACCTATGGGACTGACGCGCATCGCCGCACCATTCCCGTAGCTTTTTATAAAAAAGAATAATACCAAAAGACTCTTTCCTGACTTCATCACATTTGTGCGCAATCAAATGGCGCACATTGAATATCAATGAGTTAAGGATAGAAGATAGGTAACGCAGGGTGATGCAGAAGGAAATATGATGATCAATCATCCTCCGTCAAGTTCAGTCGTCCCACACAACGGAGGGAGACGTATGCAATGAGCAAAATGTTATACATTGGGACAAATGTACGAATTTAAATCGGTATTCGGGACAAGAAAGCCGCAATACTATTGCGTTTCAAATGAATCGTCGATTCGTTTTGATTGAATCGTCGATTCGTTTTAATTGAATCGCCGATTCATTTCGTTTGAATTGCTGGTTCATTTCATTTGAATCTATTACTTTCCGCCCCCCAAAAAAAAACTCATCACCCAACTTGCTAAATTAGAGGAGTTTTTTGGGGGGCGGCGCATTGATGAAGTCAGGAAATAATTAACCCAATATGTATCACTATAAACTCAAAGCAACTTGGTTTTATTTTAAGAATAGGCATGTAATTATACCACTATCAACTACTTGCAGAGTCCTTTAAAAGAATTCCTGAGGCGAAACAAGATACAAATTGCCAAACATAGACGCATTGGCAACATGAACGTGCGAGCCAAGGGTATTCTTGATAAGGTAAGTGTAAAGTTCGTAGAATGTCAACGTTGGATTGATACTCATTTCCCTTACGATATTGTTAGAGAAACGGTCGCTCATCCATCCTATGTCTTCACAATAATAGTCGGCAAACGAAGATTCATTCTTGCTTGCACTTGAAAAACTTAAAATTCCGGGAATATCTATAGCTTGATTTATCATAGTTTCAGAATAGCAAGGTTCGAACAACATCAGCATCTTGCGGTAACGTTTTTCGCTATTCATAGTTTCCAATGCTCCCCGTAACATCACATCAGAAAAAACGCCATCCTCAAGCCACAAAAAACCTGCATCGGTTTTTGTTCCCTTTCTGCAACCGTGTCCACTCCAAAACACCAGCAAGTTGGTTTGGTCGTCCGTTTCAAGCACCGTCGGCAAGTGTTCGCTGCGTTTCCCTTCGAGTATGTCTACAATGTCGGCGGCGGTAAGGGTATCTGTGTTATAATCAATGGTTATTCCTGAATAGAGGTTGTCGCCAGTGTAACTTGCTCTCACCTCACCCATAAAAGGGTTCTGGGGATAGTCGGCGATGTCGTCCGAAATGATGAGGATAATGTGGTCGTCATCCCAGCCATTTCGTTTCAGCAGTTGATATACATTAAGCACATCTGCCTGATGCCGATAATTGCGCCAACCTTTTGAACTCTGCACAAGCAACGCCCATCGGTCATTTAACGCCTTATAGGATATTCCTGCATCCTCGTTAACTATGGTTTGCCGTTGCTGCACCTGCCAGTTCCACGACGCCAATGTGGCAGAGACACGTTTGCTACCATCTCTTTTGTGGTAGTCTATGCAGAGCAGACTGTCCCTGTATACCATCCAATGCACATACGTACTCTCTAAGATGCTTGTATAAACCTCATTGTCAAAACACAGCCGCCCGCACGCCCCAACTAACTCCTCTCCTGTAAAGTCCATTGTTTCCTTAAAACCAAGGAACAAACTTGACAGTCCGTATGCATTCCACACCTTCTCACTTCCTATTTCACCTGCGTCGTTCTGTTCTGTCGTCACCAATCCCACCAATATGTCTATGGCAGAGAGTGCCTTAAACACATATTCCTTTACAAAAGCGGTTATACCAGCAAGCAGAATAGCATCGTAGAGTTGCGCCTCGGCAAAGGTTGGATTTGTTTTGAAATGCTCCTGATAGGCAATCTGAAACCCCGTTTCCGGATCTGCGTATGGCGCTACGCCCTCCGCTCCTTCTGCAATCTCCCCCAATTCTGGCAATGTCGCAGACAACGCCCTTCCTGCGAAAAGCAAACGGGGAGCCGCCAATTCCATTTTCTTGACTAACTCAAGCACCACTTTCGCCTCGTCAACAGATCGGACGGCACACAACACACACTGCGCTTCCGACGAAAGCACACTTTGTGCGACCTTCGGCAAATCCTCAATGTCTTCGTATGAATCGGATGGAACGAATGTCAAACCCAACTCACTGGCTTGAAATGGCACCCAGTCACTGAAAGTCTGCCCATAACTGTCTGCTGGGGATATTAACGCGACAGACTCCGCCCCACCTTCCCACGCCGTCGCAAGCAAAACCTCTGATTGCGCGACATCCGTTTCGCAGAGAGACCACAGGAATGGCAGCGTGTTATTTGCCCCATACGTGCCTTTGGAATGACGCCGAATAATATCTTCACTCGTCGCACAAGGTGCGATAAGAGCCTTCCCCTCGTTGGAGAACGCCTGAGCCATAGCGTTCACGTTTTTGTCTGCAAGGGGGCCAACCGTCAGCAATATGTCGTCGCGTCGAGACAGCTGTTTGGATAGCAAAGTCAGATTCTCTTTCGACTCATCGTACCACTCTATACTGAGGTTGACAATCGATGAGTCTATCCCTTCATCAAACACAAGTCTTTGTGCATTTCGCAGAGTTTCCAATGCCCAGTTTGCTGTCTTTTCATATCGCGCCCTTTCATCGCTATTGGACAACGGCACCACCACAGCAATCTTATATTCCACAGTCGGAACACTTGAAGTATGAACGTAAGTGTCTTCATCCTTACAACTAAACATCCCCACAGCGAATAATGACAGCCATAAGAAAAAAACAAAACGATGTTGTATATTATTCGCCTTCATACTCTTTTTCCTTTTTGATGGCAGTCTGCAAATAACGGCTGACAACCTCGTTAACGCGATCTTTATAACCATCGGCGGCGATGATTTCCGTATACGCATCAGCAAGCCCCAGAGATTGGTGTTTATCCAAACCGTCTCCCTTTGCCCAATGTCCTATCCACTCCTCAACACCTTTGTCTAAATGCTTCACCACCGAAAAAGGAACTCTTGACGAATACGCCTGCATATCAACATCAATACCTATGGTGTAGAATGATTCCGGATGCTCGCGATTGTACCTCAACAACCCCTGAACAGACCCACCACACAGCGGAAACACCAACTGAAACAATTTGTTAATCGTATCCGAGTTTCTATACACATAATCTGACTGGCTATAACCATCTTCAACACTATCATTAAAACTATTTGAAATATAACTACGACCGATCCGAATTTCTCCGTCGGTGGCGGCGATGCCATCGCAAAAGCCTTTTCGCATTCTCTCTAATGCTGAGCTTTTATCATTGGCAAACAATATAAGCGCACTTGAAACCTCCTGAAATTCATCGCCTACCACACACCCCGCCAAATAACATACGCCATATTCCACACAACTAATTGAGTAGATCGGAAGCAGTGTATCATTGCTCTCAACAAGAAGAATATCGTATTTTTCATTCTTCAAAACGGAGTCTTCTATGGCACGAAATTCCTCCTCATATTCGTTGTTAGCGATTACAAACAATATTTTTTTCCCATAAGGAATGTCTGCGGCAGAAGATAAAATCTCGTCGAACCAACCAGGCGAAACATTCAAGCAGTACAACAACAGATTATTAGTTTCAACGGCTCTAACAACACCTCGGTAAAGATTGTCATAGTACCCTAAATCTCCCATTTTGTCTTCTTCTGAAAGAAAGAAGACAACTGGTCGCTCATCGTTCAACCACGCTTCGTCATCGTCAATGTATATGACTTCTCGCTTCGAACAAGCAGAGAATAGCGTGACAATGAAGATAATAACTACCTTACAAACCACAGCCTTTGCAGCAATATGTTTGGTTATTTTCAACATCTGTGCTTCAAAAAAACGCCACAAAGGTAGTGAAATCTAAGATTTATTTCGCTCCAAAGATGACAAACGCAAAAATGCCTTCTCCCGAAAAAGGTTCCAGGATTTCTCGGGAGAAGGTGTGTTTTTAGAATCGGTTGGTGTCTATGCCGATCTTTTCAAACTCTTTCTTCGCTTTCTCGCCGTAAACGTCTTTTAGTTGCAGACCGATGGTTTTACGTCCCAGATCGCACCACCGTTGGAACTTTTCCAAATGCTCGGCATTGATGATGTCGCAGTAGCACACATTGGAGAACTCCACATCCGTCAGCGTGTTGCCGGCGGCAGTGGGTGCGCCCTCACACAATTCGCCGAGCGTGTCAATCCGCATAAAGCGTTTCCCCTTGTCGTAGTCTAAAACGGAGAGTAGGGCGGCATCTTTCCGCATTGGGCAGACGAAGAATGGATTTTCGCCAGAGGCATTGAAATTCTCATTCCGCTCCTTCCTCAGCAGTTGCATCATTGGTATTTTGTTTACCTTGCCGTCATTACCCACCACAATCAAGTAGCCATCTTTCTCGTCTTCGTGAATGGCGAGTGTTAGCAGTCCGTCCTCAAAATCCACATCGTCGAGCAAGCACCATTTGTTTCCGGCGTAGATACGGAGATATGCCACCGTGTCTTCGCCATATCCGTCCTCCCACTGGTTGGTGATGTTACGGCGGATGAGGCTTGTTGAGATTTCCGCCTCAATTTTTTTCTTGGCTGTGGTGGCTTTCTGTGCGACTTTCGGCTCAACCTTTTCTTGCTTGATGTCTTCCGCGGAGATGCCTTGCGCTTGCACATTGTACAGGCTGAAGTTGCGGTTGTCCATAGTGTGCGTCAACTCCTCAAGGTCGATGGCGTAGGTTGATGTGCCTTCGCGCAGGAAGTAGATGTATTGGTTATCCGTGCTTAATTTCACCGGTGTTTTGCTTGCCGGTATCTTGATGGCATACACCAAGTGTCCGCCAGCCTCGGGGTATTCGATGGCAATGGCGGCATTCAGCTCATTGCCAAAAGCGAAGCGAATTTTGTTACGCACATAAAGGTCAAATTTGTCTTTGCTGTTATCGAAGAATTTCAAATCCTCCACCAAACCTGTGGGCGCACCTGTATTATTAACACCGAGGTAGAGCGTGCCGCCGTATGCGTTTGCCATACCGCAAATCACCTTCATGATGTTGTAGGTCTGCAGGTCTCTGTCGGCTTTCATGTGGTTTTCCGGAGGGTAGACGATGGAGGTTTTGAACTCCGTCAGTTGGTCTTCCTCGCCAAATGAAAGAATGTTTGGCATTTCGACATTGATGTTCAGCAGACTCTTCATTTTGCTGCTGATGATGTTCTGCTGGTTTTGGAATCCGAACCCGTCCGACAGGTTGAACGATAGCACCAAACGCGCTAACTTCTTCAAAATGAGGTTCGTTTCCTGGTTGTTGATTATTCCCCACAAAACGTCGTTTTTCTCCTGCCGGCCAAACCAGTTGACAAGGCGAATCTCGGCAATACGCTGCATAGGGTAGGGTGCGCAGTCTGCCATATCGGCGTAATCTTGCAGCAGTTCTTCCACATCATTCTCGTCCACCTTACCGTTTTCTTTATATTCTTCACGCAAGATGAGTGCCTTCTTGTTTAGGTCTATGTAGCGTTTCAAATCCTCGCTATCAATCATACGCGAGAGGATGCGGGCGATGGCAAGGTAGGAGTAGGCGATGATGTAGTTTTCTTCCAACACCGATTTATGGGCGAAGATATTGATGATCTCGCGGATGCTGTCTTCTTCGAATTGTTCTTCTGCCACCGTCATAGTTTCCTCCTCCAACTCTTCGGGGGTCTCCTCGTAGAACTGATCATCGCAGTAGGTGAGCAGAAGACTTTCGGCGGCGGTTTTGATGGAAACATCGTCGTTGGCGGCGCCAATCACAATGCCCTGGATTTTCGAAGGGTTGCTCGCATTGTCGATACGCACTCTCACGGTGTCGTTCAAACCAAATGAAATGTCTGGATCCGAGGCTCCGTCTTGCGAAATGAACACACCGAAGCCAGCATCGGTTATGGCAAGAAACGTACCCTTCCTGTCTGTTGCCTCTAAAATGATTTTGCTGTCGAACTCTGCGCCGAACCCCACATTCTCGCGCACGCAATTGTCTATCTTACCAATTGCGTCGAACGTGCAAGTCTGCACCTCATCATTCGGACTGCTCAGCGAGTTGACGCGTACGTTGAGCAACAATTGTTTCCCGTCTTCATTGTAAAACGACTCAATACCCAATTCGGGATTGTAGTGGAACAGACCGATGGAGCCGCCCTTTTGGTAGGCATCAATCCAACCGTAGCCTTCATGTTCGGGATGTTCTATTTTGCAATAGAAACGGTTCGGGTGGTCGGTGGAACTATCTCTGTATAGCACTCTGATGGTGGTTTCCTCGCCCACATCGGGCAATCTTTTTTTGAAGGTCGGCTTGGCGACAGACTCCTTTGGAGCGAGCAAATCCGCCTCCACGTTGTCCCAGAACTTGCACCAGGTTTTAAACTTTGAGTTTTTGTCTATTTTGTGTTTGACGGACGAGTCTAAAAAGATTTGTATGTTGTGCCAGCTGAGGAAGCCTTCGGGCAGCACGTTTTTGTCTTTATCGGAGGAGAGGATACGCGATAGGATGATGCCGTTGGGACTGACAGAGAAGCGTGCGTTCTCAGAGTTGAAAGTCTTGGTGGCAAAAGTGATTTCGCTCGGCGTGGACAATGAAAGTTGGTAGGCGAGCAGTTCCGTTTGGGTGTAATCTCTGTTCCACGTCAGCTCGTGGATGTCCTCCTCGGGGGCGAGCAAGGTTGTGAACGCACGTTCAATCAGCGACTCAGAGAGTTCAAAAGTTTTTCTCGTGTTGCCGAGTGCGTCTTTTCCCCGAATGAAAGCGAGGTAATGGAAGAGCATAGCCTTCAGCAATTGCCCTTCCTCGTCTTTGTCTTCGTATTGGCTGGCGAGGAGGATGCGGTAGGAGATGGCGCGTATCATCTTGTTCAGCAGTTGCACGCTCTGGTCGTTTTCGACGGTGGCTAAGCGGTTGGTGCGACTTCTATTGCGGTTGATGTAGACCTCGAGCAGGGAGTAGAAAAGTCCGGTCATATAGTTGTCCCACCTGCTTATGTCCTGCTTGCCGATGATGTTAAGGATGTCGTCAATCTTCTCTTCAAGGATTTGCGGCTCCAGCATTAGAATGAAGATGAGCAAGTTGACTTTCTCCTTGGCGTTGTAGAGATGTCCGGATAGGTTGATTTTCTGAAAGATGCGATCCACCTCCTCTTTGTGTTTATCATTGCTGATAAGGTCGAAGCACTTTGCGCCGATTTCCGTCATTTCCACTTTTTCCTCTAACGCTTTTTGGTATTTTCCCTTTTCAAACGATGGGAATTGCTGTAGGTAGTCTGAATCCTCGATGATGTAGAGGCAGATTTTCCGGTAGGCGGAGAGGAGGTCTTGGACGACGGTTGCGTCTATCCATCCCCAATCTTCTATTTCTGGCACGGAGCGCAGCGCGATTATCGCCCATTCGGGATTCCGCTTCCGATAGTAGTCTCTTGCCTCGTCGAAAATGGAAAGTTTGGCGAAATAAAGTTCAAAAAGGTGGGCAAAGGAATCGTTAATTTCGCACCCGGAAAGGATTTCGTGTAGCGATTTGAAGTTTTGGACAACGACGGCGCTTTTCGCCTCCGTCAGTTCCAAGAGGATTTTGTTGGCGTATGGCCGGGTGATTTTACATTCTATTTTTTGTTGGGGGCGCAGTTTCTCCTTACTTCTCAGACGGAAAGGCACACCGTTTTCGTTCCACAAGTCATAATAAGAAAAGCCTTGGTTGATGGAAGGGGTAACCCTTGTGACGGTGAATGGATATGTTCTGCCGTTGGGGTAGATGCTCTTGGTCATTTCGGCGATGTTCTGGACGAACACCACCTCGTCGCCGTGCACATCCTTCACCATGCAGAACAATTCGCTGAGGTTCTGGCTTTTGGCATCCGTCCTTTGGAAATCGAACATCTTAATGGCGTGTTCTCGCCCATTTCCGTCTAAAACAATAAAAAAAGAACTTTTGCCTTCAACTTTTATACATTGTATAGGCAGTGTATAGAACTTACCTTTTTGATACTGAGAGGTTTGCATTATAAAAATTTTAATTGGGCGGATTCGTTCCGTCTGAAGCGTAAAGGTAGGGAAAAAGGAGGAGATAGGCAAAGGAGGAGGGTATTGTGTGGGTTGCTCTGGGATAAAAAAACGAAAGACGGAGGGTGCCGTCTTTCGTTATGAACTTTTAAATACCACTTCCGTTTAGGAATTCTATACACAAGATTTTCATTCATCATGTGAAACATAGAGAACATCCATAAACACGTCTCCATCGTCATCCTCACGAAAGCCAGGTGCAATACCAAAAGCCAAATTCAATGTTGAAGAAAATACAAATACAAACGCATTGTTAGGATAACCTTCGAGTTCATCATATATCTCACTTACATCGAGAGCATCATCGTCGTCAGCAATCAAAGCAATGCTTCCCGTTTCAAGTTGGATAACCGAACTGACAGTATAGACATCACAATCCTGATCAGAAAAAAACAACGTGGAATCCTCTCCACCTTGATTAATGATACGTCTTAGAGTTTTTCGTAATTCAATTACCTGCATAGCAATTTTGTGTTTTAAAAATTTATAACAACTTACGGCTATTATTTACATTGTTGATTTTTGGCAAATCTAAAAAAAAAAAAAATTATCAAAATTTACAGCAACAAATTTCAAAAAAAATCCGATTGTTTCTCTGCTATGATAACTATATAATTGATTCTCTGCTGTTTATAGTGGCAAACAAGACTGCGTTAAAACGCTTTGTACTGCTTATGTTACGATTGACGTAGACTTCGTACAGAGAATAATCCCATTTAAAGGTAGGGAAAAAGGCGGAGATAGGCAAAGGAGGAGGGTATTGTGTGGGTTGCTCTGGGATAAAAAAACGAAAGACGGAGGGTGCCGTCTTTCGTTATGAACTTTTAAATACCACTTCCGTTTAGGAATGCATAAAGGTTTTAAGGTACGTATTTCTCTGCAACCTCATTTAGCGACAAACCGCTTCTTCTCGTCCCGACAAATCAGCTGGATGGCCCATTTGCCAGACTGCACTGACGGCGGAATGCCGCCACCAGGGAAGAGCCATTGCCCCGCCAAATAGAAATTGCCAAGATTCGGAATTTTCTGATCCAACTGATCAATGATATTCTTCGGCGTGGGCAGGAATCCCTCGTACGAGCCGCGCCACGCACCCGTGTAGCGGATTGTAGTGAGCGGAGTCGCCACATCGCATATCTCAATGTGTTGCGAACTGCCCGGGTAGTGCTTCTCCAACATTTTTATGGCATCCTCCTCAATTCGCTTTTTCTCCGCCTGATACTCCTCCGTCGTCAAATTCTCCCAAAAATCATACGGGCTGTCGAAACGGATGACGATGGTGGTCTTACCCTCGGGCGCCATACTCGGGTCGAACGAGTAGTTCAGCAAACGGAAGTTGTGAGATAGAGTGGTGCTGCCTATTTTCTCGCCTTCGGCAAGGATGACCTGCACGTTATAGTCCGACTCCATCACCTTGTCTATCCCGAAGGAAACCTGCACAAACGAACTGAACAAATGCCAGTTCTTGTACACATTATCAATCCTCTTTGATATATACTTGCCTTTCAGCATCTTGTAGAGCGTGGTGTAGCCATCTGCGGCACTCACCACATAGTCGGCCTCGATAGTAGAGCCATCCGTCAGCCGCACGCCCACCGCGCGGTTGTTCTCCACAAGAATCTCGCTCACCTCCTTTTTAAACATAAACTTGCCACCAAGCGACTCGTACTTCGCCTGCATGCGGTGAGCCACGCCCAGGGAGCCGCCCATAGGGTAGCCCGCATTCTTTTTGAAATACCAACCCATAATCAGCAGGAACGCATACGACGAGAAATTCTTCTCGCCATAAACATTGAGCAACTTCTCTTTCAGGGTTTTATTTTTGAATTTCAGCGACTCGATATACTGCGTAAAAGTCTTGTCTTTATGCCGAAACACCATAAACAACGACGGGAAGCAGTGGTACAACGCCTTGATGTAGCGGAGTGGGGTGCGCAGAGCCGGTGCGATGTCGAACGGCTTGAGGTAGGACGCCCAACGGATGTCGCAACAAAGTTTGCTGATAGCCTTAAAATCCTCTGGGGCGATGGTTAGCAAATACTTGCGCCACTTGCGGAGGTCGGTATAGATGATGAGGTCCGAGCCATCCTTCGCCACATTCCTGTTGTGAATCTCGGAATTAAGAATTTTCACACTATCGTCTAAAATGCCGGTTTCCCACATCGTGTCGTGGAACGCGCCCTCCTTCGTGCCAACCAACCACTGGATGCTATAATCAAACTTATACTTCTTACGGAACCAGGCGGTGCAGATACCTCCCGATATGCTGTGCTTCTCAATGATTGTTGAGTCGAAACCGTTTCTTTGGGCGTAAATCCCGACAGACATGCCTGACACGCCTCCCCCGATTATCAATATTTTCTTACGTTCCTCCATGGCATAAAACTCGCCTGCATCCTTGCGCGACGCAAACTCTTACCTAATTCGTCTTTATGATTTTTATTTTAAACCGATATCCTCCCCATACGGGGACGACACCATTACCCAGCGTCAGCCTGCTCTTTTACAAACCTCCCGCCCAATGTTTAACGATGCGACCCTTAGAAAATTATCTTCAACAGAACATTTTCCGTTAACCAAACGAGCAAAGACAAGTTAACTCGACTTTGCAATGGCGAGGAAACGAACATAATACGAAGAAATATCCGCAGATTTCACACGTCTTTCTTCCAAGTCTGAAATGTTAAACAATGCAAATGTATATAAATGAAAATAAAAAATTGGGATTGAAACATATCAAGTTGAAAAAAACACTAAAAAAATTGTGCCGAGATACTTTAAAAGCCAATTCAAAGCGTTACCTACGAGTTTTTTGGATGCATTTCGAACAAATCCCCTTCACGACATAACTGATTTCCTCCACCTCAAAATCCTTTGGAATGTTTACCAACGGCACGGAAAGCCTTTTCAGACAGAAAGTTTTTTTGCAAACCGTACAGGTGATATGCACATGGTGCTGGTGGTGGCACTCATCGTCGCAGTCGCAAAGACAATATTTCACGGACCCGCTTCCATCGTCAATCTCGTGTATCGCCTCCTTCTCCTTGAAGTGCATAAGCGTGCGGAAAATGGAGGATTTACCCACAGTGGGCAGTTTCTGCTCTAAATCTGAAAGCGAAAACGCATAGTCGAAATGCGAAGCCGCCTCCAAGACCAACTGCCTGACAGCGGTGCATCGAATGTTTTTTCGAGAAAAGAAATCATCGTACGAATCCATCTGAATGTCATTTTCACAGCCACCCAATGCTCGGGCGGAAAAACCTCTGCGAAAATATCGATTCAATGGGAATGAAGCAAATTTCAGAAACACAAGATTGAAAAATTTGAAACAACGGCAACGCAGATTATCGCCACCACAGACAAGATTTCGGATAAATTGTGTACCTTTGTAAAATTAGGATGGGGGAATTTTTTTCTCCGTGAAACATCCCGAATTTTTTAAACCCAATCGGTCTTTTCACAGACCTGAGATTTAAGACAAAATGCTGAAACGCGTCCTATTTCCTATTTTGATATTGCTTTCTGGCACGGCTGTGCACGCCCAGACTTTTTCTTTCGCAACAGAAGCCGATGGCTTCGCCTACGCATCAAAAGGCGCCTGCCTACTTAGGACGAACCTCGACACTACCCACACCGACATCCTTTTCACCTTAAATAAAGGAATGCTCACCAATTGCAAATGCTTCAAAGTAACATTCAACACCAACGGCGACGAGATTATCCCGATTGAGAAGGAATTGCCTGCCAACGAGTGGGCTTTCTCCGCCGACAGTTCATCTATTACGCTAAAAAAAATGGCAAGCAACGCCGGATATTTGGTGCAATATGGCGACTCAACCTGCGATGCCGGAAGTCCGTGCAAGGCCTTCACCTGGCTGACTGACTATCTGAAAATCGACTCTATAACCTGGGCAAAAGACACTGTGCTTTGCGAAGATTTGCAGTTATCATTCTCACCAACAATCACTTACCGCACACAATACGGTAACGAAAAGGAAGTGGAACGCACCCTCAAAGTGAAATACCAATCTTGGTTGGCGGAAGGGGACGAAGACCCTAAAATAACCGACATCACAACCGAAGCCTCTGGCGCAGACAACATCACGTTAGAGCAGTTCCCATACGTCGACACGCCATTCGAAGTAGAGGATATCTCCGCAGAAAGAACCCTTCAGAAGATACTGACCGACACATTCTTCACCCAGGCGGTAGTGGCATATCCCGTCGTTGAGACAGACTCTGCGCAGATTCACGAAGGAGAGCAAGGCTCTGAAATCCGCTTGCAGTTCGTAGAATCATCGGCAGAAGCCCTCAATAACGTGTCAAATTTCCGTTCGTCAGGGCCGTTGGAACTGAACTTCGTAAGCAGATCAAACGCTATGACCAACCACTACGAGTGGGCGATCGCCCAAGGCGAAAACGCTACCCGAGGCGATTTCAGAAGTGCGTTCGTGCTGTTCGAAAAAGATGTGAACGCATACATCGTGTCAGACCCTGGTATGTACTGCATAGAACTCACAGTGAGCAATATACGAAACGACAGCGTCTGCGAACACAAGTCGTATGGCTGTTTCCAAATCGCCACTTCCGACCTCTATATCCCCAACACCTTCACACCGAACGGCGACGGTACGAACGACGAGTTCCGCGTGGCATACCGCTCCATCAAGAGTTTCTACTGCTGCATCTACGACCAATGGGGGCGCCGAGTCTACGAGTCGGACGATATCACCAAGGGTTGGGACGGCACCACCGCTAACGGACGGGCGGCGCATGTTGGAACCTACTTCTACGTAATCAAAGCCACCGGAACGGACGGAATATCATACAACAAAAAAGGAACGATCAACCTCGTCCGCAGCAAATAATATAAATCGCCGTTGACCGGCATCAAATTGTAAAACAAGCCATAATACAGGATTTTGGATTAAGATGGATAAGTGTAATCTTGAAGCGGAAAAATATTTGGATAACAAAGTGTTCCGACTAATATCGGAAGTCGCGGACGAACTGAAAGTAGATTGCTACGTCATCGGGGGATTCGTGCGCGACATCTTCCTCGAACGACCCTCCGTCGACATTGATGTCGTGGTGGTAGGCTCGGGAATCGCCGTGGCAGAAGCCTTTTCTAAAGCGTGGAAAGGCAGCACATTGGCGGTTTTCAAGAATTTCGGCACCGCCCAAGTGAAGCTGAAGCACATCGAAGTGGAGTTTGTGGGCGCAAGAAAAGAGTCGTACCGCGCCGATTCAAGAAACCCCATCGTGGAGGACGGGACATTGGAGGACGACCAGAACCGCCGAGACTTCACCATCAACGCCATGGCACTCTGTCTGAACAGCAGCCGCTTCGGCGAGCTCTTAGACCCTTTCAACGGTATGGATGACTTAGAGAACAGAATCATCCGCACACCATTAGACCCCGACATAACCTTCAGCGACGACCCTCTGCGAATGATGCGGTGCATACGCTTCGCCACCCAACTATCATTTTACATCGAACAAAAAACATTCGACGCACTGTCGCGCATGAAACAGCGCATCGAAATCATCTCGCAAGAACGCATTGTAGAAGAGTTGAACAAAATCATGGCATCGCCCAAACCCTCCATCGGGTTCGAACTGTTGGAGCGATGCGGACTGCTGGAAATCATCCTTCCCGAAATACACGCTTTGCAAGGCACAGAGGAACGCGACGGGAAGGGACACAAAAACAATTTCCTCCACACACTGCAAGTGTTAGATAGCGTCGCCGAAAAATCAAATGACCTTTGGTTACGATGGGCAGCATTGCTGCACGACGTCGGCAAACCTGCCACCAAACGCTGGGTGGAAAAAATCGGGTGGACATTCCACAACCACAATTTCGTGGGTGGAAAAATGGTGCCGAAGATATTCAAGCGCCTGAAATTGCCGACCAACGAAAAAATGAAATTCGTGGAGAAAATGGTGTTGCTCCACATGCGTCCAATCTCACTGGTAGAGGATGTGGTAACCGACTCTGCCGTGCGAAGACTCCTCTTCGACGCCGGCGACGACATCGACTCACTGATGATTCTCTGCCAAGCAGACATCACCTCTAAAAACCCGGAGCGCGTGAGACGCTACAAGGAAAACTACGCAAACGTACAGCGTAAATTGAAGGAAATAGAGGAGAAAGACCGAATCAGAAACTTCCAGCCGCCAGTTTCGGGCGAAGAAATCATGAAAACGCTCAACCTACAGCCTTGCGCCATTGTCGGAACCATCAAAACCGCCATCAAAGACGCCATCTTAGATGGTGTGATTCCGAATGAACACGACCCCGCCTTTGAGTTCATGCTCAAAAAAGCGCAGGAATTGGGCGTACAACCAGGTCCACAAGAAAATAACGCATAACAAACTATAAAACAAAAGATTATGGATGATATAACGCATATATTGGAACACGGAACCATCTTCCGAAAATCGTCTAACAACGAAAAAAACGAGAAAAAAGGTGTGAAGACGAAAGCCAAAAGAACCTCCTACATCAAGGGTGCGCACGGCTCAGGTTCGGCAAAAATGAAAGCGGAATACAAACGCAAGCGCGCCAACCGCCACAAATCATAACCATTTTCAAACAGAATCCGGAGAGCAATGAACAGATTCTCAGCCTTCCTCGCTGGTGCACTCTGCGCCGTCTGCGCCTACGCTTATTCCGTATGGAACGGATGCCCGGATTTTATGGACTTGCAGCAAACCTACGTTGAGGGTTTCTACGGAACATTCGAAAACCCATTGGGAACAACCGGATTGGTGGATGACAGACATAAACTGAACACTCAGCAAGAAACAGACGCCAACACGGGCGATCAACTAACAACCATCCCAAACGGAGAAACAAAGTCCATCCGCCTCGGAAACGAACAGGTGGGTAGCGAGGCGGAAGCCATCGTCTATCACTTCAAAGTAGACCCTCAACAATCGCTGCTCTTCGTCAACTTCGCCGTCGTCTTAGAAGACCCCGGACACGAATCTATCTACCAACCCCGCTTCGTCGTCAGAATAACTGATGCCGAGGGAAACTTAGTGTCCGACTGCGCAGAATACGACGTATCGGCGGCTGCCGGACTATCCGGATTCCAGGACTATCTGGGCGGACACACGGCAGTGCGGTGGCGCGACTGGACGAAGGTGGGGCTTGACCTAACACCATTCGCAGGACAGGAAGTGCAAGTACAGTTCATCACCTACGACTGCGCACTGATGGGACATTTCGGCTACGCCTATTTCACCGCACATTGCGCCCCAAACAAATTAGAAGTGGAGGAGTGCTTGGGCGATAATTTCACCATCGCCGCCCCAGAAGGCTTCGCCTCCTACCTCTGGGACAACGGAGACACCACGCGTACCACCACACGCACACTCTCCGACGGCGACCTTCACCTCACCTGCACCATTACCTCCGTTACGGGCTGCTCATTCACCCAAAGCGCATTTGTCTCTTCCTCCGCCTCATTCTCCGGGAAAACGTACAAAGACACCATCTGCCAAGGCGAACCCTACAACAAACACAACTTCAACCTCTCTCCACAATACAACGTGGGGACTACCACCTACACCAACATCCTCCTCAACCCAACAACCTGCTCGGAAGAGGGCGAGGAACATCTCGAACTCACCATCCTGCAACAATTCTACGATATCAACGCCTCCATCTGCGAAGGCGAAGACTATACGGAAAACGGATTCACCATCCAACAACCGCCCGTCGGCGTGCTTTTCGACACACTGAGATTTTCAAAAGACGGCAAACAATGCGACAGCGTGGTCTGCCTCCGCCTCACCGTCAGCGAAACACTGCACATCAACAACCAACTATCGGGCGACGAAACACCCTGCACAGGCATCGCCGCAACCTACTCGGCAGACGTGTCAGGCACTGCCGAATACTCGTGGGTTTTGCCCGACAACGCCACGATACTAAACGGCGGACACTCCCCACAAATCGTTCTTTCTTTTTCTGACGACACACCAGGAACCATCATCCTAAAAGGTGAAAACGGATGCGGTAGCAACGCTGTGCCAATGGAAATACGCCCCCGAAAATCCTACCATCAACTCATAAAAGACACCTCATGCGTAAACGAAACGTATGACAGACACGGATTCAACCTGGGGAAGTTCACCCAATCGGGCTACTACACTTACACCCAATCGCTGACCTCGAAGAATGGCTGCGACAGCACCGTGGTTCTGTCTCTCACAGTGTTCGACCAACCAACCATAAGCATTGAAACAGACGCTGAAAATCTGCTCTGCCAATCAGACAAAGTAACCCTGACGGCGAAAGGGAAAGGCGGCAACAACATCAGCGTGTACTGCGACTCGCTTCCAATCGCCATAGGCGATGTGTTCTGCTCGGACGGCACATTCGCACGCTGCGACGACTTTCTGAAAAACCCCAACGGACGGACGGCGGCAGGCGTTGTATTCCACGTCCAACCAGACTACCAATACGCTTTGGTGGCAGATTTAAAAGATGTGGAGGAGACACGAACACTTACCTGGGGCAACGAAGGGTTCGACCTGCCCAACCTGCCCAACCACACGCATGTGAGAGAAGTGATGACAGACCAGGACGGATACGGCAACACCGCCATCATACGCAAAGCCGGCGATGCAACACTATACCCCGTGGCTTGGGCTGTTGACTTTGAAAACGGATGGTATGTACCCGCCATCGGCGAACTGCGAATGCTCTTCGCAACCACCCACGAGGTGAACGAAACACTCGCCAAAATCGGCGGACAAGAACTGCCATCCAACACCAACCAACGCACGAAACCTTGCTCCTACTTCTCATCAACGGAACTTTCAGCCTACTTCTATTGCGGCCAGACAAGCACTGGCGAAATCTACGGAAGCCCGAAAAGCAGGGTATACAGTTACCTCCGCGCCGTCCGCTCCGTGCCTCTGTCAAACATAGAAGCACCCAAAGTGAAAATCGGAGATTTGGTACAAAACGAATTCGGAGAAAAAGGCATCGCTTTCCGGCTCACCCCCGATGGGAAATCGGGCTGGATGGTGGCTCTCGAAGAGGACAGCAACGCCTACATCTGGAATAGCGAACTAACCGACATCGCCAACCTGCCCAACCACTTCAATGAAGAATACGCAGCCAACTGCCTCACCGCCGAACAAGATTGGGAGGGTTACGAAAACACAAAAAATCTGCGGAAAGCGATAGACTCCACCGCAACAATCGCCGCTTGGAGCGTGAATCTCAAAAAAGGATGGTTCCTACCATCGGCTGGGCAAATGGGCGACCTCTACGCACTGCTCCCAACCATCGACTCGGCGTTGACACGCAACAACGGCACCCCCATCTACTATGACTCCTATTGGACGAGTTCCGAAATGGACTCAACCTACGCATGGACATACGATATGGCCTTCGGCAACGCCGACGCCTACCGAAAAGACCTCAAATTCTACGTCCGCGCCATCTCTTCCTTCACCTATTGCGGAGAATCTGAATACACAACAGACACAACCCTGACTTTCCGCTGGGAAGACGGCTCAAGAAACGAGCAAATAACTGTCTATCCCACAGAAACATCCACCTATACCGTTACGGCAACCAACAAAGAAGGATGCGCCGCCTCCGCCTCTCGGACTCTCTATGTAACGCAAGGCGACATCATCAACCGATATGACACCATCTGCCAAGGAGAAACCTATAAAGACGAACTCTTCGAAGAGAGCAAAACCGGCATCTATTCAAAAGAAATCCAAACAAATAAATGCAACCAAACCGTTAGACTTCACCTTTTAGTGAAGGAAAACCATCCTACGACCCACATAGAAGACACCATTTGCCAAGGCGCATCTTACAGGAAAAACGGATTCTACATCTCTACGAATATTCCTGGCGTAATGACAGACTCTATGCGGTTTGCCGACGAAACAGGCTGCGACAGTATGGTGCAACTTCAACTCTCCGTGAAACCAATGCCGCGCGACACACTATATAATAAGGTATGCCAAAACGAAGTTTTCGAAGAATCGGGATTCTCCATCGCCGCACAGCAATCCGTAGGACTTCATTATTTCGAAAGGCGAACCACCGACGGCAACGGCTGCCCCTCTGCCACCATATTGGCACTGACCGTCGACTCCGTCTACCAAAAGTCATTGGTCGACACCATCTGCCAAGCCGAGCATTACAACAAAAACGGTTTCGACTTCATCGCCAACCAAGAAGAATACCAAACTGCCTTCCAGACCTACAACTCAAAAAACGGCTGCGACAGCATCATATCCCTCACTTTGAAAATCTTACAAAAGAAAGAAACCATCTACACCGATACGATAGTTATCGGCGAAACATATCGAAGCCAAGATTTCCAACTGCCCGCACAAACAGAAATGGGGTGGCAAACCTTCTACCGTCATCTGCAAACCACCTCGGGCTGCGACAGCCTGATTACCCTCAACCTCTACGTCAGAGGAGACGATGAAGTAGTTGACGTGCCAGACGCTTTCACCCCTCAAAACCACAACGGAGCAAACGACGTATTTATGCCAGGCTACGAGGTGTTCATCTACGACCGCTACGGATTGTTAATATGCCACTCGAAAGATGGGTGGGACGGGAAATACCGAGGCGTCGACGCCGACCCTGGAGTGTACATCTACACACTCAGATTCAAGAGCGGGAAAGAAAAACGAGGAACCGTGGAAATATTTAAGAATTAGAAGATTATGCGATTCTACAAGATATTTTCCACCCTGTTTTCCAAGGAACATAAAACAAGGAGTTGCTTAGTAGCGGCGACATTGCTCATCTCTCTCTCGGCAGTGTTTTTTCACTGCGTTCTTATGCCGAAGCAACTGTTTCACTCGCCCACATCCACCATACTTTTGGATGAGAAAGGCGAACTGCTCTGCGCACGAATCGCACAAGACGAGCAATGGAGGTTCCCAGAGACTGACACCCTCAACCAACGATTTGTAACCTGCCTCGTGAACTACGAAGACCGACGTTTCTACCACCACTTAGGCGTGGACCCGATAGCCATCCTACGCGCATTAAAGAGAAACATCTCCAACCATAAAGTGATGGAAGGCGGCAGTACGCTGACTATGCAGTTGGCACGTATGGCACGCAGCGGGCAACCCCGGACATTGGGGAATAAACTCATCGAGGCACTATGGGCAATTGACATCGAACTAACGCACAACAAAGAAGAAATCCTCAAATTGTATGTGTCGCACGCCCCCTTCGGCGGCAACATTGTGGGAGTGGATGCCGCATCGTGGCGGTATTTCCACAGAAGCATCGACCGACTTTCGTGGGCAGAACTCGCCACCCTGGCCGTTCTACCCAATTCGCCATCGCTCATCAATATGGGGCGGAACAGACAAGCGTTGCAGAAAAAGCGAGATTCGCTATTGAAAACCCTCCGCGACAGAAAAATCCTCACCGAAGAAGAATACCTCCTTTCCATCGCAGAAACTCTTCCCGACGCACCTTACCCCCTCCCGAACGCCGCCCCCCACCTTATGGATTATCTATCAAAGACAAATTCCGGGAAGATTATTCCCACAAAGATAGACAGTCGGCTGCAACGGATGCTACAAAACTTAGCAGACGACTATAACGTGCGTTACCGCACCTCCAACCACATCGACAACATCGCAATATTGGTGCTGAACGTCGCCACGGGCGAGCCTACCGCCTACGTCGGGAACACGCTGTGCAGCGGTGCGGAAGCCGCACAAGTGGACATCATCCAAAGCGAAAGAAGTCCCGGCAGCACCCTCAAGCCCTTCCTTTACGCAGCAATGATCAGTTGCGGCGAAATCACCCCCCGACAACTAATCTCAGACACACCACTCTCTATCAACGGGTTCACCCCATCCAATTTCAGCAAGACATTTCAAGGTGCGGTGCATGCCGACGACGCCATTATACAATCGCTCAATGTGCCATTGGTGCGAATGCTCTCTACACATACAACCGGGCGTTTTATGGAAGACCTCAAATGGCTTGGCATCAGCACACTACGCCACAACGAAGACCATTATGGCGCATCACTCATCTTGGGAGGGGCTGAAGTGAAGTTGTGGGATTTGTGCCAGATGTACCGCAAGACAGCCTACCGTCTGCAATATAACACAAAAGACGATCCCAAAACAAGAATCTCGCGAGCAGCCATCTGGTGCGCCTTCGAAGCAATGTCGAAACTCAACCGCCCAGAAGAAGAGGCGGAGTGGAAGCAATTCCGCACGATGAAAAACATCGCTTGGAAAACCGGCACCAGTTGGGGAAACCGCGACGCCTGGTCCATTGGTGTCTCGCCCGAAGTAGTGGTCGGCGTATGGGTAGGGAACGCCACAGGCGAGGGACGAGCCGGCATGACTGGGGTGGGGTTTGCCTCGCCCGTAATGTTTGATGTATTCGCCCTGCTAAAAGACGCCGGTTGGTTCTCCGCCCCCTACGACGAGATGAAGCAGATGACCATTTGCAAACACAGCGGACAACTCGCATCGCCCATCTGCGCCGAAACATACACCACCTACCTACCAACTGCCGCACAAAACACCCTTCAATGCCCATATTGCAGATGGGTACACCTCACGAACGACGAACATTGGCAGGTAAACACCACCTGCGCCACCATCTCCGATATGAAGACCCGCTCGTGGTTCATACTTCCCGCCGCACAAGAATACTACTACAAGGCGCACCACTCTGACTACCATCCACTACCGCCCTACAAAGACGGGTGCGAAGGCGAAACCACAGACCAAATTGCACTCATCTATCCCGAACACAATGACATTGTAGTGATTCCAAGAGGATTTGACGGAAAGCCCGAAAAGGTAATCTGCAAGGCCGTATGCCGCCGCATAAACGCCACCCTGTTCTGGCACTTAGACCAAGAGTACATCGGAAAAACCACCGACAACCACCAAATGGCAATCAATCCGCCCATCGGAAAGCACATACTCTCCATTGTTGATGAGGGAGGAAACCAGAAAACCATACAATTCAACGTCCAATAACCGCATATTGTGGATAAGATGTGAATAAAATCAATAAGAAAAATCACAACAAGTGAATTAAAAAACCTAACTTAGCAAAGTTTGTGAGCGACTACGGACGATTGTCTTGTAAATCATAATCGGACAGAAGCGCACAACCCAAAATAACAAAGAAAAGTAACCCAATATGGATGGAGAAACATTGACCACGATTGCTGTCTGCGCATACGAAAAAGCACAAGTGATGCGTTCTCTGCTTGAAAGCCACGGCATCGAGGTTTTCATGCAAAGCACAGACCCGTTATTGCCGGCAATGTCGGCAAGGACGAAAGTTAGCATCCGCAAAAGCGACGAGAAAAAAGCGGCATCCATCTTGGAGGAAAATCAATCAGATAAGACCGAGGGTAAAAACGAAACGGAGCAAAAGAAAAATCTGCTGTTGCCGGTAGACTTCTCCGAATACTCAATCCGCTTGTGCGAGTTTGGATTCAGACTTGCCAAAATACTGAAAATGAGGGCAGTGCTGTTTCACACCTATTCCGTACAGAAAAACGTCCTTTCATCCATAAGCGATGTCTACGTAACCAAAAAAGACGAGGAGAACATCCGTCAAAAGGAGAACGAGTGCCTTATGAACATGGATGCGCTTAAAACGCTGATAGACAAAGCCGTTGAGGAAGGTGAAATGCCATCGGTAGAATATAATTGCGTGCTTCGGGAAGGAATACCCGAGGAGTGCATCCTTGAATATGCAAAAGAAACGCACCCATACGCCATCGTGATGGGAACGAGGGGACGCAGCCGCAAAGATATGGATATGATCGGAAGCGTTACCGCCGAAGTGATGGAACGCTCTTCAGTGCCAGTCTTCACCGTGCCAGAAAACCCACACTTCCTGAAATTGGAGAATATCCGCCAAATAGCCTGCTCGTCCAATTTTGAAGATTGCGACGTTGAGACCTACAAAGAGCTGTTGGAGATTTTCAATAATATAGGAATGACAAATATGACATTCCACTTCATCCATTTTGATTCGGAAGACGACAGCTGGGCGGAGATGAAACTACGCGGAATGAAAAGCTACTATATGGAGCAATTCCCAAACATGCGAATAGAATACCATCTGTTAAAAGGGAAAGACATTCTCACAGCGTATGATGCGTTCATAAAGACCTATGAGATCGACGTCATATCGTTGGTCACCCACCGCAGAAACCTGCTGCGACGAATGTTCAACCCAAGTATGGCGAGCAAAATCGTATTTCACACCAACACTCCAATGATGGTATTCCACCTATGAAAACAGTTTGTAAAATTTTGCTGCTGATGCCGATTTTGGCGTATGGACTATGCGAATGTTCCGCCGAAGAACAGGCTGTGAAAGCTATAGTTTTTGAAGATTCAATTATTCCTGCGCATTACACACCCAAAATTCCAAAAAGAATTTCTATCTTTGGGGGCGAAGTAGATTTGACGAACTACTATGCGAGGGAACGATTTGACCGTGAACTGATGAGTTACACTTACTGGCACTCGCATGTATTTCTGATAATCAAGCGCGCAAACAAATACTTTCCAATCATCGAGCCAATATTGAAAGAGGAAGGTGTCCCAGACGATTTCAAGTACCTCGCAGTGGTGGAAAGCAGCTTAGACCAACGGGCAATATCGCCGGCAAAAGCAGCAGGAATGTGGCAGATACTGGCGACAACCGCACAAGAGAGTGGGTTGACAGTCAATGAAGATGTGGACGAGCGATACAATCTTCAGAAGGCAACCCGGGTGGCGTGCCAATATCTAAAAAGAACATACGAGTTAACTCAAAGTTGGGCATTGGCGGCGGCGTCCTACAATTCGGGCAGGGCGAGGGTGCTGAAACAGATGGAAGTGCAGCAATGCAACGACTATTTTGAAATGCTATTCGGAGAAGAGACAAACCGATATGTTTTTCGGATAATGGTAGCGAAATATGTGATGGAGAATGCGCAACAATTCGGATTCCTACTGAAAAAGGAGGATTTGTACACAAATGTTGAGGCGGAAACCGTGAGCGTTGATTCAACCATACAGAACCTGACAGACTTTGCAAAGAGTTATGGAATAAATTACCAAATTTTGAAGGATGCAAACCCATGGTTGCGGACAAACAAGCTGATGAACGCTGCCAAAAAAGAATTTTTGATACGGATTCCGAAAATTGACGCGTTAAAGATAGATGAAGAAAAAATAAAAGTCCACAACGAAAACTGGGTTGTGAATCCATAAATGTTGAAACTTTAGAAATACAGGATAAAATTTTAAGTATGAACAAGCTATTGCGATATTTTTTATTGCTGGGATTGCTTTTGGGAGTGACTGCGGTCTCGGCTCAGAATGCGAATTTCCGTTCGTTTAGAGAAACGAAAGGTATTGTGACCAATAAATCGAAAGGGGTCTATGTATGGGGAGCCTGGCAACAGAGTTCGACCATCTTCTCTTTGAATGTGGCAAAGAAAGCCATCTTCGTGAATGACCAACTAAACAACAAGAACACGAAGTTCGAGATTTTTGACAAGCCTGAAAAATGGATTGTGAAAAAAGACTACAAGTACATCAACTTCGAATGTATGGAGTCTACAACCCTCGAAAAATACTATGTGCGCTTGTATGAGTACGACTCGGGTGAGTTCAGAATCACGGTGATGTCGCCCAACGATGCTATCCGCTACTCTGTGGTTTATGTGAAGGAGGACGAAGTGGAGCAGTTAGACTACGACGAGGTTGCGTCAGAAAACTAACTTTTCGAAACGAATAGAGCCTATAAGGAAATGGGGGAGCGTTCTCCCATTTCCTTTTGTCGGATAGAGAAAAATGAAAGAGAAAATATCTATTGTACTCACAGCCATACGGAAAATCGCCACCAACAAGTATTTGTTGACCTGTGCGTTCGCAGCCATATGGTTTCTATTTATTGACGACAACACCCTAATCAGTTACTACAAACTGAAAGTAGAGGAGCAACGCATCCTTAGAGAAATCGCTTATTATAAGAACCTTAGCGAGGAAAGCCAAAAAAAGATGTCTCAGTTGGAAACAGACCAAAACAGCCTCGAGGAGTTTGCCCGAGAGCAATTCCTTATGAAGCGCGATGACGAGGATATTTTCCTTGTGGAAGAGTAATCAGAAATCAACAGTCAGACCATCAAATGCAAAATGCACGTGGGGTGGCAGTTTTTTCTCTGCCTCGGCGTGCAGTCCTATTCCGTGACTCATGTGTACAAAGTAGGTTTCCCTGGGGGTGAGCTTGCGCACCAACTCAAGTGCCTCGTCGACATTGGCGTGCGAAAAATGCTCCTCCCAACGCAATGCGTCCATCACAAGAACATCTAAACCCTTCAGCTTCTCCTGTTCCGCCTCGTCAATCGTCTTAAAGTCTGTAATGTAGGCAAAATTTTTGATTCTATAACCAAAAGCCGGCAGTTTATAATGCCAAATCAGAACCGGAATCACCGTAAGTCCGTCAATATCAAACGGTTCGTTCTCAATCTTATTGACCTCCAACTGTGGGATTCCTTTATAATCATTGTTAAAGCAATATGAGAATACCTTATGTATGGAATTGTAAGTAAGGTCATTCGCATAGATGCGCACGTTGCCGTATGGGCGCAAATCGTCTAAACCAAGTATGTGGTCGACGTGCAAGTGCGTGAGCAAAACCGCATCAATAGAGTTCAATCCCGCACGCAAGGCTTGCTGGCGAAAGTCAGGTCCGCAATCCAACAAAATGTTTTTCCCATCCACTTGCAACAGCGAAGAGCAGCGCAAACGATTGTCGCGTGGGTCATTCGATCGGCAAACCTCGCAATTGCATCCAATATAAGGGACACCAGTGGAAGTCCCTGTTCCTAAAAATGTAAGCTTCATACTCATCTCTGATTATCCTTTCAAATAAAGAATGAACTCAACAATTAACCGATTAAAAATTCTTTATTGCACCCACAGTGGCACTGCTTATGCCCTTCTGCCAAGTGCAAATATTCTCAGTAGGCACAATCTTTGAACAATTCTGGGTTATTTCTTTGAACAGAACAGCAACCTAACTGTCTGCCAACGCTTGGCATTTACAATCTAATACAAAACCTCAACCACAGAATTCGGGTAATAGTGCGACAAAATTTTGTCGTAGCCAATGCCCATATTCGCCATTACCGCCGCACCGATTTGACACAAACCGACGCCATGCCCCCAGCCTGCGCCACATAGTCGAAAATAGAGTTCTCCGCCACGCTCTTCCTTCTTAACAACAAAGGCGGAACTATATAAATGATTGTCAGACAATATTTTGCGAATCTCCAATTCCTTACCGATAACCACACTTCGGCGTTCACCCTCAATCTTCAACTCAACAATCCTGCCAGAAGTGCCTCTTTTCAGTGGAACCAAATCTGTAACCAACCCAAAGTCGATGCCAGATTTCCGCTTTATCAAATCGGATATTTCCCACTGAGAATACTCCACATTCCAACGGAAGAAATCGGGAGTTTCCAAGTCATATCCATTCAACACTTGGCGGAGCACTTTCGGGTCTCGTGTATTGCAAAACGCTGATGGCGTGCCAAGAATCCACCGCTCCGCCTGTGGCTCGTCCGTCAAATCGGGTAGGGGGCTTTCTTCCAAGTTATCTGCCACCGCCAACAAATACGGGTGATGCACCGGCTCCCAACAATTCGCGAAGAGTTCCGTCGCTCCACCGCAGCACTTATAGAAACGCGCATCGCAGATTTCATCCTTGTATGTCAGCACCATACCTTGGGTGGCGCAAACCGCCTCGCAGGCATTATCGTTCACATTCGCAAAACCCTGATAGCGCTGGCAGTGGTCGTCGGCACAGACATCAAAATCGGTGTGCGACTGGTTGTCGTACCACCTGATGATTTTCTCGTCGCTAACCTCCTCATGCACAGCCGCTTTATGGGTGGCGACATCATTCAACTTGTTGAGCAGCCAACTCCGCGAGATGATGGTGTGCGCTTTTAGCAACTCCAACGAGGAAGTTGACTTCATCTCCGAAGATATGACGCTCGACAGATAAGACTCCACGGCGATTCTGTTGACCACCTGCACCATTCCATCCAATGCAAACACCTCCAACGCTCCCTTGAAGCATTGTTTCTCTTTCCGCTCCCAATGAAAAGAAATTCCAATCGTAACATCTTGTAATTCAAAATAATACGATTCATTCTGCGGTTCAAAAATCAGTGTGTCATAGAGAGTGTCTTGGAAGATTATTTTGCCATTCCGTAAAGAAACCTCATAGTTTCCTTCCGAGAAAAAATTTCCAGTGCTTTTTTCCAAATATTCCCCACCGAGGGCAAACCGCACAACATCACTCTTCATAATGCCGACCCTGACAACGGGTTCCGATTCGTATCTCTTCTTCATCTTCGCTCAATCTAAATAATTGGCACATAACGACTTTCATCCTCTGTCATCCTGATTCGCCACTCCGAAGGGTAAAGGTTATTGCACCGATTGCCAATGTTCTTTCCAAATCCCAAGGAGATGCCTTGAAAGCGAAAATCCACAAAACCTTTTGGCAGTCCGTTCAACGTGAAATTCTCTTTTTTAAGATACTGTATCGCCTCTGCCCACGAGCAATCAACGCTCGGAAACGCATCCTCGCTCATCAAATCAGACATCGCCAACGCCTGGTGCGGAATCAAGTCTTTTCCCTTGGCCACAGCCACAGGCAAACCATTGCGAAGCGTGCGAAGGCTCTGCCCCAAGACGCCCACCAACTCCGCCCACCGTTCAGGATAAACGGAAATGACATCCTTCTCCAGCCCAAAAGAGAACGATTGAGGATTCTTCAGCCACGATTTCAAAATTTTCACCTGATCGCCTTTCAGTTCGTTTTTCTTCTTCTGATTTTTCGTGCGGAGCCGCCCTTCGCCATCCGTTTTTCTCAACAATGAAAGGAAAAAGCCCTCACCCTCCGTTTTGTGGGGGTAGAAGTGGTAGCCGGCAGCGGTCTCCGTTATGTTCCAATTTGGGTCGACATTGATTTTGAGACTTTCCAAAGGGAAATTCTCCGTCATCCAGCGCACATTCCCCTCGTCCTCCTCCTCATTGTAAGTGCAGGTGCTGTAGATAAGCAACCCATCCTCCTTCAAGGCTGGCAAAACGTCTGACACAATGCGCCGTTGGCGGTCGCGGCAGAGTTTCACATTGTCTAACGACCAGTCGCTTACCGCATTGTCATCCTTTCGGAACATTCCTTCGCCCGAGCAAGGGGCGTCTATCAGCACCACGTCGAACAAGCCCTCCAAACTACCAAAATCCTTAGGGTCATTTGAGGAAACCGTAACATTGTGCGCACCCCATTTCATCAGATTCTCGTTGAGAATCCCGACGCGCGACTTCATCACCTCGTTGGATACGAGCCATCCTTCCCCTGCAAGGCAAGCAGCTATGTGCGAAGACTTTCCGCCAGGCGAAGCGCACAAATCAAGCACCACCGGAGCGTCCATCCGCCCGTCTACATACTGCGAGAAAACCTGCCCGACGAACATCGATGCAGCCTCCTGCACATAGTAGCAGCCAGCGTGGAATAGGGGATCCATAGTGAAGAGCGGACGGTTATCCAAATAGAAACCCTCCCGACACCACGGCACCGCACGGCCACTCTTGACGACCGCACTCTTCTTCAACTTGGCATTGTTGCACCGGACGCTGGTAACCCTCGGCGTTTCCAATGCCTCCTGAAACTTTGAAAACTCCGCCGCACCCAGCAGGACTGTCATCTGGTTGACAAAATCTTCTGGTAATCGATCCATAAACAAAAAATCTCCTGAAATAATCAGATAATCAAAGGTAGGAAAAGTATTTGAAATTCTTCATTCATTGGAGGGTCAAATCTGCACTGAGAACAAATAAAATGGACGGATTCGGCGCTACCATTCTAAAAATAACCCTAACTTTGGACTTTCAGAAAAATTTATTTCACAATATGAATTACGAAGATTTTATCGGCATAATTCCAGCGCGGTATGCGTCCACAAGGTTTCCGGGGAAGCCGCTCCAGACAATCGGAGGGAAAAGTATGATTCGCCGCGTCTATGAGCAGGTTTCAAAAGTTCTGCCAACAGTATACGTGGCGACAGACGACGACCGGATTTTCAACGCAGTCGCCGAGTTCGGTGGAAAAGCCGTTATGACCTCCGAGAACCATAAAAGCGGAACGGACCGCTGCTTCGAAGCATACCAGAAAGTGGGCGATGGCAAGAAAGTAGTCATCAACATTCAAGGTGACGAACCTTTCATTCAAACCTCTCAGATTGAGGCGATTTGTCATTGTTTCGACGATGAAAACGCACAAATCGCAACCTTGGTGAAACCCTTCACCGAGGCAGACGGCACGCAAGCACTCTTCAACCCCAACTCGCCCAAGGTGCTGCTGAACAAGAACAGCGAGGCCATCTACTTCAGCCGCAGCGTCATACCATACATAAGAGGTAAAGAGCCAGAAGAGTGGCTGAAAATGCACACCTTCTACAAACACATCGGTATGTACGCCTACCGAGGCGACGCACTGAGGAAAATCACTCAATTGCCGCAATCAGGCTTAGAGAAGGCAGAGTCGCTCGAACAACTCCGCTGGATTGAGAATGGGTTCAAAATAAAAGTGGCCATCACGCAAACAGAAACCATCGGCATCGACACGCCCGACGACTTGAAAAAAGCGGAGGAGTGGCTGAAACATCACCCAAGCCTATGACACCAAGACCTATTATCCACTCAATAGACGCAAAAGGTCTCGCTTTGCCCAAAATCGAGAAAACCAAACTCTCCAATGGTGTGCCATTGATGGTCATTCCGCATGGAGATAAAGATTTGGTGAAGATTGACATCGGCTTCAAGGGGGGGACATTTAGCCAGCCCCATCCTTTCGTCGCCAATTTTTGCATTAATATGATGAAAGTTGGAACTTCGAAAAGGACGTCAAAAGAGATTTCGGAAATGGTTGACTACCTTGGAGCCACATTAGCCGCCACCACAAGCACTAAGTATGTGACCTTGGACGCAATAGTTTTAGAACGGCACCTGACGAAGATGCTGGAACTGCTCTGCGAAATTATAACAACCCCGGCATTTCCAGAGGCAGAGTTTGAGTTAAGGCAAAAAAGGATGCGACAAGAAGTTGAAGCGGACGAAAACACCGTTTTTGCTATGGCAGACCGTGCGTTCAATAAATGCCTGTACGGAGACACTGTGCTCGGAAACGTTCCCACATCAAAGGATGTCGACAAATTGCAACTTCTATGGGTGAAAGACTGGTATACACGGCATATAAAGATGAACGGTTGCCAAATCTACCTGTCCGGTAACATTTCGGAGAAAGTGATTCAGGAAATTGACCGGTATTTGGGGTCAATTCCGTTTTCCGAAGATTATACCCAACCTCAGTTTCACACTGAAATGAAGCCATCAAAAGAGAAGAGGGTAATTGTAACTAAAGAAGACAGCGTGCAGTCTTGCGTTATGCTTGGCAAACACATGCTAAATAAAGACAACCCTGACCTCATCAAACTAATGTTCTTAAACACCGTTCTCGGAGGATATTTCGGCAGCCGGCTGATGTCCAACATTCGCGAAGAGAAAGGATACACCTATGGTATAAATTCTGCTATCCAACAAACCGATAGTAATTATGATTTCCAATTAGTTGCACAATGCGCCAACCAGTTTGTGTGGCCTCTGATCGACGAGGTATACAAAGAAATGGAGCGACTCTGTGAAGAACCAATTTCACAGGAAGAACTGGAATTAGTGAAAAATTACCAAATCGGCAGAATGTGCCGATGCAATGATGGAACATTTTCCATCGCAAACGTCTACATACTTAATGATTTAGACGGAGTAGATGCCTCCGAATTTTCCGAACAGAAAATCAAGGGACTAAGCGAGGTTACCTCCGAAGAACTGATGCATTTGGCGCGTAAGTACTTTACTAAGGACTCATTCTACGAAGTGGTGGCAGGCAACCCAAAATAGATTCCAAATTAATTCACTAAATTTGCATCGGTCTGCCTACCCGTGCAGAAAGGGTTTGTAACAAGTAGGAAGCCCGAACTAAAAAAATAGATTTAATATGCCGTCGCAACAAGAAGCGAATGGGGTGGAGAAAAAAGAGAATCCCCTTGTAAGCATCCTATTCAACATCGTCATACCCGCCGTTATTTTATCAAAATTCACGGCCATAGTCGGGAAGATTCTACCAGGGCAAACTGTAAGTCCCGTGTGGGGATTGCTTACGGCGTTGTCCTTCCCCGTGGGTTATTTCATCTACGATTATGTGAAACGCAAAAAGGCAAGCGGAATCGCCATTCTCGGCTTCGTCAGCATCTTGCTGACGGGCGTGATTGGGGTGTGCGAGTTTCCAAGCGAGTGGATTGCCTACAAAGAGGCAGCCGTGCCGCTGATTATCGGCCTTGCCATCCTCATCTCTCTAAAAACACCTTATCCATTAGTGCGCAAACTGCTATACAACAAAGAGTTAGTTGATGTAGACAAGGTGGAAGCAGTATTAGAGGAGAAAAACGCAAAAGAGAAATTTGAGAAAGTGTTGGTCAACTCCACTTATATGTTGGCAGCCTCGTTCGGTGTTTCAACAGTGTTGAATTTCACATTGGCTAAGATACTGATTCACAGTCCTTCTGGCACAGAAGCCTTCAATCAGGAACTCGCCAAAATGACAGCGTTAAGCTACCCCGTGATTGCATTACCCTCCACCATAGTGATGATGTTCGCCCTCTATTATCTGTTCCATAATGTGAAGAAAATCACTGGAATGGACTTCGAGGAGATGCTTGCGCCACAGATACGGGAGAAAATGGAAGAAACAGACAAAAAATAAAGAATACGAGAGAGGCGCAAGAATTCAGGTCTACGCCTCCAAAAACATAAAGGTATGTTGTACACAAGTTCAGACATCGCCAAGATAGTGGGCGGAACGCTAACAGGATGCGAAAGCATAAAAATCAGCCATGTACTGACTGACAGTCGTCTCATCTCCTTCCCCGAGGAGTCAATCTTCGTCGCTATGACGACAGAGAAAAACGACGGACATCGATATATAGAGGAGTTGTACCAAAACAACGTGCAGTGCTTCCTCGTCAGCAAGCCCGCCGAGGCTTTCAAACATTTAGACAAAGCCACGTTCATCGTAGTGGACGACACCCGGCTGGCCCTCCAAAAGTGGGCGCAGCACCACCGCGAGCAGTTCCAACTTCCAGTCGTCGGCATCACCGGAAGCAATGGGAAAACCATCGTGAAGGAGTGGCTCTACCAACTGCTCTGCAAGGATTTCAAGATAACCCGCTCGCCAAGGAGCTACAATTCGCAAATCGGCGTACCGCTTTCCGTGCTTCAAATGGACAGCCAGACGGAACTTGCCATCTTTGAAGCCGGCATCTCCCAACCCGGCGAGATGGAACGGCTGCAAGCCATCGTCCAACCTTCCATCGGCATCTTCACCAACCTCGGGGAGGCACATCAAGAGAACTTCCACTCCGCAAAGGAAAAGGGAATGGAGAAAGCGAGACTGCTCGCAAATGCCAACCTCGTGATCTACAACAAAGACGAGAAACTATTGGACATCTGCGTGCAACAAGCCTGCCGCAACTCGCAATTGCTCACCTTCGGCGAATCTGCTGAGGCGGACGTGCGCATCACCCAGAAAAAAACAGAAGGCGGATTCACACACATCGCCTATCAATATGCGGGAGCGAACTATATGTTCGCAATTCCGTTTACCGACCGCGCCTCAATAGAAAACTCCATCGTCTGCCTTTGCGTGATGTTGCATTTGAAAACAGAACCAGACATTATTGCACAGAGAATGAAGCAATTAGAGGCTGTTGCAATGCGGTTGGAGGTGAAAGAGGGAATCAATGACTGCCTTATTGTGGACGACAGTTACAACTCAGACGGCAACTCGCTCGCCATCGCACTCGACTTCCTTTCGCAGCAGACTTCCGCAAAGCAGGGGCGCAAAACCCTCATCTTGTCAGATATTCTGCAAACCGGCATCGAACCGGAAAAATTATACGGAAATCTTTCTAAATTGGTGAAAGAAAAGGGGATAGACCGCTTCATCGGAATCGGTCCCGCCCTTATGGAACACGCTGGCGGAGTGGAGATCAAAGAAAAATCGTTCTACCCAACCACCGAAGATTTTCTAAAAGAATTTGACAAATACACCTTCTCGCACGAGTCTGTACTGCTGAAAGGCGCACGCCTGTTCCATTTTGAGGAGATTTCAAACAAATTGGCGCAAGTGGTGCATGAAACAACCCTCGAGGTTGACCTTGCCGCCCTTGTGAGCAACTTCAACTACTTCCGCTCCCACCTGAAACCCACCACCAAACTGATGAGTATGGTGAAGGCAAACGCCTACGGAAGCGGCGATGTGGAAGTGGCAAAGACCCTGCAAAACAATGGGTGCGACTACCTCGCCGTGGCTGTGGCAGACGAAGGGGCGACCCTCCGCAAGGAAGGCATACACCTACCCATTGAGGTGATGAACCCCGAAGAAAACAGCTTCCCGAAAATCTTTGAGAACCAGCTCGAACCAGAGATTTACAGTTTCTCGCTCCTCAACAAAATCATAAAAGAGGCAGAGAAATGCGGCATTTCTGACTATCCCATCCACATCAAAATCGACACGGGTATGCACCGCTTAGGTTTTGAAGAGAAAGACATTGACCAGCTGATAAGCATACTGCAAAACCAGAACTTCGTGAAAATTCGTTCCGTGTTCTCTCATCTCGTAGGGTCTGACGACCCTCAGTTTGATGAGTTCACCCATCAACAAATCAACCTTTTCAGCAGAATCAAAGACAAGATTACCAGCGCGTTCCCACATAAAATCCTGGTGCATATACTCAACTCCGCAGGAATAGAGCGTTTCAGCGAGTACCAATTCGACATGGCACGCTTAGGTATCGGACACTACGGAATAAGCGCACTGCCCAACCAACCTTTGGAGGAGGTTTGCACACTGAAAGCGAAAATCCTCCAAATACGCAAAGTGCCAAAAGAAGACACCGTGGGCTACAGCCGCAAAGGAGTGCTTACACGCGACTCCGTCATTGGCGCAATTCCAATCGGCTATGCTGACGGATTGAACCGCAAACTTGGCAACCGCGCTTGGAGCGTGTTAGTAAACGGAACGTTCGCACCCATCGTCGGCAACATCTGTATGGATGTCTGTATGATAGATTTGACCGACGTGCCGAATGTTAAAGAGGGCGACTCGGTAGTGTTGTTCGGAAAGGGTAATTCCATCACCAAAATGGCAGATGTGCTTGGAACCATTCCTTACGAAATACTTTCCACCATCTCAAAACGTGTAAAAAGGGTTTATTACAGAGAATAAATCAGAATGGAAGAGATACTGAAACAACTGAACGATGTGCAGAAAGAGGCGGTGCTGTACAATAGCGGTCCGTCGTTGGTGGTGGCAGGCGCAGGCTCGGGCAAGACCCGCGTGCTGACCTACAAAATCGCCGCCTTGCTCGAACAGGGTTACGCCCCCAACAACATCCTCGCCATAACCTTCACCAACAAGGCTGCCAACGAAATGAAGCAGCGAATTGCTCACGTCATCGGCGAAAAAAATGCGCGAATACTGTGGATGGGAACATTCCACTCCATATTCGCACGGATTCTGCGAATCGAAGGGTCTGTATTAGGCTTCTCTTCCGCATTTACCATCTATGATACCAGCGACTCTAAAAGCCGACTGAAAAGCGTAGTCCGAGACTTGAATTTAGACGAGAAGAAATATGACCCAAAGAAGATTCTGTGGCGCATATCCAGTCTGAAAAACGCACTCATCACACCCTCCGCCTACGAAAAAAACGCAGCGGAAAAAAGCGTGGACAGCAATATTCCCCGCCTGGGTTTAGTGTACAAGACGTATATGAACGAATGCCACCGCGCCAATGCAATGGACTTCGACGATATCCTGCTCTACACCAACGTGCTGTTCAGAGATTATCCGGAGATTTTAGCAAAATACCAGGACATTTTCAAATATGTACTGGTGGACGAGTATCAAGACACCAACTTTTCGCAGCACCTCATCGTTTCAAAGATTTGCGAAAAACACCACAAGGTGTGCGTGGTGGGCGACGACGCCCAGAGCATTTACTCGTTCCGCGGGGCGAACATCAACAATATCCTCCATTTCAAAGACAATTATCCGGAGTACCGACTCTTCAAATTGGAGCAAAACTACCGGTCGACACAAAACATCGTCTGGGCAGCCAACAGCCTAATTGCGAAGAACGAAAAACAAATCGCAAAAAACGTTTTCTCAAAAAATGAGGTGGGAAGCAAAATCAAAGTATTCGAAACCGAAAGCGACACACACGAAAGCGAGAAAATATGCGACATCCTACGCTGGGAACTCCGCTCTGACGATTTCCAAGATACCGCCATCCTTTACCGCACCAAAGCACAGTCCAGAAAAATAGAGGAGACATTGCTGAAAAACAGAATCCCGTACTTCATCTACGGAGGTATGTCGTTCTACGAACTGAAAGTGGTGAAAAACATCTTCGCCTACTTCCGTTTAATCGTCAATCCGTATGACGAAGAGGCTTTCAAACGTGCGGTGAAATATCCAAAAAAGGGCATCGGCGATACCACAATCGAGAAAATCACGCAAGCCGCCAAAGAAAAAAACACCTCCGTATGGGACATTCTGTCCGATTCCCTCGGCAATGGCTTAGACCTCAGCGCAGCCACCATCAAACGGGTGCAATCATTCAAAAGCAAAATCGACGAGTTAGCGGAATTGGCTTCCTCAACTGATGCCTACACACTCTCCGACAGGGTGTTCCACGACTTCGGAATCATCGAAGAGCTGAATTTAGACCAATCAGCCGACGGCAAGGAGGAGCAACGCTTGGCAGAAGAGGTGAGAAACAGTATCCACGATTTCATCGAAGCGAATGACGATGAAGACGGCAACATCGGAATTGGAAACTACCTTAGCTCTGTCGCCCTAATGACGGAATTGGACAATAACGGCACCCAACAGGAGAAAAACGCCGTTACCATGATGACCGTCCATTCGGCTAAGGGATTGGAATTCAAGAATGTAATCATCGCAGGGATGGAGGAAGGACTCTTCCCAACCCAAATGTCGTACAACGAAAACAACATCGAGGAGGAACGCCGCTTGTTTTATGTGGCACTGACCCGCGCCGAGCAACGATGCTTCATCACATACGCAAACCAGCGTTTCAGAAACGGAATAACGCAATGGTCGGCTCACAGCAGTTTCCTGGACGACATCGACCCTAAATTCCTTGAACTTCCGAAGAATTTCAATAAAAAATCGAGTCAGAAACCAGATGACGACTTTGATTTCTACCGATTCCGAAGGAACTCATTTTCGGGAAACCAATACGGCTTCAATGACAATTCCACGCCGCATTACAGGTCATACGAAAGGGAGAAGCCGCAATACTCGCAGCCAACTCGCCCATCCAACCCATCCTTAAAGAAAATCGCCACGCAGCCCACAACTGCTACACAAGCCGACCTACCCAACCATTCTGGCTACGAAGTGGGCGAAGTGGTGGAACACGAAAGGTTCGGAAAGGGAACTATCACCAACATCGAAGCAATGGGCGGCGACTACAAAATATCCATTAACTTCGATATGGGCGGCGAGAAAAAAATCCTAAAGAAATACGCTAATCTGAAGAAAATCTGATATGGGAAAAAGAATAATCTTAGCCTCCAACTCACCCCGCCGAAAGGAACTTTTAGCTGGTCTGGAAATTCCGTTTGAAGTGAAGACCATCCCCAATCTCGAAGAGTCGTTTCCCAACAATCTGAAAGGTGGAGAAATTCCTTTGTTTCTTTCGGAGCAAAAATCAGACGCTTACGAGTCTCTATGGAAAGAAGAGGACACGATGGTCATCACCGCCGACACAATTGTGTGGATTGACGACGTCAACGGCGGGCAAATGCTCGGAAAGCCCCAAGACAGAACCGACGCCATCAAAATGTTACACACCCTCTCCGGCCAAACTCACCAAGTTTTCACCGGGGTATGCCTTCGTACAAGGGAAAGGAAAAAATCGTTCGTAGCCCAGTCCGACGTCCGCTTCTCAACCCTCAGCAACGAGGAAATAGAGTTTTATGTGGACAAATACAAGCCATTTGACAAAGCCGGCTCGTATGGTGTGCAGGAATGGATAGGGTATGTGGCAGTGGAACACATCAACGGCAGTTTCTACAACATTATGGGGCTGCCCGTACACAGACTCTACAATGAGCTAAAAAACTTCGATGGTTGGTTGGAAATAACTGACAAATAACGCTTTATCAGCGTTAAAAAGAAAGAAACGGATATTTCTGCACTAAGTCGCACACTTGTTGCGCCGTCTGTAACTTAAATCTCTTAAACGCCTCACTCTCAGGATTGAGCGGACGATGTTGGAGTGCTTGGCAAACCGACTTGATTTGCCGGTTCAGTTGAATCGTTTCATCGCTGAAATAGCACTCGCTGAAACGCTCCCAAATATATGTCTGGGCTTGCTCGCTCGGGTGAAGCATATCGTCGGCGTAAAACCGATAATCGCGCAAATCATCCATCATTATTTCGTATGACGGAAAATAGTGGCACTGCGCAAACTCCTCGCAAACACGCTCCACAGCGAGCAACAAAGTCGATTTGCTTATCTGGTTGCCGTGTGCGCCGTCCTTCCAATGTCGAATGGGACTGACCGTGAAAATCACTTGGGCTTCGGGATTCAACGCTGCCACATCTTCTAAAATCCCTTTAAGAAAACCAAAGCACGATTCAACCGACAATCGGCGCCGATTGAAATTACACGCTGGCACTTTGTGGCAATTTCCAACAATCTCTCCACTCGCTTTTTCCTCATATACCCAGGCCGTGCCTAATGTAATGAATATAAACCCACACGAAGCTATGAATTGGTGGGCATTGGCAATCAAGCCATTAACATCATCAAGGTAGGCAGTAGGGGAAACCTTAGCAAATTTTCCGTGAAACTCGAACGAGTTCCAAAGCCCGTCAACCTCAAACAGCTCAGACAATTCCACCTTGCGGTTCTCTTTAATTCTGCGTACAGACTGGGCAATCGATGCCGGATTGAAAAGAATCCCCACCGGATTGCACAAAACGGGAAACTTATATTCCTCTAATTTACGCCCGATATTCTCGGAAAAACAAGAGCCGAACATCAACACCTTGCTTTGGTGGTCAATGTTCAGCTCATGCTTTATGGGTATGACTGTCCGGAAATCCATAGACTCTTTCCGAATGAGGCTTTATTTGTCGCTGTTCAGCATTGCCTCAAGCAACTCGTCAAGGTTCGGACTGAGGATGATTTCGGTGCGGCGGTTGCGGCTACGCGCCTCCGAAGTGGAGTTGTCGTTAATCGGGCAGAACTCCGCACGACCTGTCGCAGAAATCATTGAAGGGTTTACTCCCTTGTTTTCCAATAAGATACGGACGATGGCAGTGGCACGCTTCGTACTCAAATCCCAATTGTCGAGGATATAACCATTGCCACGGTATGCAAGACTATCCGTGTGCCCCTCAACAACAACGCTGATGTCGCGGTTTTCTGCCAAAAACTTAGAAAGAGTCTTAAGCGCGCTTCCGCCTTTCTCGTCGACTTCCCACTTACCAGACTTGAACATCAACTTCTCGTCCAAACTGACGTAAACCTTTCCATTCTTATTAATGACCTCGATTCCCTTGCCTTTGAAATTTTTGAAAGCGGCGTCCACCTTCGCACGCAAGTCCTTTAAAATACTGTCTTGCTTGTTGATGATGCTGCTCAACTCACTCACTTTCTTCTCTTTCTCAGCAAGTTGCGCCTCCTTTTCGGTCAGCGATTTAGCAGCCTTTTCCAACTGCGCCTTTGACGTTTTGAGGTTTTTCTCAGACTCAACAAGGGCATCTTCCCTTTTTTGGAGTTTCTCCTGAGTCTTTTGCAAGTCTGCCAACAGCGACTTCACCTCGTTAGAGTTGGTCGCACTCGTAACCTTGTTGGCGAGTTGCTTGTTGGTTTCGCGCAAATCCTCAATTTCCATATTGGCTTGATGCAGGTTTTTCGACTGCGAAATGGAATCTTCCATAAACTTATCAATGGCGCGCTGGGCAGCCATCGAATCATACTGCAACTGCGAAATATGCTTACGCATCTCGTTGATATTCAACACTTGCTCCTCGTTGGTTGCCTTGCAATCGCTCAACTGGGCAGTCGCATCCGTGTACTCCTTTTTGCTGACACACGAGGCAATAAACACTCCCAACAGGAAGACTGACGCTATCTTTTTCATTATTTAGGATATGTGGTTTTGTTACACAAAAACTTTGGGTCAAAGTTACAAAAAATCGGTGAATCTAACGATTGTACAGACCGAAACGCATTTCCCGAAAACTAGGCACACCCCTCAAAGGGACACAAATCCTAACCAACACACTGGGCGTTTATGTTCTTTAACATTTTTTATCACAAAAAACAGACCTAAAACTTGCACGATAATGTTTTACAACATAATTTTGCAACACAAAACAAAAGAGTTCTAACTAATAAAATATTCAAACAATGGTTTGTATCAATATGTTGATTCTTGCTATTCTTAGGAAGTACGCTCCTAAGTTCTAAGCAGAAGAAATTAAAGTAAATGATTCTGTTAAGGTAGTATTTTTGTGTAACGCGCATTCAACAATATTGGATGCGTTATTTTTTTGTTCAAAATAAAAAGAGGCCGCCCGACTGGGAAGCCTCTTTCTGTTCAAATGTCTGGGGATTACTCTTTCGTCTTATCCTCGATAGGGGCTTCTGGTGCGTTCTTTCTGATAGACTCAACGCCGTTTAGGCAGCTTGCCTTTGCCTCATAATCCTCACCTACTGCGATGATCTCACCGTTTGTAGCCTTCAAACGGAAACGGAACTTGCCAGCCTTGTCTTTGTAAACCTCGAACTTAGGATTCTTCTCTGTTGAGAACCCTTCCACCGTCTGATCCTCCAAATTTGCCACAACGCTGTTTCTTTGAACGCTTGCAATACCATTCTTGCACGCACTCATCGTTGTGTAGACCTCTGATGTTGCGATAACCTGACCGTTTGAAGCCAACAAATCAAACTTCACACCGCCTTTTGCAGTTTTAATGATGAACTTACCCATAGTTTTTACAATGTATTAGTTTGTTTTATCTTATTCCGCTTAAACTACATCTACCTCTTTAAATAGAGCTGGAAGCAGACATTGTTTGCATACCACAAATATAGATATTTAGGAAAACGAAAAAGAATTTTTTTCAAATCTTTAACTCAATTTGCGTGGGATATTTATGAGCAAAAATTTTTCTGACTCCAAATAACGAAGTATCGCAAAATATATACAAATGTATTGTTTACAGAAGTATATGATAACCTTCTTGGCGCAGTTTACTTTTGTATACTACACAGTGAATCACCAATGAGAAATATTTTACAAATGGTAAAGTAGGGGATAAGCATAGAATATAACATTCGTAACGCATACTGGTATACAATCGTATAATTGTGTGGGTGATATACATAAATATACACCTAATTTAACACTTTAGGCGAAAGAAGAGTTTACAATCTACTAAAAAATTAAAAATCAGACTTTTAAACCTTAGTATCTAATCTAATAGATTGAAATATTTTATTTCAAATGTAAATCCAATGGTTAGAATCTATGATTTTAAGATTAGTACAAATACAATCTATTGGAAACCAATTATCTACATTAAAATCGCAAAGTAAAAATGCATATTAAGAATCCAGCATACTGAAAACCCCTCTCAGAATCCTTTTTTAGTATCATAATCCTAACCTATCATCCATTCATTGCCTCTAACCAACCTTGGCATATATGGCTTATACCTTCTACTGTAAAAACAGCCTTTTTTAGCCTATTAGAGGCTATCTTACCCAACCTTTACCCCCTCATTATTCACTTTATAACCTTCACCATTACAGTCTGTCAAAATTTATTTAAGGGTGTACTTTCTACCTCGCATCACGAGCATCCAAGTCTTTATGTATCTGATATTGTAATGGTATTCTATCAACCTGAAAATACATTTGTAATTATATAATATTACATTTGTATTATAATCTTATATTCACTAAAATACATTTGTATTATGCGGATATAAAATAATATATTACATTTGTAGTCATATAATTTTACATTATGAAAGAACGTATACTGAAAATTATAGAAGATTCGCACCTCACCTCTTCTGAATTCGCCATAAAGATTGGTGTGCAAAATGCGCAGATCTCCCACATAAAGACAGGAAGGAATAACGTGTCGTTAGACATTGTTATGAAAATTTTAGACAGATTCCCTGAAATCTCCCCAGATTGGCTATTATTCGGAAAAGGCGAACAACGCAGAATCGCACATCAAAAAACTGAAAATCAGTCTATTAAACAACAAAAAGAGCCTATTCAACTCGAAATGCCGGGCTTATTTGACATCGAACCGACTAACGCATCGCAAATATCGCAAGGAAATGAGGTTAAAACGCCTCTTTCTGCTTCTTCCAATCAAACTTCCAATGCGCGAGAAGAGGTTGTGAATGGTTCTGACGAAAATCATACAGACCATCTCCCCATCACCCAGGAAAGCAAAACGGAAAGCAGCACTTTGAAAATTGAGGTCAGCGAGCCATCGCCAACCGATAATGCGGTATGCGAACAAAAAAAGGAGAAGTCTGACACGACTCCTCCCCACACTGTAAAAAAAATCATCGTTTTCTATTCCGACAAGGCTTACGAAGAGTTCACCCCTGCCGATTGACCGAATGGTTCTCCGTTAGTTAAACAATCGTTTGAATTTCTCAAGGAAATTCTTCTTTGCGCTTGCCGTTGGTTGCATATTGGCAGAATCTGCAAGACTTGCGAACAATTTCGTTTCCTCCTTCGAGAGTTTCTCTGGAATATAGACGCCAATGTTCACCAACAAATCTCCTGTGCCATAGCTGTTTACGCTTGGCAAGCCTTTGCCTTTCAGTCTCAGCACCTTGCCAGGCTGCGTACCTGGCGCAATGGTAACCTTCACCTTTGAGTCGACAGTCGGAATCTCCACTGAGCCACCGACAACCATCGTAGGGAGCGGCAGCAAGAGGTTGTAAATCAAGTCATTCTCATCCCTGATCAACTCTGGGTGCGGCTCTTCCTCAATGGCGATGTACAAGTCTCCGCTCACACCGCCGTGGCGTGCTGCGTTTCCTTTCCCGCGCAACGGGATCTGCATTCCCTCCATCACACCAGCAGGAATCTTCACCGTAACAACCTCCTCAGACACAACCACGCCGTTACCGCCGCAATCCGGGCATTTCTTCGTAATGACACGTCCTTCGCCACCGCAATCCGGACAAACAGACTGCGTCTGCATCATACCGAACATTGAGTTTTGCACTCTCGTGATTCTACCTGTTCCCTTACATTTGGTGCAAGTGGTGTAGTTGTTGCCCTCGGCGCCGGTCCCATGGCAGTGCGAACACTCAACGTACCTTTTCACCTTGAGTTTCTTCTCAACGCCAGTGGCAATCTCCTTCAGCGACAATTTCAGGCGGACACGCAAATCCGATCCTCTGCGGACTCTCGAACCCGAGGCGGACGAACTGCCAAAACCGCCACCACCGAAAAACGATGAAAAATGGCCGCCGAACAAATCTCCGAACTGTGAGAAAATATCTTCCATTGACATACCGCCGCCGCTGAAACCGCCACCTGCGGCTCCGCTCATACCCGCATGCCCGAACCTATCGTACCTCGCACGCTTGTCGGGGTCGCTCAAAACGTCGTAAGCCTCGGCAGCCTCCTTAAACTTCTCCTCAGCCTCCTTGTCGCCCGGGTTTTTGTCTGGGTGGTATTGGATAGCTTTCTTACGATAAGCCTTTTTTATCTCGTCTGCCGTCGCTGTTTTTTCGACCCCAAGCACTTCGTAATAATCTCTCTTCTCCATTGTCTTCGCTCCTTTCTACTCTCCGACAACCACTTTGGCGTAACGAATCACCTTCTCGTTGAGTGTATATCCTTTCTGCATACAGTCAACTACCTTTCCTTTCAGATCCTCGGTTGGTGCAGGGATCTTCGCCACTGCTTCGTGGAAATCCGTGTCAAAATCCTTCGCCTCCGTCTCAATTGGCTTCACACCGTTCTGAGCAAGGAAAGCAATGAATTTTCCATAAATCAGATCCACGCCTTCTTTAACGGAACCCACCTCCGTGGCAGACTCCATCGCCTTTTTGGCGCGTTCGAAATCGTCCACCAAAGGAAGTATGTTATTGAAGATATGCTCGCCGGCCGATTTTATCAAATCGGCTTTCTCCTTCAAAGTCCGCTTCTTATAATTGTCAAAATCCGCCATAAGGCGCAAATAGTCATTTTTCTGATTTTCGCACTTCTCTCGCAACTCGTCCAATTCTGACTTTTTGTCAGTCTCGGCCTCGGCGGTTTCTTGCTCCGCCGCAGCGGCGGGTGCTTCCTCCTCCTTGTTAACCTCTTCGTTTACAGGGATTTGTTCTTCTTTCTCTTTTTCTGAATTCTCCATTATATATCACTTTTTCTTGTTTTCTTCTTTTATATAAGGTATGCCTCAAAATATTTGCCAACCTCGCAAAAACGACAAATTTGTCAGTCATGAATGTCTTACGCTGAAAATTTGTCAGTATCAAAATAATGGTTAGGAAATTGGTTTTAAGAAATTTTAAGTATATTTGTTGAAAGGCGAATTCCACAAGAATGTGCCATTAACAAGAATACCAAGAAAAACGCAACAAGATGAAAAGACTGAACTGGATATGCTTTTTTGTCCCTCTGCTGTTGGTGTTCGCCTGTGTAACCAATAACGACGAGGGAACACGTCGGTCCGACCTTGAAAGGATTCTGGACGACGACACGCTCCGTGTGGTTACGCTTTCACGCTCCACAACTTATTTCGACTATAAGGGAAAGGAGATGGGCTACGAGTTTGAACTGGCCCAACGTTTGGCGGAGGCGCTCGGCGTGAACCTCCGCGTATACACCGCGAGAGACGTGCCACAAATGATACAAATGCTCAACAACTGCGAGGTGGACATCATCGCTTACCCCGTAACCATCTCCAACGAGATGAAGAAAGAGGTGGGGTTCGTCGACCATACCTACCTCACCAAGCAGGTGCTGGTGCAACAGAAGAAAGGCAAGAAGATAACGGCGAAAGAGGCTATCGACCTGCAAGGGAAGGAAGTGGTGGTGGTGGAAAACTCAAAATACCACAAACACCTGATTCAGGTAGACGACGAGATTGGCGGAGGAATCCTCATCCAAACCGTGTCGAACGAGGAGGACGAGGAAACGCTTATCGAAAAGGTTGCCAAAGGCGATATACAATTCACCGTGGCTGACAACAACATCGCCGCAATCAACAAAACCTACTACAATAACATCGACATCAGCGTGGCTCTAAGCCATTCGCAACGCTCGGCGTGGGCGGTGAGAACCGACTCGGAATCGCTGCGCGACACCATCGGCAAGTGGTTCAGCGAGATTCAAGGCGATTTCACCTACCAATACCTTCAGCATAAATACTTCGAGAAAAACAAGCAATACGCTAAGAAGAATCCCAAATACATCAACTCCAAAACAATCTCGTATTTCGACCCCATTTTCAAGAAATACTGCACCATCGTGGATTGGGATTGGAAATTGTTGGCTTCCATCGCCTACCAAGAGTCGAGGTTCAATCCCGAGGCCCGCTCGTGGGCTGGCGCATTGGGACTGATGCAGATGCTGCCGTCGACGGCGAAGAAATACGGCGTGGACAGTGTCGCCCTGCTCGCTCAGCCCGACCAAAACGTGAAGGCTGCCGCCAAATACCTAAAAAAGGTGGACGGAATTTTCAAATACATTGAAAATAAGGACGAAAGGACAAAATTCGTACTCGCAAGCTACAACGCCGGCGTGGGACACGTGCGCGACGCTATGGCTTTAGCCGAGAAACACGGCAAAAACCCCGACAGATGGTGCGATGTACGCACTTTTATCCTTATGAAGGCTAAACCAGAATTCTTCAATGACCCGATTGTGCGGCACGGCTACCTGCGGGGCGAAGAAACAGACCGGTTCGTAACCGAAATCATACTGAGATACAAAGAGTATAATGATGTTATCATCGATTAATTGTGTACCTTTGCAATTCGGAAAAAAGTAAGGATGGACGATTTTATTTTCTACAGCATAGGAAGCGGAAGTAGCGGCAACAGCTACTTCGTCGGCAACGGCCGGTATGGCTTCCTAATCGATGCGGGACTTAGCGCAAGGTGGATACTGAAGCAGCTGAGAGCCATCGGTATGGACATTCCTTACGTCCGCGCGCTTCTCGTCACGCACATCCACAAAGACCACACCCAGTCGATGAGCGTCATTGGCAACCGGTGGAACGTGCCTGTCTTCTCCACAAGGAAAACCTATACGGAGATAGACGAGGCCGCCTACATCCACAGAAGGGTGGACAGAGCCAACCGATACTGCATAGAACACGAAGAGACAATACGATTGGGTGATTTTAACATCACCTCTTTTTTTGTTCCGCACGACGTAGACGACAATTCCGGCTTCATCATCGAGTACCACGGAAAGACTCTCGTGTTCGCCACAGACATCGGCCACCTCACCGAGCGTCTCGCCGCAGCTGTGGCGCAAGCAGACTACCTTGTCATCGAGTCCAACCATGACAAGCAAATGCTCGCCAACGGCCCATACCCACAGGAACTGAAACAACGCATCATGAGCAATCTGGGGCACCTAAGCAACGACGAGGCAGCGAATGTAGTCTCCAATTTCGGGAAAGACTCTCTTCGCAATATTTTCCTCTGCCACCTAAGCGAGGAGAATAACACGCCACAAATCGCTGTGGAAACCATGCGCGCTGGTCTGGCTGGCCGCAATATGCTGGCACTGACAAACCCATACCCGTCCATTGTGGCCCTTGAACGAAAAAAGCCCCAATTATTTTTTCTAAGATGAACCTAATGACTATAAAAGGATGTTGACTTTACTGAAAAAAGAATTCAATAACTTCTTTGCCTCGCCGATGGGTTACATCGTGATAGGCGTGTTTTTAGCCATTTCAGGATTGTTCCTTTGGATCTTTCCAGGAGAATACAACATTTTGGATGCCGGATACGCCAACATCGACGGTTTGTTCTATTTCGCGCCTTGGCTCTACTTGTTCCTCGTGCCAGCCGTTACCATGAGGCTCTTCGCAGAGGAGAAAAAAAGCGGGACTATCGAGTTGCTGCTCACTCACCCCATTTCAAATAGCAGCATCGTGGCTTCAAAATACTTTGCCGGCGTGCTTCTCGTGCTTTTCTCGCTGTTGCCTACGCTGGTCTACTTCCTGTCGGTCTGGCTGCTGGGCGACCCAATGGGGAACATCGACACCGGTGGAACCTGGGGTTCCTACATTGGACTGTTCTTCCTCGCATCCGTCTATGTGGCTATCGGCGTCTTTTCGTCATCACTCACTGACAATCAAATCATTGCATTCATTGTTTCTGCCGTTTTATGCTTCTTCCTCTATGCGGGATTCGACATCATTGCGGGACTGGCATCCAGCGGCTCGTCTGCCAATTTCATCACCTCGTTGGGCATTATGGACCATTACGACTCGATGAGCCGGGGCGTGATAGACAGCCGCGACGTAGTCTATTTCGTAGTGGTAGACCTACTGTTTCTTTTCCTCACCCGCGAGGTGCTTTCAAAAAGACGATGAACTATGGTAGTGTTCCATCAGAAAATGGAGGCAGCAGAAGTGGCAGTATGGGAAATAACCGAAACTCTGGAAGAACTTCAAACACAACTATCTGAAAAAGAACTATTTGCAAACAATCTTCAATCCGTAAAAAATACAAACCGGCAGTTAGAGATTCTCGGCACACGGGTGCTGCTCAAACACCTTCTCGGTAGCGAAGTGGAAGTGGGGCACCAAGCCAACGGAGAGCCGTTCCTCGCCGGTTTCCCAGAGAAGAGAATCAGCATCTCGCACACGTCGCACTACGCGGCAGTCATTTTGGCAGAGGGGAAGAGAGTGGGGATTGACATCGAAAGAAAAGGACGGGAACAGATACTCCGCATAAAACATAAGTTTCTGAGCGACAGAGAATCAGATGAATGTGGAAATGACCTGACGAAACTTTTACTCTACTGGTGTGCAAAAGAAACCACCTTCAAACTTTCGGAAGAATCACTGCCAGAATTTTCAAAGGAAATGGCAGTGCAGCCCTTCGGCGTGAAGAACGAGGGAAAAATCGATATAGAAACAAAATCTCAAAAATCAAGGCAGATATTCACCTTGAACTACATACTGTTCAAAGACTTTGTGTTGGTTTTCGGGATTCAACCATAATAACGCAAGTATATGGAAATAAGAGAAATGCAGGCAGCCGACAAGCAAGAGGTGCTATCTATGATGAGGGTGTTCTACCGTTCGGAGGCGGTGTACACCAACGGGAGCGACGAGATATTTGAAGCCGACATCGACAACTGCACCGGCGACTGCCCCTTCCTCGAAGGCTACATTTTTTTTGAAGGAAACACCATTGCCGGCTATGCAATGGTGGCGAAGAGCTTCTCCACCGAGTTCGGCAAACCGTGTATGTGGTTGGAAGACCTTTACCTAAAAGCGGATTTCCGCGGGAAGGGTATCATTCCCAAATTCTTTCTGTACATCGAGGCGAAATACCCCGGCTCAATATTCCGTTTGGAAGTGGAAAACGAGAACAAGCACGCCGTGCACGTCTACCAAAAAGCCGGCTACGAAGTGCTGCCATACGTCGAAATGAAGAAAGAACTCAAATAACTGCGCCAATCTCTCCACGAAAAAAAGTAAATTTGCAGATAAAAGGCAGAACAGATGCGTCTTGCCTTGTTTCAGATATTATACAAACAGAAAAGGAAATCGGAAAATGGAAAGTAATCTTTTGATTTATAACACATTAACAAGATGCAAGCAGCGTTTTGAACCTATCAATCCTCCGTATGTCGGGATGTACGTTTGCGGCCCTACGGTTTATGGAGACGGACATTTAGGCCATGCGCGCCCCGCCATCACGTTCGACATACTTTTCCGTTACCTCACACACCTCGGCTACAAGGTGCGCTACGTGCGCAACATCACCGATGTGGGACACTTGGAACACGACGCTGACAGCGGCGAAGACAAAATCGCCAAGAAAGCCCGGTTGGAGCAGAAAGAGCCGATGGAAGTGGTGCAATATTATATGAACCGCTACCACAAAGCGATGGAGGCACTCAACGTGCTGCCGCCAAGCATCGAGCCGCACGCATCCGGCCACATCATCGAGCAAATTGATTTCGCGAAAAAAATCTTAGACGCCGGCTATGCCTACGAGAGCCAAGGCTCCGTCTATTTTGACGTGCGCAAATACAACAAAGACCACCACTACGGGAAACTCTCCGGTAGGAACATCGACGACCTCCTCGCCACCACTCGCGAGTTGGACGGACAGGACGAGAAACGCTGCCCGCTCGACTTCGCTCTTTGGAAAAAAGCACAGCCCGAGCATATTATGCGCTGGCCATCGCCGTGGAGCGACGGATTCCCAGGCTGGCACTTGGAGTGTTCTACAATGGGAACCAAATACTTAGGCGAGGAATTCGACATACACGGAGGCGGTATGGATCTGATTTTTCCTCACCACGAATGCGAAATCGCACAATCGGCTGCCGCCCTCGGCAAAGACTCTGTGCATTACTGGATGCATAACAACATGATCACCATCAACGGCAAAAAGATGGGAAAATCATACGGAAACTTCATCACCTTGGATGAGTTCTTCACCGGTAGCCACCCTCTGCTGAGCCAGCCATTCTCGCCGATGACCATCCGATTCTTCATCCTGCAAGCGCACTACCGCAGCACGGTAGACTTCAGCAACGAGGCCCTCATCGCTTCCGAAAAAGGTCTGACAAAACTGACGGAGGCTTACGCAAGACTGCAAAAAATAGCACCATCTGCCAACACTACCGTAGAGGTGGCTGGGCTGCGCGAAAAGTGCGAGGAGGCTATGAACGACGACCTCAACACGCCAATGGTCATTTCCCACTTCTTCGAAGTTGCCAAGGCCATCAACACCGTGGCAGACGGAAAAGGCACTATCTCGGCAACCGACCTCGACGAGTTGAAATCGCTCTTCCAACTCTACATCATCGACATTTTAGGTCTGAAGATGGAAGCGGCCGCCGACAGCCACAACGAGGCTTACAAAGGCGCGGTAGACTTGCTTTTGGAAATCCGCAAACAAGCCAAAGCCAACAAAGACTGGGCTACAAGCGACAAAATACGAAACGAACTGACCGCCCTCGGCTTCAATGTGAAGGACACGAAGGACGGCTACGAATGGTCGCTGTAAGACGCTCATAACCCCAACCATTAAATATGGAAATATTTTCAACTTTGTATGAAAAGGCGATGTCTGCATACGACACCGCCTTGAAAGCAGGGTTGAAGTTCCCCTTCGTGAAGGTAAACAAAGAACGATTCCTGAGGCGGAAATTAGGAAAAACGCTCAGCGACGAGGAACTCGACGAAGCACTTACGGGGAGTCCGCTCACCGTCTGCCCGTTGGAAAAGATAGAAAAGATGGCGAAGCACGAAGTTTGGCGGCACGCCTTCTGGGTGTTTCTGCTGTCGTTCGTCGCGGCGATTCCAACCTCCGGCTGGCTGATGTGGTTAGCCATCGTCTTGGATTTCATTCAGTTTCAACTGTTTGTCTTCGTCATCCTTCAGAAGATTCTTTACCTCTACGGATGCAAAAACCTGCGGAGCGGGAAGGATGACATCGATGGTTCTGCCGATTGGATGCTGCTGCTCGTCTCGACCGTGATGATTGGCAAACACCAAGCCGTGAGAATGGCAAAGTCTGCTATGGGGGTGGCTGCCAAGCAAGCCGTGCAGCGTTTCGCCCTGCGCATGATGACGAAAATGCTGACCAACAACGTGGTGCGGCAATGCGCTAAATGGTGCGGCATCGTCCTCACGAAAGAGATGGTCGTGGGAAGCCTCGAATACGTCGTGCCGTTTCTCTGCGCGCTCATCTCCGGCCTCATCTCGCTGTGGCTCTTCCTCCCAATGACCAAACGGCTCGTACAGCATCTGACACAATTGGCAAAAGACGGTAAAAACCCGATGGAATCGGAACTTTCCGTAGTCTGAAATTCCGAAAAAAATTCAAAAATCATGGAATATAAAATCTTAGTATTAGATATAGACGGAACGCTCACCAACTCAAAAAAAGAGATAACCCCAAGGACGAAAAACGCCTTGCGCGCCGCCCAGGAGAAAGGTGTAGTGGTGGTTTTGGCCTCTGGCAGACCAACCCCAGGCATACAACCCGTAGCCAACGAGATTGAATTGGACAAATATGGCGGCTACATACTCTCTTTCAACGGCGCGGTAATCACCAACTACCAAACCAAAGAGGTGATTTTCGAAAAGGTGTTGCCTGACGGCTCCCTGCCCATCCTCTACAACGAAGCCCAAAAAGCAGGCGTTTCCATCGTCTCCTATTTGGACGATGCCATTATTACCGAAACTCCTGACAATCAATATGTTGAATACGAAGCATTCCTCAACCGCATGAAGGTGGTGGAGGTGAAAGACTTCGTCGGGACATTCCACGCACCCGTCACAAAATGCCTCATCGTGGGCGACCCTGCCATTCTGGAACCTTTGGAAACACGGATGAAAAAGAAAATGGGCGAGCGTCTCAGCATCTACCGCTCCGAACCTTTCTTCTTGGAGGTGATGCCGCAAAACATCGACAAGGCCGCCTCATTAGAGCGACTGCTTAGACATTTGAATATGGAGAAGGGGCAAATGATTGCCTGCGGCGACGGGTTCAACGACCGCTCTATGATTGAGTTTGCCGGCCTCGGCGTGGCAATGTGCAACGCTCAACAGCCCGTGAAAGACGCCGCTGACATCGTAACACTGACCAACGACGAAGACGGCGTCGCCATTATCATTGAAGACTATCTGCTACGCTGACAATTCCCTGATGAAACCGTGTTGCACACTAAAACGAATCGGCGATTCAAT